>JBDTYA010000001.1:0-8253 GCA_040005915.1 Ilumatobacteraceae bacterium
GTCGTTTCACATGACGACGACATACGTGCGCGGCAAGGACGCCCAGAGTCTCTTCTCCGGCCTGGCCGTGAACAGCTTCGAGACCTTCGATGTCGGTCGCTCCCGGCACATGGTCACGTCCAGCCCCGAGGGCTACCTCGTGGGCGACGGCGTCCTCTACAGCGTCGCCCCGGAGGAGATGGTGCTGGTCGGTCGCGCTGCCGGCCACAACTACGTGCGATTCTGCGCGGAGACCGGCGGCTGGGATGTGTCCATCGAGGCCGACGAGATCTTCTCCAACAATCCCGCCGGCCGACGGACCGTGTACCGGTACCAAGTGGAAGGGCCCGACGCACCGGCCCTCATCGAGCAGCTCACCGGTGCTCCCCTGCGCAAGGCATCATGGTCCGAGATCTTCCCTGTCAACATCGCCGGCCATCAGGTCTGGGCCCAGCGGCACACGATGGCCGGCAACGCGGGGTGTGAGTTCTTCGGGCCGTGGGATGAGGGCCCCGAGGTGAAGGCGGCCATCCTGGAGGCCGGGGCCGCATTCGGACTGCGCCGGGTTGGATCGCTCGCATACTTCACGAACGCGCTGGAGCTCGGCTGGATCCCGCGCCCCGTCCCGGCAATCTTCACCAGTGAGGAGTTCCGCCCCTTCCGTGAGTGGCTCCCGGCGACCAGCGAGGAGGCAACCTGGGCCCTCGGCGGCAGCTACGACGCACCAGACATTCAGGACTACTACTTCACGCCGTGGGAGCTCGGCTACGGCAACGTGGTCAAGTTCGACCACGATTTCGTGGGACGCGAAGCACTCGAACGGACGGCTGGTGACGACCACCGGCAGAAGGTGACTCTCGTCTGGGACGCCGAGGACGTGGCCAAAGTCGTCGAGTCGTACATGCACCCCGATGAGCTCCCGGGGCTCTACATCGAGTTCCCGCGCGCGACGTATGCGACATGGCAGTACGACGCGGTCCACAACGACGAAGGACGCACGGTCGGCGCCTCGACCTACACCGGCTTCATCTGGAACGAGCGGGCGATGCTCTCACTCGCAGTCGTCGAGCCGGAGTACGCCAAGGTCGGGAGCCGAGTCTCTGTACTCTGGGGCGAACCGGATGGCGGCGCCAAGAGCCCGTGGTTGGAGCCTCACCGCCAGATGGAGATCCGCGCCACCGTGGTTCCCACTCCGATCGGCAAGAAGTAGCCCCGGTTCGTCAACCAGTGGGCGCAGAGGGACTCGAACCCCCGACACCCGCCTTGTAAGGGCGGTGCTCTAACCAACTGAGCTATGCGCCCGCCGAAGCGGAGTCGTCAGCCTACAACCGACGCCGCAGCGCTGGCTACGCGCTCCGGCGGCGGGCGGAGAGCAGGTGGGCGCGCAGGTCGTCGGTCGCCGCGGCGACTGGTGTGCGGCGCGCCGGGTGGTCCATGTGCATCATCGGTCGGTCGAACGCGTCGAGCACGTCGATGCCGGCCTCACTACAGATCAACCAGCCGCCGAGGTAGTCCCATACGCCGTGCTGTTCGCTGCCGAAGTCGACGTAACCATCGACGACGCCGTCGGCCAGGGCGCACAGGTCGAGCGCGCACGCTCCCATCGCACGGAACTGTGCCCAGCCGACGTCGTGCGGGGGAACGGCGGAGACGATGACGATCGCTTCCGACAGCTCGCTGCAGTTGGAGGGGCGGAGTCGTCGCTCGCCGCACCACGCGCCGGCACCGCGTTGGGCGGAGAAGCGAACGCCCGTCGCCTGGTTCACGACGAGCGCCGCGGCGGGGCCGTGTTCGTCGACGAAGCACAGCGACGTGGCGAACCACGGAATACCACGGCTGGCATTCGTCGATCCGTCGATCGGATCGAGCACCACGATCTCGCCGGTCGTACCGGGATCGAAACCGCTCTCCTCCGACATGACGCCAACACCGGCGGCCGAGGCCCGCAGCACCCCGAGCGCGGCACTGTCGGCAACGAGATCAAGCGAGTACTGGCCCTCCCGATCACCCGACGGGCCCCAGTCGGTCACGGTTTGCATCGCCGCGCCAACCGCGTCGGCGACGTCGTGCAACAGGCCCATACGGTCGGTGATCATCGCTCCTCACGGTAGTGTCGGGAGCCGTGGCAGTCATCGATGTCGCCGGTTTCGTCGCAGAGCTGAAGAGCCATGCCGTCGATCACGGGTTCCACGTGCACGACGAACGTCATTTCGTCGAGACCTACTCGCTTCGCCAACTGTGGGAGGTCGACCTGCACCCCGAAGAGGCGTGCAACGGGCCCATCGACCTGCACCTCTCGCTCGAAGTCGACCCTCGTGCGCTCCTGGGTTTCGAGGACGAGGTCATCAAGCAGGACGATCCCGACGCCGATCCGCCGCGGGGGTTCACGTTCCCGCTGCTCTTCACGTGGACGCTCCCGCCGCTGCCCGAGCCGCCCGACCTGCTGGTGCTGGCTACCGAGATCGCCGGTGTCGGCGGACTCGAGCTGCCGGTCGAGGTCTCCGCGACCGACTCCTTCGCCAGCGTCACCGACGCTCCTGAACGCAGCTTGGCCATGGTCGCCCGAATCGCGGTCGATCTCGCCGACGTCCTGCTGGGTGAGGAGACGCCGTTCTGCGAAACACTCGACCGTTGCAAGGACGTCAGCCTGTTCCTGCTCGACCACGCTCCCGGTTGGTTGTCCGAGTCCTGACTAGGGTGCGATCATGCGCGTGAGTGAACTCATCGAGATCTTGAAGGATCAGCCGCCCGACGCCGAGGTCGAGTTGGCAATCGTGGCACCCGTCGTCGACGAGAACGACGACATCACCGTCGACCGTTACAGCGTCGAGGGCATGCTGCCATGGCAGGACGACGAGCCCGACGCAGAGAACGAAGACGGTCTCACGATCTGGCTGGTCGGTGGTGAAGACGACGACGTCGATGCCTTCCTCGACGCCATCGAACATCCCGACGACTGATGACTCCGGAGGAGCGGTATCGCTTCGACCTCGAAGGTTTCATTGTCCGCCGGGGCGTACTGTCGGCGGGTGACATCGAGGCATTGAACGTCGCCGTCGACCTGTTGGACACGCCAGAGCCCGGCACCGACATCATGAGCCAAAGGTTTGCCGGTCACCTCACGACTGCGCGTCGTTTCCGCGACCTGCTCGATCACGACGGGATCCTCGACATCATCCTCGAACTGTGCGGCAACAACGCCCGACTCGACCACGCATACGGGATCATCATGCGACCAGGCACCAGCGGGCTCGGCCTGCACGGTGGGGGCAAACCCTTCGACCCTGCGCAGTACTACACGGTCGACGGAGGAAGCATTCGCACGGGACTGGTAGCTGTGCAATGGGCGCTTGTCGATCACCTGCGTGGTCGCGGTGGATTCCTGTGCGTGCCCGGGAGCCACAAGGCCAACTTCCCGCGACCCGCGCAGGTATCGGCCGACTTGGCGATCGAGGTGCCGATGCAGGCCGGCGACGTCGCGATCTTCACCGAAGCGTTGACTCACGGCACAACCGCATGGCAAGGCCCGCGGCAACGACGGACATTGCTGTACAAGTACTCCCCCGGCAATTCGGCGTGGTCGCACGAGGTGTGGTCCCGCGATCTGCTCGAGTCGTGCACACCGCGACAGCGAATGTTGTTGCAACCACCGTCGGTCGGCGATCACCGCCCGGTGCAATGATCACGCACCTCTTCGTCTACGGCACGTTGCGACCCGGTCAACGGCGTTGGCCGTTTTTGGAGCCGTTCGTCACGGACGAAGGCCGCGACGATTCGGCGTCCGGCGCGCTGTACGACACGGGCCACGACTACCCGGCGGCGAAGTTCGATCGGGGCGGCACGATCTCCGGCCGCGTGTATCCGTTGCGAACAGACCGACTCGACGAGGCGTTGACGTTGCTCGACGAGGTCGAAGGCGCCGTGCAGGATCTCTTCGCCCGCATTGCGATCACGACGACGGGCGGCGTCGAGGCGTGGGCCTACGCATACGTGGGCGGCACCGAGTTCCCCGCGATCGCGTCGGGCGACTGGCTGAAGGGCGAACACGGTTGAAACCGGCGAGGGAACGGGTATACCACCTCGTGCCTACGACTCGCCTGGTCATCCTGTGCTCATGACGGAGTACTCCAACCGCCACATTCGCAGCGCGTGGGCCGTGCACGCCCTCACCGCCAGCGGAGTGATCGTCGGCTATGTCGGCCTGAACTCCGTCATCGACGGCCATCCACGAGCCGCCATCTTGTGGCTCATCGGCGCGTTGGTACTCGATGGAATCGATGGGCCCATCGCTCGCAAACTCGACGTCATGTCTCGGATCCCGACCCTGAACGGGAACTCGCTCGATCTGATCATCGACTACTTCACGTGCACGATCGTGCCAGTTGCGTTCGTCAACAGGTTCGGCATCCTGCCCGACGACCTCGTCGGCCCGATGTGCTTCTTGATCCTGTTCGTCAGCGCACTCTGGATGGCGCGAACCGACCAAGAGACAGCGGACGGATGGTTCAACGGATTCCCCGCTGAATGGAACATGATCATCCCTTCGTTGTTCCTCATCCGCGCCGACCCGTGGGTCAACTTCGCGATCTGTCTGATCTTCTGCGCATTGACGTTGTCGCGCGTGCAGTTCGCCCATCCCGTTTCGGTTCGTGAGCACCGCCCGATCTCGATGACGTTCATGATCGCCTGGCTCGGTTCCATGACCTGGCTCGCCATCGCCCAGCACGACATCAGGCTGGTGCGGTTCGCGATGATCGTCGCCTCACTGTGGACAGTCGTCCAGGTCCTGATGCGCCTCGCCCATCCGGCGACGCCTACCGAGTCGTCGATCGCGGAGCGCCCACGCGTCTAGCCACGACATCGGCCAGCCCGCGTGGGCGGGCCGCACGAGGCCCACATCGGGTCAGCGATCGAGTGACAACTGAACTATTCGGGCTCGTGCTGCTCGGCGAGCCGGGAGCAGCGCCAGCACATTGGCGACGATCAGCGCCGTACCGATGACGGCGGCGACAACGAGCGCGGGCACATCGGCGCCCGGGGTGATGCCGAGTGCGTCGGTGAGCAGCGCGACGACCGTGCGCGCGACGATGATTCCGAGCGGCACGGCCACGATCAGGACCATCGCCGCGACGAGTGACGCCTGCCAGTGCACCACCGCACGCAGTTGACCACTGTCGGCCCCTAGGGAGCGCAGGATCGCCAGATCCCGTTGCCTGGCGCGTACCGAGGTGGTCAACAAGTAGGCGCAGGCGACGACCAACAGCAGGGTCAGTACCGCGGCGAGGAGGAACGGTGCAGCGGTGACTCGTTCGAGGGCACGCACGCTCGTCGGGGTGATCAGAGCGCCGGGTGGCGTGAAGTTCGCCGCGGCCACGGCGTCGGCGACATCCGCTGGCGAGCCGGGGCGGAAATTGACGAGCGCGAGGTTCTGCGTCGCCCCGGAATTCAACTCGTGGTAGGCATCGAACGTCATCGCAGCACCGTTGCCTGCGCTGCCCGGGGTCACAACGATGCCGACGACGGTGAGTTTGCGCGGCTCACCAGAGTCGCCTGCGACCTGGACCGCGTCGTCGACGTTGACGTGAAGGCGGCGTGCGACCTCGGCGCCCAACCCGATTTCTCCGACGGTCCGCGGATCGCGACCGTTCAGCACCGTCGGTAGGAGATGACCCTTGGCACTGTCGAAGCCGATCGTCGCGGTGTCCGAGCCGTTGATCGTGACCGAGCCGATGTTGGCGCCGGTGACGGCGAGGACGTCTGGATTGTCGAGAATTGGTGTCACGATGTCTGCGGCGGTGTCGACGAAGGGATTCCCGAAGAGTGCGTCATAGTTGACACCCCACCGATCCGGCCTTTCGACGATCCGCGTGACGCTGAGGCCGACGAGCGTTGCTGCCACCAGACCGGCCACGCCGACAACGCCAGCGAGCAGTGAGAACCACGACCTGCGGCCGCCGGCATCCGTGGACGCGAAGCGCGCACCAACACTCAGTGGCATTCTCGCGCCACGCGTCGCCGCTGTGTCCGCAAAGCCGGCGACGATGCCTCGAGCTGTTGCCCTGCGAGTGTGGTGGTTCCCGACGATCGCCGCCGTCGTCATGACGACCGCAGCACCCCCGACCACGCCGATCACCGTGACCAGCCAATCGATGCGCGCCCCACGATCCGGCTCGAATGATCGCAGCACTCCGAGCGGAAACAATTTCGTGAGCAAGTACGCGACGATCGTCGCGGTCGGCGCGGCGAGAGCCGCTGCTATGCCACCCTCGATCGCGCGCTCGATAGCGAGGTCGCTGCGCCGCCAGCCGAGGGCCAACAATGCCTGTCGCTCGTCACCACTGACCCGCACGGTCCGGCTGACCAATTGCACGATCACGACTGCGGCGGCAATCGCCGACAACGCGCACACCAACCACAGCGCGGTCACCTGGAACCGCACCGCCCGCCGCGCGCTATCACTGACGACCCGCGACGGCATTGCGTAAGCATCTGCGCCATTGGGAAGCTGGTGGACAGCGTTCATCACGTCATGTGGATCGACGCCTGCTGCGACGTGCACTGCAATGCGTGTCTGTACCACCCCGACATCAGGATGTGCGGCCAGGAAGGACCCTGAGAACACCACCTGCTGCGACGGGTCGTCGAACTCCGTTGGTGACTCCGTAACACCGACGAGGGTCGCTGTGAAGCGCGCGACTGCCGGCTTGTCGACTGTCGTAAAGTTCGCGGCCACCTGGCTCTGATCGTAGGAAGCCACTTGGAAGTCATCGCCGACACGCGTCCCGAAGCGTTCGGCGAGAAAGGACGCCAAGGGACGATTGACGGTGAACTCGTTCGGCCTCGCCGGATCACTGAAGCGGCCCACGACGACGCGCTCTCCGACGGTGTCATCGTGACCTGCGAACGAATTCGGTTCGAGCAACAGTGAGCCGTCGAGCGGCGACACGAGAAACGATGGCACGAACACCAGCGCTTGCGCTGATGTCACGCCTGGGAGTTGGGCTACCAGGTCGTTCAAGGGGCGCCCGCTCAATTGGGTGATCAACAGGTCCGGGTCGCCACCGGCGCTTCGTGTGTAGCGATCGGGCGCAGACGCAGTGCGGCGTGCCCCGGCAGCGATCCCCATCACCAGCCCGCTGGCGACGCCGATCAGTACGGCTGTGACGACCAGGCGCACCCGATGCCGACCCACCCACAAGCGAACCCTCAGTTTTATCGCCGACACCAGTGGAGCATATTTGGTCGGCCCCCGACCGACAATCGTGCTAGCACCACATCGGGCACGCGCCTCGAGCGCTCTGCCCACGACGGCCACCACCGCGATGAACGCGTCGTCGTCGACCTCGGCAACCAACCCGAGCGTCGTTGCACCCTCGCCGAACCGAATTCCGAGGGGCTCACCCGATTGGTAGCAGTAGTTCGGCAGTTGCTCCACGTAGTAGGCGCCATGAGCTCGCGCCACGCTCGTATCAACGTGAACCACCGGACAGCTGGGAACTCGTATGGATCCCACACAGTGGGTGGGCCGCGGTGAGCTGCGAACAGCACGACGACGTCGTGGTGATGTCCTCATGCCAATCGGCTGCGGACGACCAGAGTCCCGATTACCAAATCACCGCGACCGATCACCGGAATCCCGGAGCAGTTCGGGCACTGGTTGCAGGGTCGACCAGGACTCTGTGTGAGCGAACAGAGCCGCGGACGGTCCATGTGGTCACACAGAAACCTCGCCAGGCGCGCGTACCGGTCGACGACCCGTGCAGCCGCAGAATGGCACGTACGGTTCTGTGGCTGCACAGTTCGTCGACCGAGTCGCCGGGTAGCGGGTCCGAGCGCTCAGGACTGCCGGCTTGTCGGCGAGGTCGGGGTTGTCGATGGTCACTTGGCAAGCCGCTCGAGCAGTTCGCGATCCTCTTCGATGGTCTGGCGGCTTCGCCTGGATTCAGGGCCCTTCTTGCGCTGCGCCACCTCATCGCGTAGAGCGAGCTTGATGGTCTCGTTCAGGCTTTGACTTCGGCCCGAGCGCGAGCGCCTCGGCAGCCGCGGCGAGGTCGTGATCCATCCGTAGGGGAGATCCTCCTGGCAACGCACCAAGTTACAAGACCTCAACAGAGCGGCCTGCCGGTGACCGAGTCGGGCCCGGCGATCGGCGCCACGCGCCAGGCGATCGCTCGCGCATACCCGACCTGGTGCGCAGGCTGCACACGCCGAGGACCGTTGTGGGGCGGGCGGGGATCGAACCCGCGACCCAGGGGTTATGAGCCCCCTGCTCTA
>JBDTYA010000002.1:0-17906 GCA_040005915.1 Ilumatobacteraceae bacterium
GTGCTCGAGAAGGTCATGCAGGGCGGTCGCCCGTTGGTGATCATCGCTGAAGACATCGAGGGCGAGGCACTGGCCACGCTCGTCGTCAACAAGATCCGTGGCACGTTCAAGTCGGCGGCCGTCAAGGCTCCTGGTTTCGGCGAGCGCCGCAAGGCGATGCTGCAGGACATGGCCATCCTCACCGGTGGTCAGGTCATCAGCGAGGAAGTCGGCCTGAAGCTGGAGAACACCACGCTCGATCTGCTCGGCAGCGCCAAGAAGATCATCATCACCAAGGACGAGACCACCATCGTCGAAGGTGGCGGCACGGAAGACGACATCAAGGGCCGCATCAACCAGATCAAGGCCGAGATCGAGAACACCGACAGCGATTACGACCGCGAGAAGCTGCAAGAGCGTCTCGCCAAGCTCAGCGGCGGCGTTGCCGTGCTGAAGGTCGGCGCAGCCACCGAGGTCGAGCTCAAGGAGAAGAAGCACCGCATCGAAGATGCAGTGTCGACGACCAAGGCTGCCATCGAAGAGGGCGTCGTGCCCGGAGGTGGCGTTGCCCTGCTGCGTGCCCAGGCCGCCGTCATTGCCGTTGCCGACAGCCTCAAGGGCGACGAAGCGACCGGTGCCCGCTTGGTCGCCAAGAGCCTCGAAGCTCCGCTGAAGCAGATCGCCGAGAACGCCGGCATGGAAGGTGGCGTCGTCGTCGAGAAGGTCAAGAACCTCAGTGGCGCCGAAGGCCTCAACGCCGCAACCGGCGTGTACGAGGACCTCGTCAAGATCGGCGTCATCGACGCTGCCAAGGTCACCCGCTCGGCGCTGCAGAACGCAGCATCGATCGCAGCCCTGTTCCTCACCACGGAAGCTGTCGTTGCCGACAAGCCCGAGAAGGACGGCGGCGGCGGCATGGGTGGCGGAGGCATGGAGGACTTCTGAGTCCGCCGGCACTCAGCATTGATCCGAGAACGTAGAAAGGGCCCGCAGCGATGCGGGCCCTTTCGCTACTCCAGGAACAACTGTGCTGGTTCGGCGGCGAGTCAGCCGCCGGCGACGGCCGGGATGATGCTGACCGTCTCGCCGTCGGGCACCTTGGTGTCGACGCCGTCGAGGTAGCGCACGTCGTCATCCGCGACGAAGACGTTGACGAACTTGCGCAGCGCGCCCGCTTCGTCGAACAGCCTTTCGTGGAAACCGGGGTGGGCCGTGTCGAGGCTGGCGAGCACATCGGCCAGCGTGACCCCTTCGACCTGCACGGACGAAGAGCCGCCGGAGATCGGACGCATCGTGGTGGGGATTCGGACAGTGACGGACATGTCGGAAAGCCTACCAACTGGGTCAGGATTCGAAACCCTCGAGCACGACCAAAGTCAGGCCGGCCAACGTCTTCAGCACATATCCACCCTCTTGCACGAGCACCGTGGCACGATCGAGAGCGGCGATCAGCCGACCGACCGCGCCGAAGCCGCCATGGGTGATGAGGAGCGGGCTGTTGGGGTCGTCGGTGGCGGCGTCGACGCCGAGCGAGACGACCACCGCGTCCGGTTCGAACTCGGCGACGTCGTGCAGCAGCGACGAGCACGCCTCGAGCCAGACCGCATCGGTGGTGCCCGGCGCGACCGGCACGTTGCGATTGGTCGCCGTGTCGTCGATCTCGTCGGCGTGACCGACGGTGTGGGGGAACCAGCCGGCCGCAGGGTCGACGTGCACCGATCCGTAGAACACCGCAGGGTCGTTCCAGAAGATGGCCTGCGTCCCGTTGCCGTGGTGGGCGTCGATGTCGACGATGGCAACGCGATCGAGTCCGTTGGCGCGCAACTGTGCCGCCGCCACCGCGGCGTTGTTGAGGTAGCAACTGCCACCGAAGAATGCCGGGCCGGCGTGATGCCCGGGCGGACGGCACACTGCATATGCCACGCCGGCGCCGTCGGCGACCAGATCGGCTGCGGTCGCCGCGGCGTCGGCCGCGGCCTTGGCGCCGGCCCACGTTCCCTCACCGATGCAGGTCATCGTGTCGATCGCATAGAAGCCGATCTCCGCCCGAATCGTCGCGGCGCCGCGCTCCCGGCTGCCGCCGTGCTGACCGGCAACCGGCGGGAAGTAGTACGGCGTGACATACGGAATGCCCGGCGATTCCAGGTGACCATCGGCGACCCAACGGTCGTACGCGGTCTCGAGCACCGCGAGGAACCGCGGGTCGTGCACGCGCAACAACGCATCGAGCCCATGGTCCACCGCCCCGACCATCTGCGCACCCGCGGCAGCGCATGCCGCGGCGATGATCTCGGCGCGAACCGGCAACTCGTCGGCCGGCTCGGTCAGCCCGCACCACACCCCGGTGGCGACGTCGTGACGTCTGTGGTCCGGCGCAACGACGACCGGCAACGACAGGATCACATCAGCTCCAGCAACTCATCGATGGGCAGAGCCTCGGCGACACGCCCGAGACGTCCCGTCGTGGTGTTTGCCCTGAAGAGGCTGTCGAGCACCGCCTCTTCCGTCGCGTCGACAGCGGCCCCGAAGAACCCGTCGAGATCGCGATCCGACAGCACGCCGTGCGTGACGATCCCCCGACCGTTTCGTGTGAATCTGCAGCCGGTGCTGAAGGCCAGGAAGATCTCGCCGCTGCCATGCGTGGCCACGGAGCCGGTTCGAGCAAGACCCAGGCCGGAGCGACGGGCAAGTCGCTCGCATTGCGCCGGCAGGATCGGCGCATCGGTGGAGATCACGACGATGCAACTCCCTTCGGACGCCTCCCGCTCACCGTCGCGGCCGAGCTCGGCGAACCGCCGCCCGACCGGCGCACCATTCACGCACAGTCGTTCGAGGGCGCCGAAGTTGGTCATCACCAGGACGCCGACAGTGTGGCCCTCGACCATCCGCGATGCGGTCCCGATGCCACCCTTCCAACCGAGACAGGTCATCCCGGACCCGGCTCCGATCGCGCCGGCCTCGAACAGGCCGTTTGATGCGTTGGCGATCGCATCGGCAACGTGGCGCGGGCCTACCGCCATCACCGACGGGTCGCTGAGCCACGAGTCGTCGCACTCGCCGATCACCGGGATCACGACGTCGTCGGCAACGGCGGCGACCTCACGCAACGTCGCCTCGACCACCCCTTGATAGGCCATACCAACGCTCATCGTCGCCGTCAACACGACCGGTGTCTCCAGCGTTCCCCACTCGCGAATGGTCAACGAGCCGGTCAATTCACCGGCACCGTTGAGCACCGCTGTGCCCGCTGACATCGGGTGGTGGAACATCGACTCGAGGGTGTCGGGCACGATGGCGGTGACACCCGTGCAGTGCTCGGCGATTGTCGAGTGACCGACGCGCAGGCCGGGCACATCGGTGATGGAGTTGTGCCGGCCTGTGGCGAGGATGCCGATCTCGATGCCGTGATCACGGGGGCGTGCCCGACGATCGCTTCGATCCGACCTCTCCTCCGCCATGGAGCGAGCGTACAACGACCGCCTACGGTGAACCCCGTGGAGCACTACGACATCGCCGTGATCGGCCTCGGTGGCATCGGTAGCGCAACAGCGTGGTTCGCTACGCGCGACGCACGGTCGGTGGTAGGCCTCGAACGCTTCGATCTCGGCGGGCATCATCGCGGCGCATCTCACGATCACAGCCGCATCATCCGCCACAGTTACCACACGCCGCACTACGTGGGCCTGACCCGACTCGCCTACGACGCGTGGCGCGATGTCGAGGGTGCCGGCGGTGAGACCTGCGTGCACATCACCGGCGGCATCGACCTGTTCCCGATGGGGGCGCTGATCGACAGCGAAACGTACCGCGACTCGATGCGCACATGCGAGGTCGACTTCGCCGAGATGACGCCGGCCGAGGTGATGGCCCGCTGGCCGGCGTGGCGCGTCGCCGACGACACGGAGGTCCTGTACCAGGCGAACACCGGCATCGTCTCGCCGGCCGCAACGGTTCCGCTGCTGCAACGCCTGGCGGCCGCCGGCGGAGCCATGTTGCGAGGCAACACCGCGGTCATCGCAATCGAGCCCGTTGGCGACGACGTCACCATCAGGCTCGCCGGCGGCGAAGAGATTCGCGCCGCGCAGGTCGTCGTTGCCGCCGACGCGTGGACCGCGCCGCTGCTCGCGCCGCTTGGCGTGTCGGTGCCACTCGTCGTCACTCGCGAACAGGTCACGTACTACGCGACCGACGTGCCTGCCATGTTCCGACAAGATGACTTCCCGGTGTGGATCTGGATGGATGATCCGTCGTTCTACGGCTTTCCCACGTTCGGCAGGCCCGGCGTCAAGATCTCCCAGGACTGCGGCGGTTCAGCCGTCGATCCCGATACCCGCGGATTCGATCCCGATCCGGGGATCCTGGCGCGCACCGACGCGTTCGCAGCGATGGCGTTCGGCGACCTGTTGGGCCCGGCGTTGTCGACGACGACGTGCCTGTACACGTTGCCACCCGACCGCGACTTCGTCGTCGACGCCGTACCCGATCACCCGAATGTTCACGTCGCGCTCGGGGCCGGCCACGGCTACAAGTTCGTCGCCTGGTTCGGCAAGACGATGGCCGCTCTGGCCGCGGGGAACGATCCCGGCTGCGACCTGACCCCGTTCCGGTTCGACCGCCCCGCTCTCACCGACCCCACCTGGCAGCCCAACTGGCTCGTCTGACCCCGCTACGAGAGATGAGCCGTGGGGTTGCGCACATCTCTCATCGCGTTGGTCCACCAGCGACGGATGTCGAGGCTGGGGTTTTCCATCGGGGCGTACCAGCCGTGGTCGAACGTGCGGCTGTTCATCCCACGCTGCACGCGCTCGCAGATGGCCCAGTCCTGCAGGTTGACGACGTGCCAGAAGTCCGCGGCATCCGAGGGGTCGAAGCCGGGCTTGGCGACCTCGTCGGGGTGGAACAGGAACTGGCACTCGATCGTGGTCCGAGCTGCAGCATCAGGCCGGAGGATGAACGCGGCGACGTGATCTCGCGAGAGCGACAGCATCAGGTTCGGGTAGATCAACTCACCGAAGTGGTTGACCTGCTCGACCTCGGTGAGCCCTGGGAAGGACGCGCGGGTGCTGGTTCCGGTCAGCGTGTACGTGTCGGCACCCGGGCGGTGCGGGATCCCTAGCTCCCAATCGAGCGCGGCCCCGCCTCGCACCCGGAACGACGGTACGAGGTCGCAGAGCTCCGGATGCACCGGCCCGCAGTGGTAGCACTCGTTGTAGTTCTCGGCGATCACCTTCCAGTTGGCGGCGACGTCGTAGACGATCGTCCCCCCGACGACCAGTCGGTCGAGGGGAAACCGAACTACGCGGGACGCGATCGGACCGACCTCTTCGAGCAACGACGGACCGTCCGGGTCGAGGCGGACAAAGGTGAATCCGCCCCACTGGTCGATGGCAAAGGACCGCAGGCCGAACTCGGCGCGGTCGAGGTCGTCGACCCACGGTGACGTGCGCAACGCACCATCGAACCCGTACGCCCAGAAGTGATACGGGCAGCGGATCACGTTGTCGAAGCAAGCCGGCTCAGTCACCTCCGACGTCGAGTCGACCAACTCGGTGCCGCGATGCATGCACCGGTTGGCGAAGGCGCCGAGCACGCCGTCACTGTCGCGGACGACCAACACGTTCTCGCCGGCGACCGGCACCAATCGATACGACCCGGGCGTCGAGCCGACCGAGTCGGCGCGTCCGATGCACACCCACGACGGTGCCATCGCCAGGCGCTGTTCGTCGGCGAAGACCGTGGCGTCGCAGTATGCAGATTGCGGAAGGCTTGCTTCCATCAGGCGCTGACGGGTGGCCGCCGGCCGGCCCACGGCTGAGCAGCCTCGAGCTGCGCAGCGATCCGCACGAGCACGTCTTCTCGACCGAACCCGGCGACCAACTGCACGCCCACCGGCAACCCATCGGCCGTCCAGTACAGCGGCAAGCTGATTGCGGGCTGGCCGGTGACGTTGAACTGCGCGGTGAACTGGAGCAGCTCGCGGACACGCATCCCACCCTCGGGCCCACTGAGGTAGCCGATGGGCGGCGGCGGCGTGGCCAACACCGGTGTCAGCAACAGGTCGTGCCCGGCAGTGCCATCGGATGGATACCACCACGACAACATCTCGCGGACCCACATGCTCTGCGCGCCAACAGCCAGCAAGTAGTCGGCGGCCGAGACCGACTGGCCGATCTCACCGATGGACTCGTTGTCGGGCTCGAGATCGCCGTCGGCCAGCGGGCGACCGAGGCTCTGCTCCATCTGCCGAAGATCGTGCGCGGTGCAGGCGGCGATAACGGTCACGAACCGATCCTGGAAGTCGAGATCGGACATCGCGGCGGGAGACGACTCGTCGAGGTGATGACCGAGCGACTCGAGCAGCTTCGCCGCGGCAGCGACCGCTGCCTCGCAGTCCGGGTGCGATGGCGCCAATGGCGACCGATCGAGAACGCCGATGCGCAGCTTGCCCGGATCGGCGCCGACCTCGTCGCGCAACGGTCGAGCAAACGGCGGAGCGACGTACGGATCACCGGGCTCGTAGCCCGAGATCGCATCGAGGATCGCAGCCGTATCGCGCACGCTGCGCGTGACACATCCATCGATCGTGGCCCCGGCCCACGCCTCGCCCGTGAGCGGCGCCTGGCTGACGCGGCCCTTGCTGGGCTTCAGGCCCACCAGCCCGCACTCCGATGCCGGCACACGGATCGAACCTCCTCCGTCGTTGGCATGGCCGACCGCGACGATGCCGGCGGCCACCGCAGCGGCGGAGCCGCCCGACGAACCACCGGTCGAGTAGCCGAGGTTCCACGGGTTGCGCGACGGGCCGTACGCCAGTGGCTCGGTCGTGATGGTGCTGCCCATCTCCGGCGCGTTGGTTCGACCGATGGCAACGAAGCCGGCCTCGCGGAACCTGCGGTACAGCGAGGAGTCGACTGGGGCGCGGTAGTCGACCGACTTCAAGCCCCGCGACCCCAGGTGGTACGGCTCGCCCTTCATCATGCAGCCGAGGTCCTTCACCACCATCGGCACACCGGCGAACGGTGCCGCACCCGGGTTCGAAGCGGACGCCTCGGCGGCAGCGGCCTCGTAGCGGGGATGGATGATCGCGTTGATCTGCGGGTTCACACGCTGCGCAGCTTCGATCGCCGCTTCAACGAGTTCGCCGGCAGAGACCGAGCCGTCGCGCACCAACTCGGCCTGTGCGGTCGCGTCGAGCGAGGCGAGGTCATTGGCAATTCCCATTGCGTCGAACCCTAGGCTGCCGCGATGCGCGTGGTGGCAGCCGTCGACAAGTTCAAGGGCACCGCCACCGGCGCGCAGGTGGCAACGGCCGTCGGGTCCGCATGCTGGGAACTGGGCTACGACTGCGCCGAGTTGCCTGTCGCCGATGGTGGAGAGGGCACGCTCGAGGCGCTCGGCGGCGCCAATCGCACGTCGACCGTCACCGGACCACTGGGCGATCCGGTGCGCGCCGAATGGCGCATGCATCGGGGCACGGCGGTGATCGAGATGGCCCGCGCGTCCGGCTTGACCTTGGTGGGCGGGCCGGCGAAGAACGACGCGATGGCCGCGTCGACCATCGGCACCGGCGAGCTCATCGACATGGCGCTCGACGCCGGCGCGAAGAAGATCATCGTCTGTCTGGGTGGCTCGGCGACGACGGACGGCGGGTACGGCGCGGTGCGTGCCATTCACGCGCCGCATCGACTTCGCGGGGTGAAGCTGCTCGTCGCCTGTGACGTGCGCACACGATTCGTCGATGCTGCCGAGGTGTTCGGACCGCAGAAGGGTGCGTCGCCCGCGCAGGTCAAGCTGCTCACGGGCCGCCTCCAGCGCCTGGCCCAGATCTACCAGCAGGACTACGGAGTCGACGTTCGCGACATCGAGGGCACGGGCGCCGCGGGCGGCATCGCCGGGGCGTTGGTCGCTCTCGGCGGCCAGCTGCTACCGGGATTCGAGCTCGTCGCCGACGAGCTGGATCTGCACGATGCGGTGGCGGCCGCCGACGTGGTCATCACGGGCGAGGGTTATCTCGACGAGCAGAGCTTCGAGGGCAAGGTCGTCGGGGGTGTGCAGGCGATAGCAACGGCCGCGGCCAAGCCGGTCGGCGCAATCGTGGGCGACTCCGCGCCGGAGGTGGCGAGGCGGGTCGAACATGTCAGCCTTGTCGACGAGTTCGGGAACGAGCGGGCGATGAACGAACCGCTGTGGTGCATCGAGCGTGCAGCAGCGACGCTGCTGGCGCGGCTTACGGCGCAGCTGTAGAACTGCTCGCACCTGCCGGCGTCGTAGCGGTGGTGCCTGCCCCTGTCATCTCGGCCAAGGTCTTGCCGGCCTTGTCGTCGCCGAGCAGAACGACAACGGTGTTGTCTGCCAACAGCGTCGGGTCCTGCAACGCGGAGGGGGTGGGAATCGGTTCGACCGTGGCGACACCCATCAACTGGGCAACCGACTGCGCAACCTGTTGTGCAGCAGCATCGCCGGTGAGGTACTGCACCTTGGTGACAGCCTCTTTGGTGGCGCCGTTGGTCGGCTCGCCCATCGTGAACTGCTGGCCGCCCAATGCCGTTGACAACACCTTGGCCACGCCGTTGGCATGGGAGGAGTTGACGACCAGCACCTTGGCGCCGGTGGTCGTCGGTGTGAACACCGTGACTTGCGGCTCGGTCGGCAGCGGCGCCTGCGAGTTGATCGTCGACGGATCGACCGTCGACGACGTCGGCGTTGTCGTACTGGACGTCTTGTTGTCGTCGCTGCGGATGTTCTTGAGGATGAGGAAGCCGACCACGACCGCGGCGATCGCGATGACGATGGCCAGCGTCGAACCCATCGGCGAGGCACCGCTGCCAGAGCGCTTCGGTGGGCGGCTGGGCTGTTCGTTGCTCATGTGTGCTCCCTCGTTGTCCCCCGGCTAGTCACCACTTGCCGCGCCCTCAATCATCTCACGGCGACGGCGCTCGCGATGACGACGCAGCCTACGCACTGTGAGCGGGTCGAACTGCAGCGCGGCGGGATGATCGATCACTTGGTTGACTTCGAGGTTGTATTCCTCGACGGAACACGCGAAGCGCGACCTGATGGCGTCGTACCGATGCTCGTCGAGGGTGAACCACGACGACTCGAAGCTGATGATCGCTTGATCTCGGTCGCTGAGTGAGGAGGATCCGTCGGTCACGGCGGCAAGCCTTGCCTGTGGAGCAGGGTCATTACAAGGACCCCCTACTAATGTCTCGGCGATGCTCACGGCGCGCCGCCCATTCCTGATCGGCGTCGCCGGCGGCACATGTGCGGGCAAGACGATGGTTTGCGAGCGCCTGGCCGAGCTGGCAGGTGCTCATCAGTTGGCGCTGATCCGGCTCGACTCGTACCAGGTCGCGCACACACATCAATCAGCAGCCGAGCGGGCGGCAACCAACTACGACCATCCCGACGCATATGACTGGCCACTGCTCAACAACCATCTCGCCGTGCTCGCTTCTGGGCAGCCCGTGTCGGCGCCGACCTACGACTTCGCGATCCACGATCGCAGCGAGATCGTTCGCGAGGTGCAGCCGGCGCCGGTGATCGTGGTCGAAGGAATCCTGGTGCTGCACGACGCCGACCTGCGCAACCGATTCGACTTGAAGGTGTTCGTCGACACCGATGCCGATGTGAGGTTCATCCGCAGGCTGATGCGCGACGTCGATGAACGGGGCCGTACACCCGAAAGCATCATCGCCCAATACATGGAGACGGTTCGCCCGGGCCACGAACAGTTCATCGAGCCGAGCAAGCGCTTCGCCGACGTGACCTTCCCCTGCGGCGGCCTCAACGAGCCTGCGATCGAACTTCTGCTGGCCCGGGTCCACGACCTGACCCGGACCGTCTGACTGTTCGACGAAAGGGCCGTCGCTCCCGACTCAGTTGGCGAGTGAGGCGGTGGCCTGCGCATCGAGCATTTCTTCGATCTGCAGGGCAGGCATCGGCCTGGCGAAGAGAAAGCCTTGGCACAACTCGCACCCGAGAGTCGAGACTCGCTCGTGTTGCTCGACGGTCTCGATCCCCTCGGCAACCACAGTCATGCCCAGACCGTGCGCGAGGTCGACGATCGCGCTGACGATCACGTTGGTCTCGGGCTCCGTGTCTATGTCGGCGATGAAAGTGCGGTCGATCTTGATGAGATCGACCGGGAGACGCCTCAAGTAGTTGAGCGACGAGTATCCGGTGCCGAAGTCGTCGAGCGCGAGCCTCACCCCGATGACTCGCAGCGCGTCGAGCGCGATGATCGCCCGCTCGCTGTCCTCGACCAGCGCACCTTCGGTGATCTCGAGGACGACGAGACCGGGATCCGTGCTCGAGTCGTCGAGCACTTGTCCGACCGATTCTGCGAAGCCAGGCGTGAGCAGTTGCGTTGCCGACACGTTGACCGAAATCGTCAGATCGTCCGCATGGTGGGTGCGGCGCCAGAGGCGCCCGTCGGAGCACGTGCGTGTCAGCACCCAGTGGCCGATCGATGTCATCAGCCCGCCCTCCTCGGCCAGCGGGATCACGGTGGCGGGACCGAGCACTCCGTGGGTCGGGTGCTGCCAGCGAAGGAGCGCCTCGACACCCACGACCCGGGGGTGTGTCGTCGTCACGATCGGCTGGTAGTCGAGGCGCAACTCGCCGCGGGCGATCGCATGACGAAGGTCGTGGTGAAGACTGGTGCGGCGATCATCGACCCGCTGTTCGCGGCGATCGAGGAGACCGTGACGGGCGCCGCCACTTCGCTTTGCCTGGTACATCGCCGTGTCGGCCTCGCGCAGCACCTGCTCGGGGATGTCGCCGACTCGACCTGCGAACGCAATGCCGACGCTGGCGGTGACCCGTACTTCGGCGGCGACCAGCCTGAACGGCCGGATGAAAGCGACGCGAATGCGTTCTGCCACCTCCTCTGCCTGGGTCTCGTTGTCGAGGTCTTCGCAGAGGATCAAGAACTCGTCGCCCGCCAGTCGTGCCAGCGTGTCGCCTGCTCGTAGCAGCCGCGACAGTCGGCGTGCCACCGCGACGAGCAGCTCGTCGCCGGCATGGTGGCCGTACTTGTCGTTGACCGTCTTGAACGCGTCGAGATCGGCGAACAGGATCCCGACCATCTTCTTCGTTCGATTGCACCGCGATATGGCGTGATTGAGGCGTTCGATGACCAACGTGCGGTTCGGCAGGCCAGTCAGAGGATCGTGCAACGAGTTCTGCAATGCCTCCTCGCTCGCGGCCCGCAGATCGACGCGTGCTCGGGCGTTCAACAGGTATGCGGCGGCGACATCGGCCAACGTCTGGGCGGTCGCTTTCGCTTCCGGATCCATCGGGCCGGGGGTGTCTCGGTACAGATCGAGAGCGCCGAGGCTGTCGGCGCCGTGTCGCAACGGGAACGTGAAGACCGCGGCCAGACCGTCCGCAACCGCGCGTTGGCCGAACGTCGGGAACATGTGCTCGTCACGCAGGTCGGGAACCATCACCGGTTCGCCCGTCTCGAAGGTCAGCAGACAAGGCCCTTCATTGAGCTCGCTCTGCAACTGTTCGAATCGCAGGGCCGACGGGTCGGACGCGGCGATGTACTTCGGCTCGGTCCCCGGCGAGATCAGCGTCACGCCGGCCGCACTGATCGGTAGCAAGTCGACGATTCGCTCGACCAAGTGGTCGAGGATCGCCTGGATCGGGAAGTCGGTGAGGAGCGTCCGGGCGAACTCGCTGAGTACGTCCGACAGTCGTGCCTCGCGGTCGCGGAGGTCGGCGCTGATCATGGCAACGCCGCACCAACGGCGGGCGAAGCAGTGACAGCAAATCGTCCGGCGATGGCTGGACCTCCGTTCGTCGGGCACTATCAGCGCCCGGGAAACCCTCGCTGTCGAAGGCCTCGCGAGGATATCACCGTTTGCGCGAGAGGTGGTGCGCTATGTGGGAATCCTGTCCGCGGACCGATTTGCCTCGGCGGAGTAGTACTGTCCCGTAGCGATGACCAGCATCGACTCGAGCGACGAGCTCGAGCGAAACCTTGCTGCGGTCGCACGCGAGCTCTTCGCGCCCGGCTCGGTGACCGGCTCGCTACAGCTCACCGTGCGGCTGGCGGTCACCTCGATCGAAGGATGCGACTTCGCGGGCATCTTCGTCATCCGAGACGATGCGGTGGTCACAGCAGCGGCCAGCGACCCCCTCGTGGTCGAGCTCGACGACCTCCAGTTCTCCACGAACGAGGGCCCATGTCTCGATGCGATGGCGGTCGGTGGCACTTCGTATGCCGCAGATCTCGACGACGATGCTCGCTGGCCGGCGTTCGGCCCAGCTGCGGCGGCTGCCGGGATCCGCAGCGCCGTTGCCTACCGGTTGTCGAGTCACCCGGTCAGTGCCCTCAATCTGTATGCCCGGCTACCCGCGGCGTTCGGGGCGACCGACAGGGCCAAGGGACTGATCTTCGCCACGTTGGCGGGCATCGCCCTCGATGCCGCCGGCGAGCGAGCCCTCGAAGAGCAGCGGGTTGCGAACCTGCACGAGGCGCTGCACACCCGCGAGCTGATCGGCCAGGCTCAAGGCATCCTGATCGAACGCGAACGCATCACGGCCGACCAGGCCTTCGAAGTGTTGCGGCGAGCTTCCCAGCATCTCAACGTCAAGCTCCGCGAGGTCGCGCGCAACCTCGTCGAGACGGGCGAGACACCCCTCCACTGACTGCTCACCGGGTCAGGAGTCGGCCGGCGTCACGGTGAGCTCGGTCAGCCGATCCAGCCGTTGATGTCGATGACCACGTCCGTGGCCACCGTGGAATACACACAGATCGTCCCTGTCGCCGATAGCGGTGCGATGACTGCGTTGGCCACCGTCTGTCCGGCGACGAAGTTCAGGCTCGAGACCTCCTCGAGGGCACCGCACGCGTACACGTTGATGTAGCCGTCGCCGACGGGATCGACAGCCGTCACGTTCAACGACACGGAAGAGACGCCGAGCGCCGGGACGTAGCCGGCGAGGTCGGTGACCTTGAGCTCGAGGATGTTGGTCCCGCCGATTCGTGCCTTCGGGACGCTCCGCAATGCCTCGGGCGACTCACCGGGACGGGTGTCGGCGACGCGAGCGGGACCGGCGGCAACGAACCCGGAGCCCTGCGAGAGCCAGCCGTTGATGTCCACGACCAGATCGACGCCGGCCAAGCTGTAGAAGCACACCGTGCCGGTCGCCGACACAGGGGTGATGACGGCGTTGGCGACGGTGCTGCCGGCGACATAGTTCACCGATGACACCAACGCCCGTGTCCCGCAGGCATACACGGTGACGTACCCGGCGAAGTCGGGGTTGGTCACCACGACGTTCAAGGACACCGCGCTGACCCCGGTCGCCGGCACGAATCCGACGATGTCGGTGACCTTCACCTCGAGGACACCACCCGCAGCAATCTTTGTCTTGGGGACGGCACGCAGCGTGTCGGCAGCGGAAGCCGCGCGAGTGTCGAAGAGGCGCTTCGGGCCGACGGCGTTGAACGCTGCACCCGTTGCAAACCAGCCGTTGACGTCGACGATCACGTCGGTCGGTGTGTTGGCGAAAAAGCACACGTCACCCGATGCCGACAGCGGTGTGATCACTGCGTTCGCAACTGTGGAACCCGCCGTAAAGTTGACGCTGGAGACGAGCTCCCGTGTCCCGCAGGCATACAGCGTGATGTACCCGGCGGCTCTGGAGCCGGTTGCGGTCACGTTCAGCGACACTGCGGATACACCGGTTGCAGGGACGAGACCGGGCAGGTTCGTGAGTTGGACGCGCAACTCGATGGCGCCACCGATCTGGGTCTTGGCCACCTGCCGCATCGCGCCCGGCGACAGGCCTGGACGGGTGTCGAAGACGCGCTTCGGACCGACGGACACGAAGTCGCCCGTGCCGCCGGGCGTGCCAGGTGCGGCGGCGACGGTGATGATCTGTGAGCCGGTGCCGACGTTGCCGGCCGCATCGACGATCGTCACGACGACCACGTGAGCGCCGACGCCCAACGGGACGGTGGGGGTCACCGACCACGTTCCGTCCGCAGCGACAACCGTTGTCAATGTCTCGCCTGCGACCGTGACGGTCACGGTTGCGCCGGGTTGGGCGCCGGTGCCGGTGATCGGGGGGGTCGGATTCGTTGTTGTAACGGTGCCGCCACCCGGGATGATCACGACGGGCACCACCGTGTCGATCGTCAGTAGCTGCGACGCCGAACCGGAACTCCCTCCAGATGCGGAGAGGATCACCGACACCGCATAGGTCCCGTCGCCGAGATGGGCCGCGGTCGTCGACCACAGACCACCGGCCGCAACCGGCCACATGATCTGGCCCCCGACCACGACTGTCAGGACCCGGCCGTTGCCCGCGTCGGTGGTACCGGAGATCGTCGGGGTGGAGTCGTTCGTCGCGCGAGTCGCGCCGCCGGTGATCGTGATCGTCGCGAAGCCGGCGGTGTTGACGGTCAAGGACTGGGTGGTCGAGCCGATGTTGCCGTCGAGATCGGTGACCGTGACGCCGACGGTCACGGTCGAGTTAGCGATAGCCGCGGCGGTCACGTTCCACGATCCGCCAGGTTGGACAGTGGCGTGCAGCGTCTGACCGGCGACCGTCACCACGACATCGGAGCCGATTGCCGCAGTCGAATCGCCGGCGATCTGCGGGGTCGAATCGTTCGTCGACGACATCGGGCCGCCATCGATCGTGACGAGCGGGATGACGGCGTTCAGGGTCAGCGACTGGTTGGCGTTACCGATGTTGCCGGCAGCATCGGCGGCGGTGACGAACACGACCTGCGTGCCGTTGGCGATCGTCGCCGCGGTCACCGACCACGTCGACGACGACGTGAGCGTGGTGGTCAGCGCCTGCCCGGCGACCGTTACGTCGACGATGCTGCCGATCGCAGCGCCCAAGACGGTGCCGGCGATCGTCGGCGTTGCGTCTGCGGTGGTACGCGACGGGCCACCGTTGATCACGACGACTGGCGGGGTCACGTCGATCGTCAGCTGCTGGGAGTACGTGCGGACGTTGCCGGCCTGGTCGGCAACCGACGCGACCACCGTGACGACACCTGGTGCTACCTGCGCCGAAGGGGTGACGTTCCACGACCCGCCGGCCTGCACGAACGCCAACATGGCCGGTCCGGCGTCGATCGTCACGCTGACTCGTACCCCGGCTGGGGCGTCAGTGGTACCGGAGATCGTCGGGGTCTGGTCATTCGTCGTATCGGTCGGGCCGGGCGTGATGGCGAGCGTCGGCGCAATGGTGTCGATCGTCAGGGACTGGCGGACGGTGGTGGGGTTGGAGGAGACCTTGGTGACGAAGACCGACACGTTGTGCGACCCGTCGGTGAGCGGGGTACCGGTGTAGTCCATCGACCAGATCGTCCCGGTGAGGACGACGCCGATGGGCAGGCCGCCGTCGACGGTGACATCGACGGTCGAGCCGGACCCGGCGGTCCCTGTGATCGTCGGAGTCGAATCGTTCGTCAATGGCGGCGAGGTGATCGAGGCCTCGAGCCCGGCCGTATCGATGGTCACGTCCTGCGAAGCGCTGTTGCTGTTGCCGGCAGGGTCGGTGACCGTAGCGGTGACTGTCCAGTGGCCCTGGGCGAACCCGGACGGAGAGATGTTCCAAGTCTGGTCGTTCTGAACGACGGCCGAACCGGTCGAGGACGTGGCGCCGACGACCGCGAAGGTCACAAGCTGTCCGGGGGCGACATCGGTGGTCCCCGTGAATGTCGGCGTGAGGTCATTGGTCGTCACCGACGTGCCGCCGTCGATCGTGATGGCCGGCGGCGACGTGTCGACCGTCAGTTGCTGGGCGAAGGAGCCCGTGTTGCCGCCTCCGTCGATCACCGACGCAGTGACGGTGTAGGTGCCGTTGGCCAGCAATCCGGTCGGTGTCGTCCAGACGCCGTTGACGTCGGGGATCGGGTGCAGTGTCTGACCATTGATCGTCACCGTCACCGTTGCCGGTGAGCGCACGCTGGTCGTACCGGACAGCGTCGGACTGGTGACCGTTGTGTACGCCGCAGCGCCCCCGTTGATCGTGACCGTCGGCGGCACCGAGTAGAACTCGTTGCTGGTCATCGTGATCGCGCCCGCCTTCGACAACGCCCGACCGTTGAAGATCGTCCCATCTCCCACCGCGATCGCTGCGGTGGCCATCAACGTCCCGGCGAAGGTCGCGTTGGCACCTACTGCGCCGGCGCCGTTCACGGCCCAGAACACATTCGAGGCCCGAGCCTGGCCGGCCAGAACGACATGGCTGCCGGCTGCCATCGACAAGGCTCCACCGACCTGGAAGATGAACACCGCGTTCGGGTCGCCGCCGGCGTCGATGGTGAACGTCCCTGTGTTGGCGACGGCTGCGCTGTTTGTGTGCACACCCGGCCCGACGGTCACGCCGAGAAGGTCAGGTGCCAAGGGCAGCCCCGCCGGGCGGCTCGTCGCGTTGGCGTAAGCGATGGTCAGGTCGGCGAGCGCCGGATTGGCGGCCGCGCCCGTGTACAGCGTCCCGGTGTAGACGCCGGGTGGAAACCCGGTGGTGCCGCCGCCTGCTCCGAGGTCTCCGCGCAGCGTCGTCACCGGACCGGTCGCAGTGTTACCGACCGCCGCCGGGGTCAACACCGCGAACGAGGATGCCAGCCCGAGCGGCACCGGCGTGATCGGTGGGACGGCGAATGCCCGGGTCGGTCCGACGCCAACCCCACCGAGCCCGCCGATCAGGGCGATCACCGCCGACACGGCGACACGACGGATCCACCGTCCTCGAACATCGATCACCGGCACCGAACCGACCGGTGGATGTGCAGGAGCAGATAGCCGAGTCTTCGTCATGAGCCGCCGGGACCTCGCCTTGTGTCGCAGCGAAGGAATTGCACGGTCGATTCGAACAGCCCGATCTGTTGAGCCGACTGGCCGCCCATTGTGGCGGTTCGCCTACGCAGAGTATGCCCCCGATCCGCCGATTGCGTCGGGACCTTCGGCTCGGGTAGGCAGGAAAACGGCGCAGAACGCCAAATCACCTATTCGGGTGACACGACAACATCGCCTGGAATGGTGACGTATGGTTCGTTCATGTCGGTCGATGTCGTCATCAACTTCCAAGCGAAACCAGGTCATGCCGACGAGTTGCTCGCCCTGCTGACCGAAGGCCGCGATCTCAGCCGCGCCGCCGACGGTTGCGAGACGTTCGAGCTGTTTCAACGCGAGGATGACCCGCACAAGTTCATGTTCCTGGAGCGGTGGTCGTCTCTCGAGGCGCACCACCAGAACATGGCCGTCAACATCATGGCCAGTGGCCACCTCGCTCGAGTCATGCCCTGCATCGTCGGCCCGCCCGACAACGGTGTCATCCGCCAGGTGGAATAGCGACGCGTCCCTCGTGCGGCGTCGTGGGCCGGGGCCGCTCATCTCCACGGCGTTTGATGGCTCGCGCCCCTCTACGGGGCCGCAGTCGTCAAACGCACGCAGGCGACCAATCCGTTTGATGGCGGGCGCCCCGCATGGGGGCCGGAGTCGTCAAACGCTGGTTCACAGCGCGACAAGGGCGCTGCATCGCTGTTGTCGTCGCGGGTGTTGGCATCGATCCAATGCAGCCGTGGGGTGACAGGTGACCGCGATGCTTGGCGGTGCCGGCTGGCAATTCGAAGATCGAACTGGGATGAAAAACGCCCTGCTCAGAGTGTCCGCCTTCCCATCGCTACTTCACCTCGTTGCGGGGGGCCGCAAGGTATCGGCAAGAAGTACGTCGATCTGGGTCATGCAAACCCGCATGCCGTCGTCGAAGCCAGTCGCGATCTCTTGCTCCATGCCGTCGAGCGAGTCGAAGTGCGTGGTGAGGACCATGCGCGTCCTGTCGCCCGCAGCTTCGATGTCGATCTCCATGCGAGTCATCGAGTTGCCGTCGGTCGCCGTTCCGTCGTCATCGATCATGGCGTCTTCGACCACGAGCCGGGTCGGGGC
>JBDTYA010000003.1:0-5490 GCA_040005915.1 Ilumatobacteraceae bacterium
GCTCGCGGACCTTGCCGGCGAGATCGTCGGGCAGCATGTCGAGGCGGAAGTTGCGGTCGCCCGCGGCATCGCGGGCGGTCTGCGATCGCCGTTCGTCGCCGCTCCGCTCGGCCGCCTGAGTGGCGTTGTCGATGGCATGTCGCTCTTCGTCGACGATGTCATCGAGCTCGTCGGCGATCTCGCTGTACACGCCACCGAGGTCGAACTGGTCGAGGCGCTCCTGGCGCTGCTGGCGGAGCTTGTCCATCAACTCGCGCAAGCCCTGCAAACGTTCGCCGTTGCGGTCGCGCATGCCTTCCTGCATCATGCGGCGCAGGGCCGAGTTGACATCGCCGTGATACAGCAGGTCATCGGTGAGTTCGTCGAACAGGCCGTCGGCGTCGAGGTCGAACCCGCGCTGCGTGCCGTCCCAGCGCGAGTACGTGAAACGAGCTGCCATATGAGAACCATACCGAAAGATCACCCGGGCTACCCTTGAGCGCGACATGCGCGTGCCCCGCACCTTCTCGTTCGTCGATCTCTCCGGCTTCACGAACTACACGGCCGCCTTCGGCGATGACGCCGCGGGGCGGATCCTCGGTGCTTTCCGGTCACTCGTGCGCGAGATCGCCAGCGAGCGCGGGGTGAGGATCGCCAAGTGGCTGGGCGACGGCTGCATGGTCGTGTCGATCGAGCAGAGCAACGCCGTGGCGTTCGCCCTCGACCTCGAGCATCGGTCGGCCGAGATGTGCGCACCGCTTTCCCTGCGGGTCGGCATGGCCACCGGTCACGCCCTGTTGTTCGAAGGCGACGACTACATCGGCTCGGCGGTCAACATGGCCGCCCGCCTGTGCGATGCGGCCGGGCCGTTCGAGGTGTTGATGCCGACGATGCAGATCGAGCGGCTGCCGCGCGGAGTCACCGCCAATGCCCACGACCCGGTCGAGCTGCGTGGCTTCCCCGGGCCGATCGAGGTGGTCGAGCTCGGCGGCGAGCCCGAGCTGGTGGCCAGCACCGACACCGGCGAGCTGTGGACCCGCAGCCCGTTCGCGTGATCCGCGGCACCGTCGTACCCCAGTCACGCCTCGACCGCACAAGATTCCACGAAGACCTCGCGCTGTTGGCGACGCTCGGCGCCTCGACTGTACGGATCACGCTCGACTGGTCGTGGCTGCAACCGAAGGCCGGCGCGTTCGACGGTGACGCGATCGAGTGGTACGCAGGATTGCTGCAACAGGCCGCAGGGCTCGGGGTCGGCCTGCAGTTCACACTGCTCGAACGCCTCGTACCGCAGTGGTTCGACAACGACGGCGGGTTCACCGATCCGCGGTTCGCGGGTCACTGGTGGCCGCGATGGGTTGAGGGCGTGTCGGAGCGCTTCGGCGATTCGGCCGCCGGTTGGGTGCCGTTAGACAATCCGTTGGCGTACGCGAACCGCGTCGTCCCCGACGACCCGCGTCGGCATGGCGAGGTGCTCGACACGTTGATGGTCGCGTGGCGCGACGCCTGGCGGATCCTCCGCGGTGGCCCACCGGTGTCGACCGCCATCGGCGTGAGGACAGTAAGGCCTGCCGACCAGACGATCCAGGCGGCCGAGGCCGCCCGCCGGCAGGACCAACTTCGCTGGCACCTGTGGCTGCAGGGGTTGGAGGACGGCACCATCGGCATCCCCGGACGCGCCGACCGCGAGTTGGCCGAGCTGGCCGGGTCGTGCGACGTGCTGGGAATCGTCGTCGCCGATGTCGACGAGTCGCTCGGGGCGGTGCTGCGGGCAGCGGAGATGGGCCCGGATCGGCCGTTGGCGCTGACCCTGATCACGCCACCCGGCAAGGACGCTGAACGTGTCACCGTCGTCGAACGGTTCGAGACCGCCTGTGGCGAGGCGGCCGAGGGTGCCCCGCTGCAGGCGGTGGCTCTGAGCCCGACGTTCGACATCGAGGGTCACGACGACGGGATCATCACTCGCGACCGCGACATCAAGGACTCTGCGGCCATCTTCTTCGGGGCTGCGGTGCAGTAACTTCCCGCGTCATGGAATTCTTCACCGACGTCACCCAGCAGATCGCATACGAAGGCCCCGACAGCGACAACCCGTTGGCCTTCCGTTGGTACGACGCGGAGCGAATCGTCGCCGGTCGGCGCATGGAGGACCATCTTCGATTCGCAGTCTGCTACTGGCACTCGTTCGCATGGGACGGCTTCGACATCTTCGGCGCCGGCACGATGGACCGGCCGTGGCACCCGACGTTTGCACCCGGCGCGGATCCCATCGTGGCCGCCAAGCAGAAGATGGAAGCGGCGTTCGAGTTCTTCTCCAAGTTGGGTGTGCCGTTCTACTGCTTCCACGACCGTGACATCGCGCCGGAGGGCGCCAGCTTCAAGGAGTCGGCGGCACACCTCGACGAGATGGTCGACGCCGCAGCGGCACACCAACAGCGCACCGGCGTCGAGCTGCTGTGGGGCACCGCCAACCTCTTCTCACACCCCCGCTATCAGGCCGGTGCGGCGACCAACCCCGATCCCGAGGTGTATGCCTATGCGGCCGGCCAGGTCGCCCATTGCCTCGAGGCGACACACCGTCTCGGTGGCGCCAACTACGTGCTGTGGGGCGGACGCGAGGGCTACGAGACCCTGCTGAACACCGACATCAAGCGCGAGCTCGACCAACTGGCCCGCTTCATGACGATGGTCGTCGAGCACAAGCAGCGCATCGGTTTCACCGGCGCAATCCTGCTGGAGCCGAAGCCATTCGAGCCGACGAAGCACCAGTACGACTACGACGTCGCCGCGGTACACGCGTTCCTGCAGCAGTACGACCTGGCCGAGGAGATCAAGGTCAACATCGAGGTCAACCACGCCACCCTCGCCGGGCACGACTTCGCCCACGAGATCGCGTCTGCCGTCAACGCCGGGATCTTCGGTTCGATCGACGCCAACGCCGGCGACGACCGGCTCGGTTGGGACGTCGACCGCTTCCCCGTGTCGGTCGAGCAGATGACCCTGGGAATGCTCGAGATCCTGCGCGGGGGCGGGCTCACCACCGGCGGCCTCAACTTCGACTCGAAGTTGCGCCGGCAGTCGAGCGATCGCACCGACCTGTTCTTCGCGCACATCGGTGGCATGGACACGATGGCCCGGGCCCTCATCGCGGCGGCATCGATCGTGGAGTCCGGCGAGCTCGACGCGGCCCGCGACCAGCGCTATGCGGGCTGGTCCGGCGAACTGGGCGAGACGATCATGAACGGCTCGAGCCTCGACGATCTGCACACCCGGGCGATGTCGACGGGCGAGCCGACGAGGAGCTCCGGCCATCAGGAGAAGTTGGAGAACCTCGTCGCCCGCCACATCGAGCGCACCCGCTGACCACGACGCGTTGTCGCGGGTGAGGGGGCAGCCCACGTTGCCCCTTTTCTTGCCTTCCCGGCGCAGCCGCGTCGGTTGCGTGGCCTCATCATGAGCTGCGGGGCGACTACAAGGAGATGCACAATGAGCGACGTCCAGTACTCCGAAGACGGGCAATGGTGGTGGGACGACGACGGCCAGCAGTGGCAACCGGTCGACGGTGCGCAGTCGAGCAGCAGCTCCGACGCGAGCTACTCCTCGAGCAGCAGCCCCGAGGGCGGAATGTCGGTCAACCCGATCGCCGTCAACCAGAGCGTCAACCTGGTGGCCCAGCCGACAGAGGTGACGTGTTGGGCGGCCAGCATCGCGATGCTGACCAACAAGACCGTCGAGGACGTGGTGAGCGAAGCCGGCATGAACACGACCGACGGGTACGGCTGGGGCGAGATCCAGCAGGCGGTCTCGACGCTGGGCCTCACCGAGGTCGGCCCGGCCTGCGGCGGCCCGGACTACTTCGCTCAGATGCTCGAGCGCAGCCCGCTGTGGATCGTCGAGGTCGGTGCGCCGTACCATGCAGTGGTGCTGGCCGGCCTGAACGGCGGCGGCAACTGGGACGACACCGAGGCGACGATCTACAACCCGTGGCCTCCCGGATCGGGAGCGATCGAGCGCAAGCCGTTCGCCGAGTTCGCCAACGAGTACGAGCTCGGCGCCGGCTCGATGGCCCAGATCGTGACGCGCTGACGCGTCAACTGCGACCGCGATAGGTCGCCGTGGTTCCTGAGGAGTCCTTGTTGAGACGCTTCGACAGGTGCAGGCCTTCGAGCACGAACTCGACGGCCGCGGCAACGGCGGCTGGAGATTCGTCGCCTGCCGTCAACGCCAGCACCGGGGCTCGCAATGCGGGAACCAATTCGACGAGACGAGCCTCCTCGACGGAGGCGATGTCTTCGCCGGCATGAGCGACCACACCGTCTTCGAACGCGGCGATGACGTCGCGAACCTGATCGGGTGAGATGCGATCCTTGTAGACGGTGAGCACAGCGGCCTTGACGAGGTTGTCGAGGATGAGGCCATCGCGGCCCTCGTCGAGCGACTCGATCTCGATCTTGCCGCTGCTGGACGCGGCGAGTGCCTCGAGATCGCAGATGCGCGGCACGACGACGTGCTCGCCGGCGCGCAGGCCGCGACGCAATGCGTTGGCGCCGAGCACCTCGACATTGCTGACCGACAACCGCACGCTGACGCCGCTGCGCTGGTTGACCTGCGTGCTGGCCCTCGCCAGCTGGCTGAACGTGGCGACGACCTGCTCCATGTAGTCGGGCAGGTGCACGGCGACATCGCCGACCGAACCGGCCCGAGCCTCTTGGCGCATGATGGCCACCTCGGTCTCGACGTCGAGCGGATAGTGAGTGCGGATCTGACTGCCGAAGCGGTCTTTCAGCGGCGTGATGATACGACCGCGGTTGGTGTAGTCCTCGGGGTTGGCGCTGGCGACGAGCAGCACGTCGAGTGGCAGGCGGATCTTGTAGCCGCGCACCTGTACGTCGCGTTCTTCGAGAACGTTGAGCAGACCGACCTGGATTCGCTCGGCGAGATCGGGGATCTCGTTGATGGCAAAGATGCCACGGTTGGTGCGCGGCACCAGCCCGTAGTGGAGGGTCAGCTCGTCGCTGAGATATCGGCCCTCGGCGACCTTGATGGGATCGACCTCACCGATGAGATCCGCGATGGAGGTGTCGGGTGTGGCCAGCTTCTCGCCGTAACGGTCGTCGCGGTTGACCCATTCGATCGGTGTTGCGTCGCCCATCTCGGCGATGAGGTCGCGAGCATGTTTGCTGACGGGAGAGTAAGGATCGTCGTTGATCTCGCTACCCGCGACGATGGGCATCCACTCGTCGAGCAACCCGGTGAGCGAGCGGATGATGCGGGTCTTGGCCTGCCCACGCTCGCCGAGGAAGATCACATCGTGACCGGCGAGCAGGGCGTTTTCGAGCTGCGGCATCACGGTGCGCTCGTAACCCAACACGCCGTCGAAAAGGGCCTCGCCGGCAGCGATGCGGGCCACCGCGTTGCGCCGAATTTCCTCTTTCACCGGAGACGATTGCCAGCCAGAGGCCTTCAGATCGCCGAGGGTTTGAGCACGTGTTGCCATGAGTCGACCATACC
>JBDTYA010000004.1:0-2753 GCA_040005915.1 Ilumatobacteraceae bacterium
ATCAGAGCACCCTCGGCATGCTCGACGGCACGGTTCACGGGTTCTTCGTGCTCGGCGAGAACCCCGCAGTGGGGTCGGCGAACTCCGGGATGCACCGCAAGGCGCTGGCAAACCTGGACTGGCTCGTCGTGCGCGACTTCCAGGAGATCGAGACCGCATCCTTCTGGTACGACGCTCCCGAGATCGACACCGGCGAGCTCTCGACGGATCGCATCGCCACCGAGGTGTTCCTCATGCCGGCCGCCGCACACACCGAGAAGAGCGGATCGTTCACCCAGACCCAGCGACTGCTGCAGTGGCACGACAAGGCCGTCGAGCCCGTCGCCGACTGTCGCTCCGACCTGTGGTTCTTCTACCACCTCGGTCGCCTCGTCCGAGAGCGACTCGCCGGCTCGAACGACCACCGCGATCGCGCCGTGCTCGAGCTCACCTGGGACTACCCGCTCGAGGGAGCCTTCGCTGATCCACGACCCGAGTCCGTCCTCGCCGAGATCAACGGCCACGATCACGAGGGTCACCCGCTGTCGTCCTACACCGATCTCGCCGCTGACGGGTCGACGTCGTGTGGCTGCTGGATCTACTGCGGTTGCTACGCCGGCGGGATCAACCAGACGCGTCGACGCACGCCCGGGAGCGAGCAGACCTGGGTCGCGCCTGATTGGGGATGGGCATGGCCGGCGAACCGTCGGATCCTCTACAACCGGGCATCCGCAGATCCCGACGGCGTCCCATGGTCGGAACGCAAGCGCTACATCGCCTGGGACCACGACGCCCAGCGGTGGACAGGTCCCGACGTGCCCGATTTCCAGGTCGACAAGCGCCCCGACTACCAGCCGGCGCCGGACGCCGACGGGCCCGACGCGATCTCCGGGCAGAGCCCGTTCATCATGCAGTCGGACGGCAAGGCGTGGATGTTCGTGCCCGCGGGTCTCGTCGACGGCCCGCTGCCGACCGCCTACGAACCGAACGAATCGCCGGTGCACAACCCGATGTACCGCCGGCAGGACAACCCGGTCACCGAACTCGTCCGATCCGTGGAGAACCCCGACAACCACAGCCCTCGCCCGCACGGCGAGCACGATCCGTATCCGTTCGCACTGACCACGTATCGACTCACCGAGCACCACACCGCCGGTGCGATGAGCCGTTCCGTCGACCGCCTCAACGAGCTGCAACCGGAGATGTTCTGCGAGGTCAGCCCGGAGTTGGCGGAACTTCGTGGGCTCGTCAACGGCGGGTGGGCAACCATCGTCACATCGCGCGCTGCGATCGAGGCGCGCGTTCTCGTGACCGCGCGCCTCAGACCGTTGCAGATCGACGGGAACACCGTCCACCACGTCGGCATGCCCTTTCACTGGGGCAGCCGAGGGGCGACGACCGGCGACTCTGCCAACGATCTGCTCGGGCTCGCGCTCGATCCGAACGTGCACATCCAGAACACCAAAGCCCAGACCTGTGACATCACCGCCGGCCGACGACCACGCGGCGCCGAGCGCCGGGCACTCGTCGAACAACATCGAGACGAAAAGGCACACCGATGACCGAACACATGACGATCGAACCGGGCACACGCTACGGGTTCTTCACAGACACGAGCGTGTGCATCGGCTGCAAGGCGTGCGAGGTGGCGTGCAAGGAGTGGAACGGGATCGAGAGCGAGGTCGCCGAGATGACCGGCAACTCCTACGACAACACCGGCTCCCTCGACGCCACCACGTGGCGTCACGTCGCGTTCATCGAGAAGAGCGACCGGATCACCCCTGACCTACCGACCGCAATGGTGTGGCTGATGAGCTCTGACGTCTGCAAGCACTGCACCGAGGCAGCCTGCCTCGATGTCTGCCCGACCGGGTCACTCGTGCGCACCGAGTTCGGGTCGGTCGTGGTGCAGCCCGACATCTGCAACGGGTGCGGGTACTGCGTACCTGCATGCCCGTTCGGCGTGATCGGCAAGAACGAATCCGACGGTCGAGTGGGCAAGTGCACGCTTTGCTACGACCGTCTCAAAGGCGGCGATCAGCCCGCGTGCGCACAGGCGTGCCCGACACAGTCGATCCAGTTCGGCCGACTCGACGAGTTGCGGGCCACCGCCTACGAGCGACTCGACACGCTGCACGATGCCGGCGTCGCCGAGGCTCGCCTGTACGGCCATGACCCCACCGACGGGATCGGTGGCGCCGGCGCGATGTTCCTGTTGCTCGATGCGCCCGACGTCTACGGCCTCCCACCCGAACCCCGCACGACGACGCGTGACCTACCGCGGATGTGGCGCGCCGCCGCCAGATCAGCGGCCGGTCTGCTCGTCGGGATCGCCCTCGTCATCGCCGGGGACCGTTCGTGACCGCCGTCGACACAACACCCGCAGCGGGCGACACGACCGGCTACTACGGCAAGCCGATCGTCGCAGCCCACGCGTGGAAGGACTACATCGCCTGGTACTTCTTCACCGGCGGGCTCGCCGGGGCATCGTCCACGATCGCCGCGGTCGCCGACCTCGCCGGACGCCCGACACTGGCCCGCCAGGCGCGCCGCGCCGCGATGATCGGGCTGCTACCCAGCCCGCTGCTGCTGGTCGCCGACCTGGGTCGGCCGAGCCGATTCGCATACATGCTCCGGGTACTGAAGCCGACATCGCCGATGAGCGTCGGGTCGTGGCTCCTCGCGGCGTACTCCCCGTTCGCGGCGGGTGCGGCCGTCACCGATCTGCTCCACATCGCTCCACGCATTCGACGGGTCTCCACGATCGTGGCCGG
>JBDTYA010000005.1:0-5014 GCA_040005915.1 Ilumatobacteraceae bacterium
AGCATCAACGCCGAGTTCGAGCGCCCCATCACCGTCGCTCGGGCCATCGAGGTGCTCGGTGCCGCACCCGGCGTGATGCTCAGCGACATCCCGACGCCGCTCGAGGCCGCCGGCCAGGACCCGAGCTACGTCGGTCGCATCCGTCAGGACTCGTCCGTCGACGACCGTCGCGGCTTGGCGCTGTTCATCAGCAACGACAACCTCCGCAAAGGCGCCGCGCTCAATGCGATCCAGATCGCAGAGCTGTTCCTCTAACGATCTCTCCGGTCCGGGCACTACGCACAGGAACAGGGGATCGACGCGCAGCGAGGGCAGCCGTTCGCATAGCGGCCGGCGGCTTCGGTGAGGTCGACGCCGACCTGGTTGGCGAGCGATGTGAGCCACGCCAACACGTCGGCGAACTCGTGGACCTGCTGATCGTGCGAGCCCTTACGGACGGCTTGAGCCAGTTCGCCGACCTCCTCGGCGAGCCAGGCAACCGAGCTGGGCACCCCGCGGGCGCGGTCGCGCTCGCCGAATGTCGCGTCGATCAGCCGCTGCAGTTCGTCGAGCTCCACTGCGGCGACGCTACCTGCGTGCGGGTGACTGGCGTTTACGCAAACGTTTGCGCTAGACTGGCGATCTTCACAGGAGGACATCCCATGCCAGGCCCAGGAAACGATCTGATCGATGAGCTCGAAGTCGAGGCTGTTACGCGCGTTCTGCGCAGCGGCTACCTCGGTCGCTACGGCCCCGACGACGACCCGGCGTTCGGCGCCGAGGTGCTGACGCTGGAGAACAGCGTCGCCGATCTGGTCGGCGCCGGTCATGCGGTCGCGGTCAACTCCGGCACGAGCGCGATCTGGACCCTGTTGTCCGCGCTCGGCATCGGACCCGGCGACGAGGTCATCGTTCCCGGCTTCACGTTCGTCGCCTCGATGTCGGCCATCATCTACGCCGGTGCGACACCGGTGCTCGCCGAGGTCGACGACACGTTCAACCTCGATCCGGTCGATGTCGAGGCGCGCATCACCAGCAACACCAAGGCCATCCTGGCCGTGCACATGCTCGGCGCGGCCTGTGACCTCGACGCCCTCACGGAGATCGCCGACCGCCACGGCATCCTGCTGATCGAGGACGCCGCGCAGGCGTTCGGCGGCAGCTATCACGGCCGTCGTCTCGGATCGATCGGCGTCGGGGGGGCGTACAGCTTCAATCTGTACAAGACCATCACGTGCGGCGACGGAGGCATGCTCGTCACCGACGACCAGGACATCTACGAACGCTGCTTCGCCCTGCACGATCAAGGACACCTGCCCTTGCGGCGCGGTACGGAGATCAGCAAGCGCACGTTCCTGGGTCTCAACCTGCGAATGAACGAATTGTCCGCAGCGGTGCTCAACGTGCAGCTGACCAAGCTCGAGCGGATCCTGGCGACGTTGCGTGCCAATCGCGATGCGTTGCAGGCGGCTATCGAGTCGACCCCCGGCGTCAGCTTCCGGCGCCTCGTCGACCGTGATGGAGACATCGCCACGCACCTCGTCGTGGTGCTCCCCGACGCCGAGACTGCCGCCGCGGTGGCTCGTGATCTCGACACCAAGACGTTGGCCGATTCGGGCTGGCACGTGTACAAGAACATGGAGCACCTGCGCAGCCGCAAGATCGTCTCCGGCTTCGCCAGCGCGGTCGCCGACTACGTTGCCGACCCCGGCCTGCTGCCCAGGACGGATGCGTTGCTGGCGCGGTCGATCACGCTTGGCATCGGTGTGGTCGACGCCGGGATCGGTTCGGCGTTCGGCATCAACGTGCGCGCGACATCCGACGACATCGCCAAGGCGGCCGATCGCTTCCGCACCGCCGTGCAGCATCACCTTCGCTGAGTCCCCGAAGCACAGATGACCTCGCGTCGGGTCACTCTCGTCGACATCGCCGAGCGAGCCTCGGTGTCGGTGGCGACGGTCAGCCGTGCGCTCAGCGGTGATCCGCAGATCAGCGCAGCGACGAGGACGCGCATCAGCCAGATCGCCGCCGATCTCAAATACGTCCCCAACGTGAATGCCCGCAGCCTCGTGCTGCAGTCCAGCGCGACGTTCGGGTTGATGACACCCGACGTGACCGACCCGATTCACGGGCAGGTAGTCACCGGGTTCCAGCAGCAGGCCGACAAGCACGGTTACTCGGTGGTGTTGTCGAACGGTTTCTGGGACGTCGACACCGAACGCCGCGCCTTGAGAGAGTTTGCCGCCCATCGCGTGGCCGCGGTCGCGGTGATGGGCAGCGTGCTGTCGCAGACCGAGGTCAGGCGGCTGTTGGCCCCCTGTCCGGTGTTGTTCATCGGATCCGAACACGTGCCGGCCGGAAACGCCGATCGCGACCTGCCTCGCGGCTGCCTGCGTCCCGACGATCGCGACGGCATGGGCCAAGTGGTCGACCATCTCATCGAGCGCGGGTACCGCACGATCGCCTATGTCAGTGGATCGTCGGGTGCGACACAGGTCATTCGCCGCGACGCATTGATCGCTGCGTTGGCCGAGAGAGATCGCCCGGAACCGGTCGTGCACCAGGCAGACGACGTCGATGACGGCGGCCTCCGAATCGTCGCTTCCCAGATATGCAGGACCCGACCCGACGCGGTCGTGTGCTACGACGACAAGACCGCGCTGTTCCTGATCGACGAACTGCGCGCCGTCGGCATGACCGTGCCCAACGACGTGGGGGTGGTCGGTTTCGACGACATCCCGTTCGCCCGAATCTCCAACCCCCGGCTGACGACCGTTACCCAACGATCCGACGACTTGGGTCGCAGCGCCGTCGATTTCCTACTGTCGTCGATCGACCGGGGAAAGCTGGTCGCCTCGCAGTTGATGCCAGTGACGCTGATAGTTCGAGAGACGACCCCGGGCCCCGGCAAGGGATCGCACAGGAAGGGCATACGTTGACGAGGAAGATCTACACCAGGTGGCCGGCAGTCGAGGGCTACGCCGACCGCCAGAGCTACAGCAGCGGTGACGTCGTCGAGATGCGTTGCAGCAGTCGGGCGACCAGCGTGACGGCGACGATCGCCAGGATCGGCCGTGAGCGGCGAGAGGTCTGGCGCAGCGAGGGCATCATCATCGCTGAGCACCCGTATCCCGACGACGCCTACGCCACGGGCTGTGACTGGCCGGTTGGCTTCACCGTCGAGGTCGACCCGACGTGGACGTCGGGCTTCTACGAGGTGAGCCTGCACGCCGATGGTGAGACCGACGAGCAGGCAACGTCGGAGGCTTTCTTCGTCGTGAGGCCGTCGCCATCGTCGGAGCCATCGCCGGCCGATGCGATCCTGGTGCTGGCGACCAACACCTACAACGCCTACAACCAGTGGGGCGGCAAGTGCCTCTACAGCGGGGCGACGCAGGTGTCGTTCGCCCGACCGTTGGAGCACGGCTACCTCCGCCGGCCGGCTGCGCCATACGAGGTGCCCTACGACGGACGCGTCAACAGCCAGACGGATCAGCCCGACGAGGAGCATCGCCAATTGCAGGACTACCTCGCCGACTTCGATTACCCGATGTGGTGTGCGTCGACCGGTTGGCACACTTGGGAGCGGCGCTTCGTTCGCTGGGCCGAAGGTGAGGGTCTGACGCTCGACTATGCCGTCAATTCCGACTTGGAGATGCATCCCGAGGTGCTCGATGGGCAACGTCTGATGTTGAGCGTCGGGCACGACGAGTACTGGTCGTGGGCGATGCGTGACACCGTCGATGCCTTCGTCGAGGCGGGCGGCTCGTTGGCCGTGTTCTCCGGTAACACCTGCTTCTGGCAGGTTCGATACGAGGACGACGGCCAGACGATGGTTTGCTACAAGGGCCGAGCCGAGGAGCTCGACCCACTGCGCGGAACCGACGACCAACATCTCCTCACTTCGATGTTCTCGCTCCCGTCGATCGGCCGGCCCGAAGCGCAGACCACCGGGCTCAGCTTCACTCGCGGCGGCTATGCCCGAGTCGGGAAGGCCACGCCGCACAGTTCGGGCGGGTACATGATCCACAAGCCCGACCACCCGATCTTCGAAGGCACCAACCTGCGCTACGGCGACCAGTTGGGAATGCCGTCGAAGATCGTCGGCTATGAGGTCGACGGCTGCGAGCTGACGATGATCAACGGCGATCCCGTGCCGACGTACGCCGACGGAACTCCCGATGGCCTGGAGGTGCTCGGCACCGCGCCGGCCCGCCTGATCTCGATCACGGAAGATCACTGTGAGGCCCCGGTCGCGTTGTGGGCCGGTGTCGACCCGCCCGGCGATCTCGAGTTCGTCGCCGGCGCGCTGTTCGGTTCGGCAACACCAGAGAACGTCGCCCGCATCGCTCACAACAACGCCGTGATGGCTGTGTTCACCAAAGGGACGGGCAAGGTCTTCAATGCCGGCACGACCGACTGGAGCTGCGGCCTGGACGAGGACCCGTTGATGCAACAGGTCACCCGCAACGTGATCAAGTGGCTGACCGCCGACGACTGACGGCAGTGTTCGAGCGGCGCCCGACGAGGTGGGATCGGTCGTGGCACACCGCGTCGCGGCCATCCCGAGAGCGGCGACGAGTTCGTTTGCCATGAACTCCACCTATCGTTGTCGAACATACGTCTTCCCTGTGATTGAGTGTGGAAGAACTCGTCGAAAGCCGAGGGTTGCGAACGCGCTCCAGAACGGGCATTCGGCGCTACCTGCGTACTGGATCGGGGAATTGTGCAGCCACAGAATCGTACGTGCCATTCCGTGGCTGCACAGTTCGACCGACCGGTGCGCGGTCGCCGGCGGGTAGCGCCGATCTGCCGATCTGGCGGGTTGTGGAATGTAAGACGAAGTGTCATACTCGCTCCATGTCCAAAGCAATCTCAGTTCGGCTCGATGATGACGCCGAGCGGGCACTTCGGATGCTCGAAGCCTCTGGCTTGACACTTTCTGAGGCGATCCGCTCCTCGTTGCTCGCCTCGGCGGAACGATTGAATCGACGCCGTGTGCTCGTGGAAGAGGTCGCCGCGCTCGAAGCAGACG
>JBDTYA010000006.1:0-14378 GCA_040005915.1 Ilumatobacteraceae bacterium
GCTGCAGGCGCGGTCTGCGGACGGGGGATCAGCACCCAGAACGCGGCGACCGCCACCGATACGCCGACGAGGGTGACGACACCCTTGCGTCCGCGGGCCCACATCGCCGAGAATCGCACGGGATCCTCGACCAACACCTTCGATACGGCGGCGGCGCCGAACGATACGGCGAACCGCAGGGCCAACAGCGTCCATCCCGACATGCCGGTGCGCTGTTCCGACAGCAATGCGAAGACCGGCCAATGCCACAGGTACAGGCTGTACGACAGGACTCCGGTGATGCGCAGTGGTGCCCAACCGATCCACCGCGACACGGCAGCGGAAGGTCGAGCCGCGCAGCCGGCGACCACCACCGCCGAGAGCAGCGAGTGGGCGAACAGCCCACCGCGGAACAACCATGTCGAGGAGGGTCCGTCGATCAGGAACCACGACATTCCGATCGTGGCAGCGATCGCAGCGGCCACCCAATCGAACGCGCCTCCGAGTCCGGTCGCGATGCGGCCGACAGCAGATCTCAGCGGCGCCGCAGCGAACAACGCGCCCAGCAGCAGGCTGCTCGCGCGGGTGTCGGTGCCGATGTACACGCGCGTCGGATCCGTCGGGTCGAACAGGGCGATCATCCAGCCCAACGAGGCCACCGAGGCGACGACGCACACGACCATCACCGTGCGGTGTGCGTGCCGGCTCCGCCAGGCGATGAGGCCGACCACCACCGGCCAGAAGAGGTAGAACTGCTCCTCGATCGCCAGGCTCCACAAGTGCCCGAACATCCGCGGCAGCTCGAATGACGCCCAGTAGTCGCGGTGACCGGCGATGGCGTGCCAGTTGGCGATGTACGCCTGTGCCCACGGGCCGTCGTTCAGCGTCGCGGCGCGCTCGGGTACCGTGGCGACGATCGTCGTGATGACCGTGACGACGACCAGCAACAGCAGCACCGCCGGTAGCAGCCGCCGGAACCGCCGGCCCCAGAATGCGATCAACGCGACGCGACCGGTCGCGTCGACCTCGGCAAGCAACAACGACGTGATCAGGAATCCACTGAGGGCGAAGAACAGGTCGACGCCCAGGAAGCCGCCCTGCAGCCTGCCGGCGTGGAAGAACAACACCGCGATCACCGCCAGCCCGCGTAGCCCGTCCAGCGCGGCGATGTGCGTGCGCGGGTGAGTGACGCCCGAAGCCCGCTGCGGTGGGACCGCAGTCGTCAGCGTCACTACGACCGCTGGGCGACGACCAGCAGCGACTGACCGAAGGGTGGCCGCAGGAATCGTTCGACGCGGCGGATCACAGGGATGAAGAGCCTGTCGTACACGGTTGCGAGTCGTCCGGCGGTCGGCGTCCGGCCGAGCAGGCGCACGATGAGCCACCACGCGAAGAAGCCGGGCAGGTTGGTGTACCGGGCCGTGACCTGTTGGAAGCCGACCTTGTGGACGAGGGCCAGCAAATGGTCACGGCGGTACCGGCGGTAGTGCCCGATCCGTCGGTCGAACTCACCGTACAGCGCTTCGAATGCCGGCACCCACAGCACCATCTTGCCGCCCGGGGCAAGCGCCTCGTAGATGTCGCCGAGTGCCCGGTGATCGTCGGGGATGTGCTCGAGCACGTTGAGCAACACGACGGTGTCGTACGAGCCGGGGGCTGCGGCGCCTTCGAGCTCGGCGGTGATGACGACCGCGTTGCGGTGCGACTTCAGTCGTTCGCGCAGTGCGGCGCTGAGAGGCGCCGATGGTTCGAGCGCCGTGAGGTGACCGTGGTCGGCGAAATACTCGGAGTACGTGCCGCGGCCGGCACCGACCTCGAGGATGCGGCCGGTGACATGTGGCGCGATCAACTCGAGGATCCACGCCGAGTAGTTGCTGGTTGCCTCCATCGCTTCGAGCACGTCGAGCAGGCTCTGGTCTGCGGCGTCGAATGCCGCCGGTGTTCGCCGGATCGCGCCGCGTCGAAGCGGGTTCCTCACCGCTGTGACCGGATCACCCGTGCCGCCGGAAGCGGTCGCCGACAGTCGAGTAACGGAAGATGCAGTACACCGCGCGAATCGCGTCGCGTTTACCGATCTTCTTGCCGTCCGCGTACGTACGGCCGCTGTACGAGATCCCCACCTCGTAGATCCGCCACCCACCCTTGGCCACCTTGGCGGTGATTTCAGGCTCGAAGCCGAAACGGTCTTCCTCGATCGTGATCGACTGGATGACCTCGCGGCGGAACAGCTTGTAGCAGGTCTCCATGTCGGACAGGTTGAGCCCGGTGAACATGTTGGAGGTCAGCGTCAGCAGCCTGTTACCCATCGAGTGCCAGAAGTACAACACACGGTGCGGGCGGCCCGACAGGAATCGGGACCCGAAGACGACGTCGGCCTTGTCGTCGAGGATCGGCGGAAGCAGATCGCCGAACTCGTTCGGGTCGTACTCGAGGTCGGCATCCTGCACGATGACGTAGTCGGACGTGGCGTGCGCGAAGCCGGTGCGCAGCGCAGCGCCCTTGCCCCGGTTGTGCTCGTGCAGCAGGATCCGCACCATCGAGCTGTCGACGTCTTTCAGGATCTCCCGGGTGCCATCCGTGGATCCGTCGTCGACGACGATGATCTCGCGGACCCAGGGCGAATCAGCGACGTGTTTGAGCAACGTCAGGATGGTGCCGTGCTCGTTGTAGCACGGCACGACCACCGAGAGGCACGGCGCTGGGACGTGTGGCACGAAGACCTACGATAGTTGTTCATCCGGATCGTCGGGGCAATCGTCGACCAGGGTCGCCACCAGCAGGAGCACCACCACCAGCAACCCGAGACGGTGCAGGTCGTCGAATGCCGCCGGCCACGAGGGGTTGGCAACCAGCCGGTAGCGCAACTGCCGACGCACGATCAGCGCGGCCAGCCCCGAGATCAGCATCAACGACGCCGCAGCGGCTACCAGCGGCCGCCTGAAGACGAGGATCGCGACGCCGATGACAGCAGCGATCGCACCGTACTTCGGGGAGATGGTCACCGCGGCCAGCACGACGAGCGCGACAGCCGAGACGACCGACCGGCGCAGCCCGACATCTGTCGGGGGCCAGAACGAACGTGGCGCAGCGGGCACCAGCAGCGCTTCTCGTCGCCTGTCGAGAACGATCAACGCGATGCACGTGAACACTGCCAACCCGGCGAGCCCCATTCCGATCCACATCGTTCGTTGCGGCGCCCACTTCATCGTCACGATCACGGCCGTCGAGGAGCCGGTCAGCTTCCATCCGTTGAACCCGCCGGAGATCCGCCGTGGCGGGCCGAGGTCGGTGGAGCCGGCGCGGGCCTCCCACCCGTCGTTGTAGCCTTCGCCGAGGATGAGCCAGCACCCGGTCGGGCAGTTGGTGACGGTGGCGGTGCGCGTCGTGCGACTGCGCTGCACGTCGACCGTCGGCGGCGCGACGGCCGGTGCGGCCGGTGTAGCGGGCAAATCGGGACTCGTCGGTGTGGCGTCCTGCAGCACGATCCGGTCGACATCGAGGCCGCTCATCAACCCGGGCGACGTCGTGATGCGGTGGGGGCCGGCCGTCAAGTGGATGGCCGCCGGATCGCACGGTGTCACATCGACGGCGCGGCCGGCCAGCAGCATCGAGAGCGCGCTGGGGTCGACCGAGACCGGAAGGGGCTGTCCGTCGACGACGACGAGATCGCTGTGACACTCAGGCGCGGCGGCGAGGGTTTGTGGCGCCAGGATCGACGGCGCGGCGATCTCGCTGATCGCTGCCGGCAACACGGTGGTCTCGGCATAGCGGCGATCGATGGTGGTGACCGGATCGATCGTGTCGATCGTCATCGCCAGTGACGTGCCTGTCATCGATGGGAACGTCAGAGTGCTCCGGCCGGTCTCATCCGGTGCCGGGACGGCGACGACGATCGACTGATCACCGATGGTCATCCTGACGCTGGTGATGATGCTGTGCTGCTGATCGATCGGCTGTGTGATGTCGACCGTCGACGTAGCCACTGTCGGGTCCAATGGGATCTGCAGCCGCGACCCGACCACACTGGAGAACGGCGTGCTCCACGAGGTGGTCGGGTCCTTATCGATCGCATGAGCGGCCGTCGATTGCGGATCGCCGGTGAGCCGCCGGTTGGATGTCGCAGTGGCGACGCCGGCAAGCCTGTTGAGGACCGCGTCGGATGCTCGGTCGTTGCGCCGAAGCGTGAAACGCGCCGTGAGATCGCGATCGGTTGCGATCGAGACGTTGCGGATGATCTGCGGCTCGGGGTCGCTGCGCCAACGGTTGAGGGGATCGGTGCGCAGCCGGGTCAGCACGACGGCGAGCGGAGTGGCGACGGGAACGTTCGACGCGTCGGTCGGCACGCTGACAACCTCGGGATGCGACCCCAGGCCGAGCTCGGCGAACCCGACTGCCGAGGCGCCCGGGTCGGTGCCGTCGGGACGAGCGGTCACACCGGCGATGGTGATCCGCACGAAGGTTGCACCAGCCGGCACGGCAATGCGTTGTCCGCTGCCGACGAGCGACGTCTCGTCGAGATCGACGACCTGCACCGCTGCGGCGCTGTCGACGCCGTCCCCGGCGAAGTCGAGCCGTACTGTCGAGATCAGGCGCGACGCCCCGGTCTGCTGCGATTGCAACAGCGCCATTTGCGACAGGTCGCCTGTCACCTCCAGGCTCTGGCCGACAGGGTTGGACCTGTCGCCGACAACCCAGGCCGTCGCCGGATCACCGTCGACCGCCATTGCCGGGCGATCCTCCGGACGGTACGCAAAGGGTTCGCCATAGCTCGTCGCCCGGATCTGCAGCCCGTCGACGGCAGCGGTCGTCTCGTGTTCGGTTCCCTGATCGGCGAAGACCGGCAGCCGCTGATCGGCCGTGTCGGGCTGCAACACATCGGTCGTCGGCCCGCCGGTCTCGGTGAAGCCGACGACGTCCTGCGTGCCACGCCATTGATGGGCGCGGTCCCGGTTCGAATCGGTGATCACCACGAGGTCGGCATCGCCCAGCTGATCGGTAGGGCGGAGGTCGGCTGCGTAGAGCAGCGCTTCGTCGCCGTGCAGCAGCCCTGCTGCGGCTGCGTCGACAATGCCGTCTCCACTGCCTGAAACAACGACCAGTCGCGATGCGCCACGAACCATCGGCACGGCGTCGTCGACCTTGACGAGCTCCACAGGAGGCACCGCACCACCGATCGCCCGGTCGGCCAAGGCGGCCTCGTCGAGCATGGCGAGAGCGGGGACGTTGGGCGCGGGCGTCCCGAATGTCGAGGGGGGTTCGAGACCGGGCGGCTGAGCGGCGAACAGCGCGTTGGTCAGCTCGGGCCGTGGCGTGCGGAAGCGCTCGAACGCCATGTCGTTGCTGACCCAGATCGTGTCGGCACCGAACAGGCGGGCGACGGGTGCGATAGATGCCGGATCGAGCGTGTTCGACTGGGCGCGGTCGTCGAGCGCGTACATGAGGTCCATCGCCGCCGGCGACCCCAACGGCAGCAGGTCACGCGTGATCAACGGCTTGGCCGTGAGTCCGGGCAATGGTGGATCGACGGTGTAGCCCCAGCGATACGCGCCGAACTCGGCGCCCGGCAACTGCATGACCCGGTTCTCCATCGACCCGCCGTCGAGTGTGGCGGCAGCCTGTGTCCACGCCGCCGGCGGGGCCTGGTCGCGTTCCAACGCGGGATCGACGAACCCGCCGTCGAACAGGGCCGGCAGGTTCAAGATGGCGAGCCCGATGATGAGGATGGGCACGACCAGGACGAGGCGCGGCCGACGCCGGGCGAGCAGCGCCGACCCAGCCGTGGCCAGCGCACCGGCACCCAGCGCGAGGCCGAGGTTGCTGAGCGGCAGGGCGCGGGTGCTGCTGCGTATCGCCAGCGACAGCGTCGAGCGTGACGATGTGGCGACACGAGACATCAACGGCGACGGGTCGGCGATGGGGTGCACGCCGACCGCGAGGATGATTCCCGTGAACACCAACATCGCCGCGTACCGACGCTGGCTCCAGCGGGTCAACGCGATACCGGCGATGCAACAGATCAGCAGGGCAAAGCCGATGGCGATGACGCGGCCGGACTCGAGGTAGTCGGCGGACGCGGTGGTGGCGAACCCGGCGGGATCGCGGATGTAGAACAGCCAGTAGCCGAGGCCGCGCAGGGTCTCGGTGCTGACCGAGGTGAACGACACCGCCTCGAGCGTCTCCGAATACGACAGGACGTCGGCGCCGTGGCGACTCTGGACGGCGAGCATGGCGATCCACCACAGCGACACGCCGAGGCTGAGCCCACCGATCCGCGCCGCCGCGGCGAACGCCCGGCGCCATGGAATGGACCGCTGCCAGGCGGCGTGCAGCAGCCAGAGGACGGGTGCCGGTGCGATCATCGCCAACGCCGTCGCGTTGGGGGAGCCGACGGTCAGGATCACGAGTGCGAAGATCGCCGGATCCCTCCACCGGGTTCGGGTCGCCGAACGGATCGTCAACCCGACGAGCCAGCCCACCGATGCCCACGGCAGCAGCATCAGCGACGTGCGCGACAGGTACGGGAGGATGTACGGCGAGAGTTGATAGACGAACGCGGCGGTGATTGCCCCGACGCCCGCCAGCCCGAGGTGGCGGGCGGCCCAGCGCACACCGAGGCCGCCGGCGAACAGGAGCGTGGCGATCCACAGTCGTTGGGCCACCCAGTCGGGCGCGTGCAACTGCTCGAACACCCAATACCACGGCCCGGACGGCCACAGGTAGGTCACCGTCTGGTGCGGCACCCAGCCGGCGAACTGTCGGTTGTCCCACGTGTAGGGGGCATCGGAGATCAACCGCCCCGGATCGAGGTAGAGGTACAGCTTGGTGTCGCTGGGCATCTTCCCCGGCGCGGCGAGCAGCGCCGGGACGTAGGCCAGCAACGCCAGCGCCCACACGCCGAGCCGTTCGCCCGACACCAGGCGCCGCAAGTTCACGGAATAGCCCCGAAGACGCCGTAGAGCGCGGTGAGGGTGACGAGCCCGGCGGCGCAGGCGCCGATCACGTACGGCCACCAATCCCGGCGATCGGAGTGCAGGAACGCGGCCGCCGAGATGAGCAACGGGAACGCGGTGAACAGGAATCGCGGTCGGGCCGTGACGGTGTTGGGCAGCAGCATCAACGCCAGGATCCCGGCGTTGTAGGCGGTCATCGGCAGCGGCAGCCGCTTCTTCCAGGTGAAGTAGATCAACAGGAACATCGTCATGACCGACGCCGCAGTGATGACGTTGGTCGACGAGGTCAGCGGATCAGCGAAGGCTTCGTACGATTTGCGGATCGCGGTCAGCCCATAGCTTGCACCCTCGCCCCACGCCTCGCTCTGGACGCGGAACCACACCCCTGCTTCGCCGGTGTGCCGACCGAGCCAGAGTTGGAACGCGATGAAACCGAGCGGTGACAGGATCGGGGCGGCGAGCGATCTCCACTCCCGGTCGTGGCGAATCGCGATGAAGGCGGCGACTGCGCATGCCAGGACCAGGGCCAGGCCGTTGGGGCGCGTTGCCGTGCCCAGTGCTGCCAGCAGCCCGGCCACGATCCAACGCTTCGACATCAGGCACCACAGGCAACCCATCGCCAACACCAGCAGCAGCGCCTCGGTGTAGGCGAACGACAACACGAAGCTTCCGGGGAACATCGCGCCCAGCACCATCGCCTTGGCGGCGACCTGCGGGCCGTACAACCGCTTGGCCACCAGGCCCAAGAGGAGGATCGCCACCGCACCCAACACGAAGTTGGTGGACAACGCAGCCAAGGTGTCGCCTCCGGGCAGGATCTTGTCGACCAATCTGACCAACATCGGGTAGGCCGGGAAGAATGCCGCCCGGGCATCGGCGACGAAGTAGGTGACGTGTGGCTGCACGTGACGGGGGTAACCGATGCGCACGATCCGCAGGTACCAGATCCCGTCCCACGACGACAGGACGTCGCTCATCGGCCCGAGCGCCGACGTCGGCAACGGCCTCCCGGCGAGCGACGGATCGGCGAACGGCAGGTTGGCGACGCCTTTCGCCTGGTTGATGTCGACCTGCAACTCGGCGGCGACGATTGCTGCTCCGGCCAGCACGCACATCCGCGAAAAGATGTACACCAGCCCGACCTTGCGGAGTATTCGATACCAGATGGCCGACGAATCGTGGAGGTCTTCGAGGGGTGGATCGAGGGTCTCTGTCATCGTTGGTCATCGGACCGGGAGGGCCGCCCGAGGAAGCTAACAGAGGCCACGGATCACCACCGCGCCATGGGGAGGACACGTTGCCGGGGACCGAACTTCGGAGGCCGATGGCCATCGAGTTGCAGCAACCTGACGACCCTGCCGCGTTGGCCGGCGTAGGGCGCCAGGAGCTCGAGCATCCGATCGTCGGTGCCACGCGGCTCACCTGCCAGTGCGAACGAGACGACGTTCTTGAGATGGAAGTCGCCCACTGCCACCGCATCGGGATCGCCCAACGCGGACCCCATGATCGAGCCGATCGTCCACACCCCGGTACCCGGCAGCAGCGCCAACTTGGCGGCGACCTCGGCCACGGGAAGGTCTGCCCAGTCCCACAGCTTGCCGGCGTGCCGGCCGACCATCCGCAGTGCGTCGGCGCGCTTGGCCTCGACACCATGAGGGTGGTACCACCATGCCGGATGACCGACGAGTGCCTCCGGCGACGGAGGCAGCACTAGATCAGGGTGGGGACCCGGGGCAGGGGCGCCCATCCTGCGGCACAGCCGATGCCATTGCCGGGTCGCCTCGCCCGCCGTGATCCGCTGCGCGAGGATGGTCGGCACCAACTCGTGGAACAACATCCGGCTCGCGCCGAAACGCACCCTCGGATGGTTTCGTTGGGCCCGCATGACGGCGGGGTGGGCGTCCCTGAACTCGAAGCCGGAGTCGCCTGCGCCGGTGATCTCGCTGACGCGGTCGAGCATCCATGCCCGCCCTGGGCCCCACGCCTCGGCATCGATCGTGTCGGGTCGCCACACGATCTGCAGCGTCGCCGGACCGTCGGGAGTGAACGAGGCACGGCGGAACCGACCCGGGGTCAACTGTGTGGTCGGATCGCGGACCCCGAACCGGTACGCCGACAAGCAGCCCGAGATCGATCCCGTACCGCCCGTTGCGCTCACGTCATTGACCACACGGCGACGGTAGCAAGTCGGTGTGACAGCCTTCTGCCATCGGTGCGGGCCGAGCGCTAGCCTCGCCCGTCGTGGGTGACATCGGTGTCGACGGTGGCTTCCGGCGGAGCCTCACCGCGGTCGTCGTCTGCGGCGGCGCACTGCGAATCATCCGGGTCGTCGTCAGCAAGTGGACCACTCCGCTGATGCTCAACGACTCGCTGTACTACAGCGCCCAGGCGCGGCAACTGGCCCATGGAGTGTGGTTCCGAGAGATCTTCAGCGATCAACCGGGGGCCGAGCACGGTCCACTGACCTCGACGTTGATGGCATTCGTCAGCTGGGGCAACGATCCCATCGTCCGCCAGCGGATGGTGACCGTCGCCTGTGGGGTCGCGACCGTCGCGGTCATCGGGATCGTTGCCAGGCGTGTCGCCGGCGAACGCGTGGGGCTCATCGCAGCGATCGTCGCCGCGGTGTATCCCAACCTGTGGATCAACGACGGCCTGGTGATGTCGGAGAGCGTCAGTTGCCTGCTGATCGCGCTCGCGTTGTGGGCCCTGTTGGTGTGGGCCGGCGAGCCGTCGTTGCGCTCCGCAGCGCTGGTGGGTGCCGTCATCGGACTCGGAGCCCTGGCGCGCAGTGAGGTCGTGCTGTTCGTACCCGGCGCGGCGATCGTGATGTGGGTTGTCGGGCGGCAGATGACCGCGCGTCGACGCAGCCTGCATGTCGGTGGCACGGTTGCGATCGCGATCGCGGTGCTGATGCCATGGATGGTCTTCAACCTCGTGCGCTTCGAGAAGCCGGTGTTGCTGACGACCAACGAAGGGCCCTCGCTGCTCGGAGCGAACTGCCCGGAGACCTACTACGGACCCGCGCAGGGCGGGTGGTCGCTGTTCTGCGTTGTCAACGATCCTGCCACGGTCCCGGGCGAGGACACCTCGATGCGGTCGGCGCGCCAGCGTCACGAGGCGCTCGGTTATGCCCGTGACAATCTCGGCCGCCTGCCCAACATCGAATTGAAGCGGATCGGCAGGTCATTGGACCTGTTCGCGCTCCACAACCTCGTGCACGGCGATACGGGCGAAGATCGCGAGCGCTGGGCGTCGATTGCCGGCATCGTCGCGTTCTGGGTGCTCGCTCCGCTGGCCGTGTTCGGCGCGATGCGCACCCGGCGGCGGGATCGGGCGATCCTGTTGATCCCCGTGCTGATCGCGCTCGCCGCGACCGTCGTGATCTACGGCGGCCACCGGATCCGATCCTCGGCCGAGCCCTCGATCGTGATCCTTGCGGCCGTCGCCATCGATCGCCTGATCGATGTCAGGGCATCGACTCGCCGCTGAGCTGCCCCATCGAGACCGGGATGGAGTCGTCGCCGTAGATCGGGTGATGACAGGCGACGAAGTGTTGGGGGCGGATCGTGCGCAGTTGTGGCTCCTCGCTGCGGCACACATCGGTGGCCGCCGGGCAGCGGGTGTGGAACCGGCATCCTGGCGGCGGCAGCACCGGTGAAGGCGGCTCGCCCTCGATCGCCGTCTTGACGACCGCCAGGGTCGGATCAGGAATCGGGATCGAGTTCAGCAAAACGTGGGTGTAGTGATGGGCCGGCGCCCGGTAGAGCTCGTCGGACGGCGCCACCTCGCAGATCTTGCCGAGGTACATGACGGCGACGCGGTCGCTGATGTTCTTGACCACCGCGAGGTCGTGGGCGATGAAGATCAACGTCAGTCCGTACTTGGCCTTGAGGTCTTCCAGAAGGTTCAGCACTTGGGCCTGCACGCTGACGTCGAGTGCACTGACCGGCTCGTCGCAGATGATCAAGGTCGGGTCGAGCACCAACGAACGGGCGATCGAGATGCGCTGGCACTGACCACCGGAGAACTGATGCGGCTGGCTCTCGGCGGCGCGCAGCGGATCGATGCCGACCTCCTCGAGGAGGGCGTCGACCTTGGCGCGTTGCTCGGCAGCGGTGCCCCGCTTCCAGATCGACAGTGGCTCCATCACGATGTCGCGCACCTTGCGGCGCGGGTTGAGCGACGAGATTGGGTCCTGGAAGATCATCTGCATCCGCGTGCGCGCCTCACGCATGTCGTCACCGTTCATCTCGGTGAGCTGACGGCCCTCGAAGATCACCGAGCCGCTGGTCGGCCGCGGCAGTTGCATGATGGCCCGGCCGGTGGTGCTCTTTCCGCAACCCGACTCGCCGACGACACCCAGTGTCTCACCACGTAACACGTCGAGGCTGATGCCGCTGACCGCGTTGACCTTCAACCCCGTACGACCGACGGGGAACTCGACCACCAGATCCTCGACGCGCAGCAGGACGTCGCCCTGGTCGCGCAGGTGCGCCTTGCCGGTGCCCGCCATCAGGCTGCAACCTCGGCTTCGCGGCGGCGACGCTCCTTCGTCTCGACGTACTCCGGTGAGCCCACCGGATACCAGCAGGCGTACGTGTGACGCGGATCCTCAACCGTGGGGATCAAGGGTGGCTCCTCCTCGATACAGCGCTCCTGAACGTACGGGCAACGTGGCGAGAACCGGCATCCCTTGGGCGGGTTGACCAGATCCGGTGGCCGGCCGGCGATGACGTTGAGTCTGGTGTGGCTGGGGTCGGCGATCTTCGGGATGCTCTGCAACAGCGCCTCTGTGTACGGCATCTTCATGTTGGCGAACAGCACCGGCGTCGGCGCCATCTCGACGAGCTTGCCGCCGTACATCACGCCGATGTCGTCGGTGTGGCCGGCGACGACACCGAGGTCGTGGGTGACGAGCAGCAGCGACATGTTGCGGTCTCGGCGTTGCTCGCCGAGCAGGTCGAGGATCTGGGCCTGCACCGTGACGTCGAGGGCGGTGGTCGGCTCGTCGGCCAGGAGCAACGCCGGGCCGCAGGCCATCGCGATCGCGATCATGATCCGTTGACGCATGCCGCCCGACATCTCGTGCGGGTATTGGTGCAGTCGACGGCCGGGGGCGGGTATGCGTACGTCCTGCATCAGCCGTTCGGCAGTCTGCCATGCCAATGCCTTCGACATGTCGAGGTGCAGCCGCAGCGGTTCGGCAATCTGCGCCCCGATCTTCATCAGCGGGTTCAGCGAGGTCATGGGATCCTGGAAGATCATCGCCATCTCCCTGCCCCACACATCGCGCATCGCTCGCCGCGACAAGCCGCTGATCTCGCGTCCTTCGAAGCGGATGCTGCCTTGCCGGATCGTGCCGCGTGGTGGCAGCAATCCCATGATGGATCGCGACAGGATGGTCTTACCGCTGCCGCTCTCGCCCACGATGCCCAGCGCCTTGCCGCGCTCGAGCGTCAGGGACACACCATCGACCGCGCGGACGAGGCCGCGTGGCGTCTGGAAGTGGGTGCGTACGTCTTCGAGTTGCAGCAGCGGACCATCGGTCTCGCGTGTTGCAGCCTGGATCCGGATGCTCATACCGCAGCTTCACGGATGTCGAACTTGCGTGCCAGGCGGTCGCCGATGAAGTTGAAGCTCAGCACGGTGAGGAACAGGAAGAGGCACGGAAAGATTGCCGCCCACCAGGCCTTGTTGAGGTCGTCGCGCGAGGCGTCGATCATCTTGCCCCACGTCTGCGGCCGCTCGACACCGAGCCCCAGGAACGCGAGCGTGCCCTCCGCGGCGATCAGGATGCCGAGGCCGGTGACTGCCACCGTGACCATCGCCGGCACGAGGTTGGGCATGATCTCGCGCCAGATCACGCGGCGGCTCCGGGCCCCGATGCTGCGCGCCGCCAGCACGAAGTCACGCTCGCGCAGGGCCAGGGTCTGGGCGCGCACGATGCGGGCGAACGGTGCGATCGACAGGACGCCGAGCGTGATCATGATCTCTTCGGCGCGCGTGAGCCAGGCGATGGCGGTGATCGATTCCTTGATCTGGTCGGAGCGTTGGATCAGCAGCAGCGCCAGCAACAGGGGAGGCAGGGCCAGCAGGGAGTCGACGACGATCGACACGACGCGATCGGCCCAGCCCCTGTAGTACCCGGCCAGCACGCCGAGCAGACCGCCGACCGTGAGGCCGATGATGGTGGCGCCGACGCCGATGATCAGCGTCTGCCTGGCGCCATAGATGCATCTGGCGAACACGTCGTGGCTGCTGTTGTCGGTGCCGAACCAGGCGGTCCAACCGGGGCCGAGCCCGTACTTCTTGGCCCTGCCGTTGACGAGAATCTTGGCGTCGTAGGTGCGGATGAACGGCAGGTAGTTGACCGCGAAGGCGCAGAAAGCCAGCACGACGAGCCAGCCGACGCCGAACATCCAGCCGAGCTGCGGCACCTTCTTTCGGTACGTGGGGACGACCTCGGGACTGTCGATGGGCGTCGGCCCCTGGGTGAGTGTCGTGGTCATGCTCGGCGCCTCACGTCAACGCCCGGGCGTGGCGGATGCGCGGGTCGACGACGGCATAGAGCAGGTCGATGGCCAGGTTGGCCACGGAGACCACTGCGACGACGATCGCCGTGACCGACTGCACGACGAAGAGATCCCTCGACAGGATCGACGTCAACAGCAGCGCGCCCATGCCCTTCATGTTGAAGTACTGCTCGACCACCAGCGCTCCGCCGACGAGCCCACCCAGCTGCACGCCGACACTGGTCAGCAAGGAGAACAACGAGTTGCGCAAGGCGTGTGTCCACAGGACACGGCTGGGTGGCACACCCTTCGCGCTGGCGAGCGTGATGAAGTCGCTCTGCAGGGTTTGGATCATGTCGCCGCGCAGCAACCTGGCGAACACTGCGGCCAACGGGAGGGTCAGCACCACCACCGGCAGGAAGAAGTTGCGGAAGTGGGCGCCGAGATCGTCCCACGGCATCACCTTCTCGCCTGTGCGTGGGAACCAGCCGAGCTTGACCACGAACAGGAAGATGATGAATGGCGCCAGGACGAGGGCGGGCAGCGAGACGAACAGGAACGACATGAAGTTGCCGCCGCGATCGAACCGCGAGTCACGCTTGTAGGCCTGGTAGACCGCCGTCGGGATGGCGATGATCAGTGCCCACAGCACCGCATAGAAGCCGAGGAATATGGTCACCATGACCCGACCGCTGAGGTACTTGCTCACCGTCGTGCTCTGCTGGACGCTGACGCCGAAGTCGCCACGGAACATCTTCTCCACCCAGTACCAGTACTGCACGAAGTAGTTGCTGTTGAGGTGGTACCGCGCGTTGACCTCCATGATCTTGGCCTCCGAAACCGTGCCACCCAACATCGTTCGGGCCGGGTCGCCCGGGCTGTTCATGCCGATGCGCATGAACACCATCACGCCGAAGGTGACCAGAAAGAAGAC
>JBDTYA010000007.1:0-8618 GCA_040005915.1 Ilumatobacteraceae bacterium
TGTCCAGGCCGCACATGCGGAGGCCTGGACACGCCGATGAACTAACTGGTGTGACCACCAAGTGGAACCGTGAGCCGGTTCAGCCGTCGGCCCACTTGAGGTGGCGAACGTCGAACGAGTTGTTGATCCGGACCGACTGGATCCCTTCGAGATCGCCACGTGCGACTTGCGGCGTCTTCGGCGCAAACATGGGGATCACCCAGGCCAGGTCGGTGAAGGTGTTGGTCAGATCAGCCATCGCCGCGATGTACTCGTCACGATTGGTGAACTTGTCGGAGGCAGCGAGCTTGTCCTCGAACTCCGGGATGCAGAGTTGCGAGCTCTTGCCGAGCGGCTCACGGCCGCCCTTGCAACCGAACTGTGAGATCGGCGCCGAGTCGGTGATCTGACTCATCTGGTAGTCGCCCTGCGTCCAAGTGCGGTCGAGCCACGTGGTGAGGTCTTCACCGCGGGTCGTGGCTGTGATGCCGACATCGGCGAGCTGGGCCACCAGGATCTGCATCACCGTCGGGTGGTATGCCACCGTGACGAATGGGAAGTCGATCGTGAGGTTCGGCACGCCGGCCTCGGCGAGCAGCGACTTGGCCTTCTCGACGTTGTACGGGTACGGGCAGTAGTCACTGTTGTACGGCACGCTGTACGGCACGGCCATGAGACAGGTCGGGTCGCCGTAGCCGGCGAGCGCGGCATCGATGTGCGGCTGGCGGTCGATCGCCATCGCGATCGCCTGGCGCACCCTGATGTCCTGCAGCTCGGGCATGTTGACGTTGAGGAAGGTGTACGACACCTCGCCGCCGAGCTCGAACACGACCTGGAACTTCGGGTCGGAGTCGAACGTCTTCACGCGGTCGATGCCCTCGGCGAGCACGCCGGTCACCACGTCGTAGTCGCCGGCCTGGAGGCCGTTGAGGGCGGCTGTCTCGTCAGTGACGAAGAGCCAGTTCAACTTCTCGAAGTAGGGCTTGTCGCCCCAGTAGTCCTCGAAGCGCGTCATGGTGAGGCTCGTGTCGGGCTTGTAGTCGCCGAACACGTACGGACCGGTGCCGGGCATCTCGGTTGCCAGGTCGTAGGTCTCGTGGGCTTTGTCGGGCACGATGTAGCCGGCCGAGTTGCCCATCTCCTCGAGGAACGAGGCGCTCGGGTTCTTCAGGGTGACCTTGACCGTTCGCGGATCGACCGCCTCGACCTTGGCGACGTTGAGGTACGCGGTGCTGAGCTTGCCCAGCGGCGACTCGGCGTTCTTGTTCATCGAGTACACCACGTCGGCGGAGTCGAGATCGGTTCCATCGTGGAACTTCGCCTCACGGATCGTGAACGTGACGGTCATGCCGTCGTCGCTCACCTTGTACGCCTCGGCCAACATCGGCTTGATCGTCCCGTCAGGGAGATTCTCGAGCAGGGTTTCCTGCACGTTGTAGAAGGTGGGCACGCGTAGGGCGTTGGCGCCGACTTCCCAATAGTTCCAGCTCTCCGGCTCCTGCGGCAGCGTGAGCGTCAGCGTCTTGCTGCGCTCGTCGTTGCTCGCGGCGGGTGCGGATGTCGCCGCGCCCGGCACCGTTGCTCCGGCCGGCGCCGTTTCGCCGGTTCCCGGTGCCTCTGCCGTGGTACCGGAACTCGCCCCCGTGGAGGCGGTCGATCCCTTGGAGTCGCTCCCGCATGCGGCGGCGACGAGCGCCAGGCTCACCAGCACGAGCACTGGTTTACGCCGTCCGGCCTTGGTTAGAAACCTCGATTTGGACACAATCGGCCTCCCCTGACAGTTGTTGTGTGCGGTATAGATTTCTACTATACTGAGCGAAGGCTAGCATATCCCGAGTCATGGGGGCAAGGCCTGGACGTGTGAACCGGGCATTTCCGGGGACGTACGGGTCGCGGAATACCGAACGTGAAGACTTGGAGCTGACACTTGGAACCGAATGGCGTTCACACTGACTCGGGGTCGAACATGTTCGACCTCAGCGACACCACCGCTCTCGTCACCGGAGCCGGATACGGCCTCGGCCGAGGCTTGGTGCACGGGCTGGTCGCCCATGGTGCAACGGTGATCGGGCTCGCCCGCAGCGCCGATGCGCTCGCCGAGACCTTCTCGACACTGCCGGCGCCGCACCGGTACATCGTGGGTGACCTCACCGACGATGCCCTCTACGAACAGCTCGACGGCATTCCCGAGCACATCGACATCGTGGTCAACAACGCCGGCGGCGATCCTCACACCAAGCCGTGGGGCCAGCAGACCACCGAGGAATGGCGCAACACCTACGAGGTCAACGTCATCGCCGCCGAACGCTTGTGCCGTATGCTGACGCCGAAGATGGTCGAGAAGGGTTACGGGCGTGTCATCAACATCTCGTCCGTGTACGGCTCGGTCGGGCAGGACCCGCGCAACACTGGGCCGAGGGCCGGTGCCGGGGCGTACACCGCTGCGAAGCACGGCCTGATCGGTCTGACGCACTACCTCGCCTGCCAGCTCGGCGCCACAGGTGTCACGGTCAACACGCTGAGCCCGGGCATGATCACGTGGGCCGAGTCACCGAGCGAGGAGACGCTGGAGATCTGGGCCCACCTCGCCGACCAGACCCCCGTGAAGCGCACGAGCATGCCCGAGGACTACATCACCGCGACCGTCTTTCTGGCTGCGCGCGGCTCGGGTTTCGTCCACGGCCACAACCTAGTCGTCGATGGCGGCTGGAGCATTTGGTGACGAACGACAACCTGACGGCGACGATCGAAGGCAGGCAATGATGGGACGACTCGAAAACCGCGTGGCCATCGTCACCGGTGCGTCATGGGGCATCGGGGCGGCAGTGGCCGAGGCGTTCGCTCGCGAGGGCGCAGCGGTCGTGGTGAACACACTGCCCGAGGAGCGGATGGACTCGCTGGCCGAGGATGTGGTCGCACGCATCACCGCGGCAGGCGGCCGCGCCATCAAGGTGCCGGCCGACATCAGCGTGCCCAGCGAGGTCGACAACATGATCGCACTCGCCGAGCGCGAGTTCGGCGACATCGACATCCTCGTCGCCAACGCCGCATACTCCGAGCGAGTCGCATGGAACGAGATCCCGCTCGAGCAGTGGGACCGCACCATGGCCGTCAATCTGCGGGGCACCTACCTGTGCGCCCGGGCGGTGTACCCGAGCATGCTCCGCCTCGGTCGCGGGAGCATCATCACACTCACCAGTGTGACGGTCGAGCTCGGTATGGCCGGCTTCGTCGACTACGTTTCGTCCAAGGCCGGAATCATCGGGCTGACGCGCGCTCTCGCACGCGAGGTCGGCAAGGAAGGCATCCGCGTCAACAGCGTGATGCCGGGCGCGATCCGCACCGAACAGGAGGTCGAACTGAACTTCGACGAACGCGAACTCGCGACCCTCTCCGCCGAGCGTCAGTCGATTCCCCGCCGCGGCTATGCCGATGACTTGACGGGTACGTTCATCTACCTCGCGTCGGACGACAGCGCCTTCGTCACCGGGCAGGTCGTCACCGTCGACGGTGGGTGGGTGCACCACTGAGCGGCACGTCGAGCTCCCGGTCCATGCCCATGAGCACCCCTAAGCTGGAAGTCCAGTCCGAACTAGCGAAAGTTGACACTGGCATGGCCCGTACGCGTTCAGCACCCAGCGGGACGCTCCTGACGCTCGACCGAGGGATTCGAGTGCTCGAGGAGATCGCCAGGGGGAATGGGCTCGGCACAGCACGGTCGATCGGGTCGACGCTCGGCATCAACCAGGGCACGATCTACCAGATCCTGCGCACGCTGCAGAACAGCGGGTACGTTCACCGACTGCCCGGCGGCCGCTACCAACTCGGTGCGCGGGTCGCGTATCTCGTCGACGGATACCAGATCCAAGCTGCACCACCGCAGGTCATCATCGACCACCTCCACGCGCTCCACATGGCGACCGACGAGACGGTGTACGCGGCGCTCGCGCTCGGCTCGACCATCGCCATCGTGGGTTCGCACGAGAGTGCCAAGCGGCTGCGCGTCGGCAGCTTCGAGATCGGTTTCTCCGAGAATCCGCACTCCACCGCGTCGGGCAAAGCCTTCCTGGCCTTCTGTGACGACTCCGAGATCGAGACGTACTTCGACGACCGAAAGCTCGAAGCAGTCACGGCGAACACCATCATCGACTGGGACGACCTGTTGCACGAGCTCGAACAGGTTCGAGCAGACGGTGTCGCGTTCGACGTCGAGGAGTCCGACCTCGGCATCGCGGGCATCGGCGCAGTCATCATCGGTAGCCATGGCGAGCCGATCGGCGCATATGCCGCAGCAATGCCGGTTGCGCGCTTCGAGGAGGCCAAGGAATCGGTGTCGGCTGAGCTCTTGAAGGCGGGCGGGGGTGCCTCGCGGGCCCTGCGCTACAACGGCGAGTACCCGCCCAAGCATCCCAAAGCCCGTAACCCGACGAAGCCCTACGTCTCCCGGTAGCAGATGCGCGTCGGACTGATTCAGGTGATGCAGGAGACCTGCAGTTTCAATCCCACGCCCACGACCTTGGCGCATTTCGAGAGCTTCGGCATCCACCAGGGCCGCGATGTCCTCGAGCGTTCCGACTCGGTGGGGCCGATCGGTGGCTACCTCGCGGGCGTTGCGCTATCGGGCGTGGCCGTCGACACGGTACCGATCGTCCGAGGGACTGCGCAGTCCGGCGGACGGCTCACCACCGAGGCATTCGACTTCTTCGAGCACACGATCCGCGACGGCCTGGCCGCCGCCGCAGAGCTCGACGGGATCATCATGCTGCTGCACGGCGCTGCGTCGGCCGAGGGTCTCGACGACGTCGAGGGTGCCCTGCTCGCCAGCGTGCGCGACGTCGTCGGGTCGACGATGCCGGTGGCTGTGATGCTCGACCACCACGCCAACGTGACGCAGGCAATGATCGATCACGCCGGCATCGTCGTCGGGTTCCGAACCCAGCCGCACGACCAGTTCGAGACCGCGCGTGATCTGACACGGCATGCGATCAGGATGTTCGCCGGCGAGATCGCGCCCACCACGGCGTGGCGAAAGCTGCGCCTGTTGACCCACCAGGAGCAGTACCTGACGTCGCACGGCCCGATGAAGGTTCTGTTCGACCGCGCCCGGGCGATGGAGCTCGACACGCGGGTGCTCGCGGTTTCGCCGTTCCCGATGCAATGCTGGCTCGACGCCGACGAGGCCGGCTGGGCGATCGTCGCCGTCACCGATGGCGATCAGGCGCTGGCCGAGACGCTCGCCGACGAACTGGCCGAGCTGGCATGGTCGATGCGCGACGAGTTCCAGGTGACCGAGAGCATCGGTGTCGACGAGGCGGTGCGACTCGCGGACGCGAACACGTTGGGCCCCGTTCTGCTCAGCGATACCGGAGACTCGGTGCTGGGTGGTTCGGGCGGAGACAGCACGGTGATCCTCGGAGCACTCCTGCAACTCGACACCTCGGGTCGCGCGCTGGTGCCGATGATCGATCCGGCGTCGGCGGGCCGGCTGCACACTGCCGGCACCGGCGCGACGGTGACGCTCGAGTTGGGTGGCCGCTCGACGCCACTCTTCCGTCCGATCGAGGTCACGGGAGTTGTTCGCGCCGTCGGAGATGGCGTCGTCGAGACGAGCGATCTCCCCCAGGGCCGCATCAACATGGGCCGCTGCGTCGCGTTCGAGGTCGGCCCGGTGACCCTCCTGGTCAGCGAGTTCGCCGGAGCGGCCGGCATCCACCCCGACGCGTACCGCCACGTCGGCGTCGAGCCCGCCGACTTCCGGATGATCGTCATGAAGACGGCGTCGAACTTCCAGTACATGGCGTCGATGACGAAATCGTTCATCCGTGTCGCAACGCCCGGTCCGACACAATCCGACATCGCCGCCCTTCCGTGGGAGCGCGCACCCCGACCGATCTTCCCACTCGACCCGATTCTCTCGTGGCGCGGATGAGCGCCGCCGTCCTCACTTCCCAGACAACCGTCCCACCGTCGAGCGGATGCTCGACGCACCAACAAGCGGAGACCACCGATGACTGAGCCGTCCACCATTTCACCGTCGCCGTCGTACGACGAGAGTCGCGCCGAGCACGCCCGCCGCCGGCTGACCATTGCCGGCGGCGTCAACTCGAATGTCCGCTTGGCGGGCACGCCGGTGCCACTGACCTTCGACCGGGCGAGCGGCGCCCACCTATGGGATGTCGATGGCAACATGTACGTCGACTATGCAGCGGGCATGGGCCCGATGATCCTCGGCCACAACCACCCGGCGGTGACCGTCGCGGTGCGGGCGTCGCTCGACACCGGGCAACTGTTCGCAGGACAGAACCGGCTCGAGGCCGAGTTCGCCGAGGCACTCGTCGGCGCGCTGCCCTGGGTCGAGAGCATCCGCATAGGTATGAGCGGCACAGAAATGGACCTGCTCGCCGTGCGCCTGGCGCGCGCTGCCACGGGCCGCCACAAGACCGCGCGCTTCGCCGGCCACTACCACGGTTGGCTCGACCCGCTGTTCATCGACATGTCTGTGGCACCCGACCCGTCCGGCCCCCCGCCGCTCACTCCGGGCCAGTCGGTTGCGGCCGCGTCCGACATCATCGTGTGCGAATGGAACGACCTCGGCCAGGTAGCCGCGGCGCTCGCCACGGACGAGGTCGCCTGTGTGTTGATGGAGCCGGTGATGTGCAACACCGGCCTCATCCCGCCCGTTCCCGGCTACATCGAAGGCGTCAAGGAGCTGTGCAGCCGGCACGGCGCGCTGCTCGTGATCGACGAGGTGATCACCGGCTTCCGGTTCGGCCTCACGGGCGCGCAGGGGTTCCTCGGCGTGCACGGCGACATCTCGATCTATGCCAAAGCGATCGCATCGGGTTTCCCGCTCGCCGTGCTCGGCACGTCGACTGAACTGCTTGCCCCAGTCGGTCGCGGCGAGGTCAACCACTCCGGCACGTACAACAGCGGCGTGTCGTCGATGGCGGCCGGTGTTGCGACGCTGCGGTACCTGATCGACGACGACCCGTACCCCGAGATGGGGCGCATCACGACGCGCCTGGCCGACGGATTGCGCTCCCTCGGGGCCGACGCCGGCGTCGCGCTGGCCGTCGATCACATCGGTGGCGCGCTCTTCCAGACCCGCTTCGGCACCCCGGACGCGATCACGTCGCGCGCAGACTTCGCAGAGCGTTCCGACAAGGCGCTCCTGGCCCGGTTCCTCGAACAGTTGCAGCACCACGGTGTGCGACCCACCGGCCGCGGTCTCTGGTTCGTTTCGGCGGCACACGACGATGCTGTCGTCGACGCCACGTTGGCTGCGGCCAGCGCCGCGCTGAGCGGGCTGTGATCCACTGATGTCGATGTCAGATGACGGCACCCCGGTAACGCTGCGCACAGCCCGCTGGTACGACGGCAGCAGCCGCGACAACTACATCCACCGCAGCTGGATGAAGCGCGGCCTACCCGACGATGCGTTCAGCGGCAAGCCGATGATCGGCATCTGCAATTCCGCTTCGGAGCTGACCCCGTGCAATCAGCACCTCAGCGAATTGGCCGAGCACGTGAAGCGCGGCGTCTGGGAATCGGGAGGGGTTCCGCTCGAGTTCCCTGTCATGTCTCTCGGCGAGACGCAGATCCAGCCGACCACGATGCTGCTGCGCAACCTGATGGCGATGGACGTCGAGGAGTCGATCCGCGGCAACCCGATCGACGGCGTCGTGCTGCTTGCGGGGTGCGACAAGACGACGCCCGCCATGGTGATGGGCGCAGCTTCCGTCGATCTTCCCGCGATCATGTTGACGGGTGGCCCGATGCTGACCGGCCGGCACGAAGGCAAGCGGCTCGGCTCGGCGACCGACATGTGGAAGATGAGCGAGGCGGTGCGGGCCGGCACGCTCACCGCCGAGGCGTTCGTCGCGACCGAATCGGTGATGACCCGCAGTGCAGGCCACTGCAATCCGATGGGCACTGCCTCGACGATGGCGTCGATGGTCGAGGCGCTCGGGCTGACCTTGCCCGACAACGCTGCCATTCCGGCACCCGACGCCCGCCGTCGCCGGCTGGCCCACCTCACGGGTCGGCGAATCGTCGACATGGTTCGCGAGGATCTGCGTCCGTCGGCGGTGCTGACGCGGGGCGCCTTCGAGAACGCGATCCGCGTCCTGTCGGCAGTCGGTGGATCCACCAATGCGGTGATCCACCTTCTCGCGATTGCGGGACGGGTCGGCATCGACCTGACGCTCGACGATTTCGACCGGATCGGGTCGCACCTGCCCCTGCTCGTCAACATCATGCCGGCCGGCGAGTTCCTCATGGAGGACTTCTTCGAGGCGGGCGGCATCCCGGCCGTGATGGCCGAGCTCGCCGAGTTGCTCGACGGCGACGCGCTGGCGGTCACCGGCGTGCCGATCCGCGACCACTGGGCCGGACGTACTACCTGGAATCGAGAGGTCATCCGATCGCTCGACGACCCACTGATTCCCGAGGCCGGCATAGCGGTGCTGCGCGGCAACCTCTGTCCGCAAGGTGCAGTGGTGAAGCCGTCGGCAGCCTCGACCGAGCTGCTGACCCACACCGGCCCGGCATTGGTCTTCGACACGATCGAGGACTTCAAAGACCAAATCGACGACCCCGATCTCGACGTCACCCCCGACACGGTGATGGTGCTGCGTGGC
>JBDTYA010000008.1:0-27876 GCA_040005915.1 Ilumatobacteraceae bacterium
TGAAGATCAGCGGCCCGTTGAACTCGGTGACCTCGTCGAGGAAGATGTGCATGTTGAGTGCGAGCGGCTCGGGCACCCCGTCCTCGCGGTGATGCGTGGCGAAGTCGTAGTGCCACTGCCACTGCTCGCCGGTGAACGCCTCCTTGGCGTTGACCTTGACCTGCATGACGTACAGGTCGTCCTGGCCGAGGATCTGTCGTGCGGGTTCGACGAATCGAGGATCGCGCACGAGTCGAGCGAAGAGCTCGTCACGGAGGTGCAGCCCCATGGCGGTGCGAACGACATCGCTGGACCGCTCGCGGAAGTTCTGCGGGCAACGTTCGGCGAAGAGCCTCGGCAGCCGTGCTGTTATCGCGTCGACCTCGTCGAATGAGAACAGGTTCGGAATCGCGATGACCCCGTCACGTTGGAAGGTGGCGAGTTGGTCGGGAGTCATCATCACCTCTCCAGAGTACCCATCACCCGTCGAGCTGACTGAAGATCTGCGTGGCGATTGCCGCGAGTGCACCTTCGACGTCGGGCCCGTGGGGTGTGTTTCCGCCGTAGTTGGCGGTGATCGCAACGGAGATCAAGCCTTGACCGGCGATGAACTGAGCCGCCTCGAAGTTCGGGTCGTTGTTGTTCGAATAGGTCGCCGAGTCGCCCACTCCTTCGACGGGGGTGGGGTCCCCGACACCCGAGGAGTGTGCGAATCCAGATGCGTCCGCCGACTTGCGGATGACCACCCCGGCCTCCAACGCATTGGCGTTGCCCAGGCTCGTCGGTGTCAACCATCGACAGTTCTTGTAACCCGGCTCGAAGACCTGCTCGCTCCCTGCGTCGGCCGGAGCCGCACCGAGGACCGCGGTGACCAGTTCCGGCGCCACGAGCGTGCAGATCGACGGCAACTCGACTACCGCGGTCGTGCTCGGTGCGACGGTCTCGGTGATGTTGTCGGTGGCGGGGACAACCTCGGTCGTCGGCACCGTTTCGATGTAAGGAGCGGGCGTCGAGTTCGTCGCGGATGGTGCCGGCGACTCGGCCGGGACGCTCGTGGCGGACGTCGACGACTTCGCATCGCTGCCGCACGCGACGAGCGTCGACATGACCGCAATGACGACACCGGCCGACCGGATTGCTGATCTCATGAGTCCCTCTACGATCCCGACCCTGCCGGCATCCGATCGCCGAGGATCAACCGCAACAGACTAGTTGCCGGAGCAGAACAGGATTGCGCTGGTCACGAGCTCGTCGGACGACATCAAGGCGCCGCGACCCATCGCCGCGACGGTTCCCCCCTCGACCGAGACGATCGCGCGGGCCCGATCGCGAAAGCCGAGATCGTGCTCGAGCACCCAATCCGGCGGAGTGAGCATCGAGATGACCGAGAGCCACGGCGGCTGCTCTCTGCGGTCGGCGTTGGCCAGCGCGAGCGAGACCGACTCGAGCGTCTGCCACATCTTCTGCCGGTAACGGATCTCGAACAGGGCGTCGAATGCGTCGCGGCAAATGACCTTCGAACTGATGTGCGAAGGCCGCCGATCGCGGGGAACGCACCCGGGCGGCGAGTTCGCTCAACCGTTGTCGCCACGTCGCAACAGTAGGGACGTCGAGCCGAAGGCCCCGTCTACGCTGCGGACGGCAACTTGGAGCCGACGACCCGTGCCAGCCGGTCGATCTCCGTGTTCGGGATCGCGTTCCAGTTCAGGATCAATTCGGTCAACTTCGTGGCCCAGGTGACCCACACCCCGCCCAGCGAGAAGGGCTTCGCAAACCAGCCCCACTCCGAGTTCACGAAACACAGCGCAGAGTGGACAGGAATCCGATCGAAGCCTTCCTTGCTCAAGACGTTCTCCACGGCCACCACTAGGCGGTCGACCCCGTCGACCAGACCCGTGCGATCCTTGCCCGCCACGTACAACCGCTCGTCGACCTTGAACCACCCGCCGACGTCGCGCCGCTCGACGCGACCGTCGTACTCGTTGGCGTCGATCACCCACACACCCGACGGGGCGACCACGATGTGATCGATGTGCGTTCTCGTGCCGGGGACCTTGCGGTCATCCAACACCACGGCCCGATGCCGGAGCTCGTTGTGCAGGTGAACAGACAGCATCCCCTCGCGTGCGACGCGCTCGGCACCGTCACCGGGCGCCTCGCCTTCGAAAAACTTGGCGACCCTGGCGATTCGACCGGTCGCCCGCCGCTCGAGCTCGAACGCCGGCCCACGACACCCCGAGCACTCGAACTTCTCGGAGGTCGTATCCCACCACGCCTCCGTGCCGATGGGCAGCTCGAAGCCGCATGAGCGGCACGCGTCGGGCCGCCGCAGGGAGAGCAACTTGGTAGGCATGGAACGAGTATCGGTTGCAATCGCCGACAGTTGAGATTGCGACACACAATTGAGCCTTTTGACTCCCCCGTGCCACAGAGCTACATGCCGCGCGGCGACGCCTCGAACGCCTCGATGTCGGCCGGGTCGCCCTGCACGACCAGGCGAACCTTGTCGAGCGGCCGCCCGGAAGCGTGGATCACGATCTCGCCGGGTAGGCCGACCAGGATCACGCCGGACTCAGCCTTCTTGGCGACGATGTCTTCGCGTCCCGCGCTGCGCAGCGTCACCCCGACAGGTGATTTTCGGAAGAGCACCCGGCCCATCAACTTCAGCGGCTTCCACAGCGCCTCGTCGCGCGCCTCGTTGCCGTCGCGCGGCGCCCACACGTCTGCGGCCCGGCGGACGTCTTCGTGGTGGATGAAGAACTCGCCGAGGTTGGCCTTGTCGCCGACGACCGGGATCGCCCACACCGACAACATCGGGGGGCCCTCGCGGAACAGCTTGATCATGTCTTCCCACGGCTGGTCGGCGAACGACTTGGTGACGTCGGCAGCGTGCTTGCGGAGGAACGGCACGAACATCCCCGCCGCGCCGTCGGGCCGGCGCTCGCGTACGAGCAGGTGTGCCAGCAGGTCACGGGTCGTCCATCCTTCGCACAGCGTGGGCGCGTCGGGCCCGAACTCCTCGAACGAATCACACAGCTCGGCACGTTCTGTTGTCGTCAGGCTCATGCCCACAACGTACCCAGCCCGGGCAGCACTCGAACCGCGCTGGTCACCACACCACCGCATCACGCAACCCGGTGTACTCGCAATCAGATGGGTTTACCGACGGCTCACGCGTCTCGGGCAGACTGCCTGCTTGCCCGCTTCGCTCCATGCCCGCGACATCTCGCTCTCGCTCGGCGCCCGCCACATCCTGGTCGACGTCGATCTCTCGCTCGACCCCGGCCATCGCGTCGGCCTGGTCGGCCCGAACGGCGTCGGCAAGTCGACGTTGCTGCGGGTGCTCTCAGGCACGCTGCGCCCCGACGTCGGTACCGTCAGGCTGGCGCCCCCGAACGCGACCGTCGGCTACCTCGACCAGGAGCCGGAGCGCACGAGCGAGACCGTGCTCGAGCACGTGGAGCGGCGCACCGGTGTCATCGCCGCGCAGACCGAGCTCGATGGCGCTACCGCCGCGTTGGCCGCCGGCGATCCAGGTGCGGACGATCGCTACAGCGTCGCCTTGGATCGGTGGCTGGCGTTGGGTGCCGCCGACCTCGACGTGCGCGTCGGCGAGGTGTGGGCCGAGCTCGATCTCCCGGACCGTCTGTTGCGGCAACCGATGACGTCACTGTCGGGCGGAGAGGCGGCGCGTGCCGGCCTCGCGGCGTTGATGCTGACTCGCTTCGATGTGCTGCTGCTCGACGAGCCGACGAACGATCTCGATCTCGACAGCCTCGACCGGCTCGAGCGATTCGTCACCGGAGTGCATGGCGCGGTGGCGCTGGTCAGCCACGACCGCGAGTTCTTGAAGCGGGTGGTCACCGACGTCGCAGAGCTCGACGAGTTCACGCACGGGGTCACGATCTTCTCCGGTGGATACGAGACCTACGTCCACGAGCGCGAGCTCGCCCGACAGCACGCGTGGCAGGCGTGGGAGGAGTACGACTCGAGACGGTCGACTCTCGCCCGGCGGTCACAGCGCGAACGCGAGTGGGCGTCGCAGGGGTTGTCGCGGGCCAAGAACGATCCCGATGAGAAGGACAAGAACATCCGTCAGTACAGGATGAACCAGACCGAGCAGTTGGCCGGTCGGGCGGCGCGCACCGATCGGGCGATCGAGCGGCTCGATGTCGTCGAGCAGCCCCGCGAGCCGTGGGACCTGCGGATGACGATCGCAGTCGGACCCCGCAGCGGCGCCCTGGTGGCCAGCCTCGACGACGCCGTCGTCTCCTTGGGATCGTTCTCCCTCGGCCCAGTCACATTGGCTGTCGAGTATGGCGAGAGGGTCGTGATCGTCGGTCCCAACGGCAGCGGCAAGACGACCTTGCTCGGGGCGTTGTTGGGTGACGTTCCGTTGACGTCCGGCAGGCAGCGGATCGGACCGTCCGTTCAGCTCGGCCGGCTCGAGCAGGCGCGCACGCAACTGGCCACCGCCTCCGAGGGCGGTTCACGAACGACGCTTGCGGCATTCCAGGCTGCGACCGGACTGCTGATCAGCGAGGCGCGCACGTTGTTGGCCAAGTTCGGTATCGGCGCCGAGCACGTGAGTCGCTCGGTCGAATCGTTGTCGCCGGGCGAACGCACGCGTCTGGTGCTCGCGCTGTTCATGGCGGTGGGATGCAACTGCCTGGTGCTCGACGAGCCGACGAACCACCTCGATCTACCCGCCATCGAACAGATCGAGGAGGCGCTCGAGACGTTCCCCGGGACGGTGTTGCTCGTCAGCCACGATCGCGTTCTTCTGCAACACATCCGTCGAAGTCGCACCATCGAACTAGGCGACGGCCACGTCGTGTCCGACCGGCCTGAGTAGCTCACGTACCAGCCCGCGTCGCGGGTTCGCAGATCTCGGGAACCAAGTTGCTCGGTCGCAACGTCGAATGCGACATGCACCGCACACTCCCGATCGCAGCACTCGTTGTCGCCGCGGCGACGTTCACACTGACCGCCTGCGTCGGCGGCTCCGATGCTTCGCCCGTGGTGGGCAAGGTCACTGCGCCGACCACTACTGATGGACGCGACGATCCAACCGATTCGACGACTGCGACCACCACTCCGGCGACCACTCGTCTGCGCCCCGCGAAGTTCAGCTCGCTCGGGTCGTCGCGGTTGCGGTTCTTCGCCGAGTGCCCCGACCTCCTGTCGTACATGCAGGGCGAAGCATTGAAGCGTGTGACCGCATGGGGCCTCGGTGGCGGGCAGTACCGATACGGAGGGGTGATGCCGATGGAGTCGGCGAGTGCTGCTGCGGGTGGCGCAAAGGGGTTGGCGACGGATGCAGCGGTCGCCGCTCCGGCGGGCGGCGACACGTCGACGCCGAACTTTTCCGGCACCAACACGCAGGAGGCGGGCGTCGACGAAGGTGACATCGTCGAGACCGACGGCTCGCATGTGTTCGTAGCCTCGCAGGACGGTGTGCGGATAGTCGACGTCGCGTCCGCTCAGGTCGTCGCCAAGCTCGACGTGCCAGACGGCAGCGATCAACTGCTGCTCGACGGCACTCGCCTGCTGGTCACCACGCAGCCATACAGCGGCAGCGACACCGTCGTGTCGCTGTACGACGTCAGCGATGTGTCATCGCCGGCGTTGCTGCACCGCAGCCACCTCGAAGGCGCGTTGATCGCGACCAGGTCGGTCGATGGCACCGCCCGGCTCGTGCTCACCACGTCGCTGTCCGCTCGCCTGCAGTTCGTCCATCCCGACCAGTTCGGGCTCGACGAGGATCTCGCCCTGCAGCGCAACAAGGACATCATCACGCAGTCGACGGTCGACGATTGGATGCCTCGTGCGTTCGACCAGGCGGCCGACGGTTCGTTCGGCGAGATGTCGACCGTGCTGGACTGCTCGTCCGTGGCCGCACCCAGCGAGTACGCCGGCCTCGGCATCTCGTGGATCGCATCGATCGATCTCGCTGGCAGCGGCGCAGCGATCGGTGCGGCCGGCATCGTGTCGGACGGCGGCACCGTGTACGCCTCGACGACCAGCATCTACCTGGCGACCGTTTCCTACGACTGGTACCAGCCGATCGACGGCAGCACCCGCACACCGGAGGCGCCGCCCACGCAGATCCACGAGTTCGCACTCGGCGCCGGCGGCGGCGCGTCCTACGTCGCATCCGGCGAAGTGCCCGGCCAGCTGCTGAACCAGTTCGCCATGAGTGAGCTGAACGGTGACCTGCGCGTCGCGACGACCACCAACAGTTGGGATGGTTCGCAAGCCTCATCCTCGGCTGTTCGGGTGTTGCGGGCCGACGGCAACGATCTGAAGCAGATCGGTGTCGTCGACGGTCTCGGCAACGGCGAGCAGATCTACGCCGTGCGGTTCCTGGGGACGCAGGGATACGTCGTCACGTTCCAGCAGACCGATCCGCTGTACGTCGTCGACCTCAGCGACCCGACGACGCCTGTCGTGAGTGGCGAGCTGAAGATCCCCGGCTACTCGGCATACCTGCACCCGGTCGGCGACGGCCTGCTGTTGGGAGTGGGACAAGACGCCTCGGATGAAGGCCGCGTGCAAGGGACACAGTTGTCCTTGTTCGACGTGCACGACCCGACGAACCCTGTGCGCCTCTCGACCCTGCCGATCGGTGGATCCAGCGAGGCGGAGTGGGACCACCACGCGTTCCTCTACTGGCCCGAGGACGGCACCATCGTCCTGCCGGTCTCGCCCGGTTGGAACCAATGCGCCGGCATCGCCGACACCTGCCTCGCGGGCAAGATGACCAACCCGGTCGGCGGCGTCGTCGTCGCCCAGTTGCAGGGCACGACGTTGGTGGCACGCGGCACGATCTCCTCCACGTCATCGACGAGCGACGGCGGCTGCTGGAATCCGCTACAACGTTCGATGGCGATCGGCGCCGAGCTGGTGACCGTCGGGATGAACGAGATGCAGTTCAGCGATCGCACGTCGCTCGCCACCCGCAACTCGGTCGAATGGGGCGACCCACAGCAGTACGGCTGCTACTGGAGCTACTGACGCCGGGTTTCCGCATGCGGTTCGTCGTCGTCGATCTGTGTCGCGATGAGACACGCGGCCCGTTCGAACCAGCTCCACCCCGCCCATGTTCTCGATCGGCGCCGGAGGAAGCGACGAGAGCGATGCGTCGCGGTGGGCATCGCCGCTCTGATCATGACCGGTGGCGGCATCAACGAGGTCGGAGCGCCAGCGATCGCCGTGGCAGTGACCAACGTACCGATGGCAAACAGCTACAGCTGGGCGGCGCCCTCGTGCACCGCCTGGACGTTGGTGGAGATGTCGACCTTCGAGAGCGCCGCCGTCGAGACGGCCGCGTTCCGGCGGGTGTTGCCCGGCCCGACCGCCGTCTACTTTCATCAGTGCGGGCAGACCTACTCGTACACGTACGTCGACACGGGCAAGGGCCAGATCGGATGCCTGGCGGACCCCGCACCGCACCGCTCGTTCCCATCCTGGCCCGCGCTCTCGGCAGTCGTGCCGTGCAGCTGCGGATGACGGTGCGCCGCAGCCGCAACCTGTGACAGCGACGTGGCCCGTGACGGCCTCGAGTCGCACGGCTACCCTCGACCGCATGCCCGACGTTGTCTTCAAAGACCTGTGCATCGACGTCACGATCGGCGATGGCCGCCCTGCAGCGGTCGCTACGTTCTGGAGTGCGGCCCTCGGTCAGCCGATCGTGGTTCACGGCGACGGCGGCTTCAGCCTCGATCCGCCGGAGGGTGGCGAGAAGAACCGTGTCGTGTGGATCAACGAGGTGCCGGAGTCATCCGTCGGCAAGAGCCGTGCCCACATCGACATCCGGAACGCCGACGGCGAACCCGGCGAGTTGCTGCAGGTCGGTGGCACGCTCCGGCGCGCCAAGGACGACGGGATCGATTGGCACATCGTCGACGACCCCGACGGCGTTCCTGTATGCGTGTTAGGCCCTCACCCCGCAGACCCGACAGCGCTCGGCCCCTTCGAGTTGGTGATCGACGCCGCCGACCCGCCCACCATCGCGGCGTGGTGGGCCCAGCGCACCGGCGGCACCGTCGACGGGCGCGAAGGCGCTCCGTTCGTCTGGATCGAGGGCGCCGCCGGCTTCCCCTACATGTTCTGGGTCTTCCATCACGTGCCCGAAGGCAAGGTGGTCAAGAACCGTGTCCACTGGGATGTTCGGCTCGTCGACACGACGATCGAAGGACTGGTCGCCGCAGGTGCGACGTTGGTGCGCGCGAAGGACGACGAGATCGGATGGTGGGTCATGGCCGACCCGGAGGGCAACGAGTTCTGCGCGTTCCAGTGATCGATGCACTCGGTTGTGGATCGTGGTCGTCACCTCGACCGACATTCCATCGCCGGCCGCGTGATAGCAGTGTCGAGTGACTTCTGCTGCGCCACCGACCATGATGGCGGTTCTCCTGACGGGCCATGGCGGATTCGAGTGCCTCGACGTTCGTGACGACGTAGCCGTCCCCGCCCCCGCAGCCGGCGAGGTGTTGGTGAGGGTCGCCGCCGCCGGAGTGAACAACACCGACATCAACACCCGCATCGGTTGGTATGCGAGCGAGTCGTCGGCGTCATCGTCCGACCCGGCGATCGGTTGGTCCGGTGATGTTCCAGCGTTCCCGCGAATACAAGGTGCAGATGCGTGCGGTTGTGTGGTCGCCGTCGGCCCGGGGGTGGCCTCGACGCGAGTCGGCGAGCGAGTCGTCGTCGAGCCGGTCTTCCACGAGCCGGGTCGACCTGCCGTGTACTTTGGCTCGGAGGTCGACGGCGCATTTGCCCAGTACTGCGTCGTGCCATCGCAACACGCGGTGCAGGTGGCATGCGACTGGACCGATGTCGAGCTCGCCTCGATCCCATGCTCGTACTCCGCTGCCGAGAACATGCTGGGACGGGCGAGGGTCGGCGCGGCAGACACTGTCGTCGTGACCGGGGCGTCGGGCGGCGTCGGTTCTGCTGCCGTTCAACTCGCGGCCCGGCGCGGAGCGCGTGTGATCGGCGTGGCATCGCCGGGCAAGCACGACACTGTTGCTGCGCTCGGTGCCGCTGTCGTGCTCGACCGTGGTGCGGGCCTCCGCGAGGAGCTCGGATCCAGGAGCGTCGATGTCGTGATAGATGTGGTCGGCGGGCCCGGCTGGCCGCAACTGCTGACCGTTCTCCGGCCGGGCGGTCGCTATGCGACCAGCGGCGCAATCGCCGGGCCGTTGGTCGAACTCGATCTGCGCACGCTCTACCTCAACGACCTGACCCTGTTCGGCTGCACGGTGCTCGATCGGTCCGTGTTCGCCGATCTCGTCGGGTACATCGAGCGCCACGAGATCCGCCCGGTCATCGCTGAGGTCTTTCCTCTGCGAGAGATCGTCGCAGCCCAACAGTCGTTCCTGACGAAGCAGCACGTAGGAAAGATCGTTCTGGAGGTCGGAACCGGCTGACTCTGCGGGCACCACCTGGCAAGCCCGCACGATCCACGACGGCGAACTCCCCGATCGAAGTCCCAGGGCCCTGGGGTACGCTGGCGCGCATGCCTTGGGGTGACGATTCGGCCGACACCAGGCTGCACGGAACTTCCATCGCCGACAGCGTGATCGACCTCGTGGGCAACACCCCGCTGGTCCGGCTGAAGCGCACGAGTGAGATCCATGGCATCGAGTGCGTGTTGGCGATGAAGATGGAGACCACCAATCCCGGTGGCTCGTCGAAGGATCGTCCAGCGCTGGAGATGATCCTGGCCGCCGAGCGTGACGGCCTGCTGCTGCCCGGCGGCACGATCGTCGAGCCGACCAGTGGCAACACGGGTGTCGGTTTGGCCATCGTCGCCGCCCAGCGCGGTTACAAGTGCGTGTTCGTGATGACCGACAAGAACGGCCCGGAGAAGATCTCCCTGCTGCGCGCCTACGGCGCCGAGGTCGTCGTGTGTCCCGTTGCCGTGCCGCCGGAGGATCCACAGAGCTACTACAAGGTCGCCGAGCGCATCACCACCGAACGGAATGCGTTCCGGCCGAACCAATATGCCAACCCCAACAACCCCTTGGCGCACGAGAGGTCCACCGGTCCCGAGCTCTGGAACCAGACCGGCGGAGGCATCACCCATTTCGTGGCCGGTGCCGGCACGTGCGGCACCATCACCGGCACCGCCCGATACCTGAAGCGTCAGAACCCGAACATCAGGGTGATCGCCGGCGATCCGGAGATGTCGGTCTTCTCCGGCGGCTCGGGAAGGCCGTATCTCGTGGAGGGCGTGGGCGAGGACTTCTATCCGGCGGCGTGGGACGCGTCCTTGTACGACGAGATCATCCCGATCAGCGATGAAGACAGCTTCCTGACCGCCCGACAGGTCAGCCGTGAAGAGGGCATCCTCATCGGCGGCAGTGGTGGGTTGGCCGTGGCCGCAGCACTCGACGTCGCCAAGCGCGCCGATCCCGATTCGATCGTCGTCGTGCTCAACCCCGACAGCGGGCGTGGTTATCTGTCGCGCATCTTCGACGATGCGTGGATGGCCAACTTCGGGTTCGTTCGCGAGTGTGACCAGTGCGTTGCCGCAGTGCTCGACACGCGCGGCAACACGCCATCGCTGCTGTACGTCAATCCCACCGACACGGTGCGCCGGACGATCGAGGTGATGCGCGCCAACGGCGTCAGCCAGTTGCCCGTGTGCAAGAACACGCCGCCATTCGCCAACGCCGAGGTGTCGGGCTCGGTCGACGAGCTCGACCTGATGGAGTCGGTGTATCAGGATCCGTCTGTCATGGACACGGCCGTCGAGAAGGTCATGAGCCCCAAGCTGCCCACGATCGGCGTCGGCCAGAAGGTGGCCCTCGCCGTAGAGATGCTCGACAAGGCGCCGGCGCTGCTGGTGCTGTCGGGCGGGCGGCCGCTCAGCGTGCTGACCCGCACCGACCTGTTGACCTACTTCGAGGCAGTGGCCAATGGGTGAGTTCGAGGAGCAGTCGTCCTGGGGATTCGAGACGCGCGCTGTCCATACCGGGCAAGAGCCCGACCCGGTCACGGGCGCGGTCGTCACGCCCATCAGTCTCAGCACGACGTTCGCTCAGGACGGCGTCGGTGGCCACAAGGGATTCGAGTACTCGCGCAGCGGCAACCCGACGCGTGCCGCGCTCGAGACCTGCGTCGCGTCGCTCGAGGATGGCGCGCACGGTCTGGCGTTCTCCAGCGGGTTGGCGGCCGAGGACAACGTCCTGCGACTGCTGAGCGCCGGCGATCGCGTGCTGCTGGGCAACGACGCCTATGGCGGCACGTTCCGGCTGATCTCCAAGGTCCACACATCGTTGCAGTGGAAAGCCGTCGACCTCATCGACACCGATCGACTCGTCGCCGACTGGCCGAGCGACACGAAGTTGGTGTGGCTCGAGACGCCGACCAACCCGCTGCTGCGCTGCTTCGACATCGAGAAGATCTGCGAGATCGCCCACAGCCGCGGCGCGCTGGTCTGCGTCGACAACACCTTTGCGACACCGTTCCTGCAACAACCGCTGTCACTGGGTGCCGACGTCGTGGTGCATTCGGCGACGAAGTACCTCGGTGGGCACAGCGATGTGGTCGGCGGTTTCCTGGCGCTCGACAACCACGAGTTGGCCCAGCGCCTGAGGTTCACCCAGAACGCAGCGGGGGCCGTTCCGGCGCCGTTCGACTGCTATCTCGTGTTGCGCGGTGTGAAGACGCTCGCCGTGCGGATGGAGCGGCACTGTGCCAATGCCCGCTCGATCGTCGACCTGCTCGTCGGTCACCCCGATGTCGAGCGAGTGCTGTACCCGCAACTCCCCGACCATCCCGGCCACGCGGCCGCCGCCAAGCAGATGCGCGACTTCGGCGGCATGGTCAGCTTCACGATGCGCGGAGGCGAAGCAGCTGCGCTGCGCGTCGCCGCCGCCACGAAGCTGTTCGTGTTGGCCGAGTCGCTCGGTGCGGTGGAGAGCCTGATCGAGCATCCGCACCAGATGACCCATGCCTCGGTTGCCGGCTCACCGCTCGAGGTGCCGAGCAACCTGTTGCGGTTGTCAGTCGGGATCGAGAGCGCTGCCGACCTCGTCGCCGATCTCGAGCAAGCCCTCGGGTAACAGGAGCTCAACCGGACGCAGCCCGGGCTCCGGACGGCTGACCATCACTGCGCCGACGATGACGATCGCCATTCCCGCCACTGCGCCGGCGTGCAGCGAATCGTCACGCACCGCGACACCGAGGATCGTTCCGACGATCGGTGTGAAGAAGATGCCGATCATGCCGCGCACCGTCCCGGCCCGTGCCAGCAGCACGCCATACAGGAAGAAGGCGATCCCGGTGCCCATCGCGCCGAGCATGAACAACGCGCCGACCGCCTTCAGGTCGACCCCGCCGCGGACGAGGCCCAGCACACCGTACGGCAGCGACATCACGGCGGCGATGGTCGCCATCCACAACATCGTGGCCGACGAGCCGTATTCGAGGTACATCGGTTGGGCGATGTTGGCCGCCAACGCGTAGCAGAGCAGGGCGACACCCAACAGGGCGACACCCTTGACGTCGGCCGACGTGCCCTCGTCGACGGAGGTGATCGATATCACGGCGATGCCGGAGAACCCGACGAGCACGGCAACGATTCGGAAGGTCGACGGCCTGCGGCGAACCCAGATCGCCGTCACCACCGCGCTGACGACCGGCAGGCCACCGTTGATCATGCCGGTGATCGACGAGCTGACCGTGCTTTCGGCGATGGGATAGAGGAGGAACGGGATCGCCATCCACAGCGCCGCCAGCACGATGAACCGTAGCCAGTCGTCGCGCTCGATGCGGCGGCGGGCGGCGGGGAACATCACCAACACCAGGGCACCGAACACGCACCGGCCCAGCGGCACAACGCCGGCCTCGACGTGGTCGATGGCGATCGCGATCCACAGGAACGAGCTACCCCACATCGCCGCGACGGCGGCCGTCATCGCCCACTCGCCCGACCCGAAGTGCCCGAACGATTCTGATCCGCCCGGTCGATCCACCCTCCGAGTCTACGAAAGGCCCGCGTCAACCACCGGTGGCGGGCGCGATCCGATCGGCGACCCGTGCTCCGCTGCGCAGCGCGCCTTCCATGAAGCCGGCGAACTCGTCGGTGTGCTCGCCGGCGAGCAGGAGGCGGCACCGCGGGCCACCACCGTGAGCTGCGCGCAGGAAGGGTTCGGCGGCGGCCACCTGACCGGGCCCGAAGCAGGCGTAGGCGCCGAGGCTGAACGGGTCGTTGGTCCAATCGGTGTGCACCCGCTCGCCGGCCAGGCCCTTGGAGCCGGGGAAGAGGCGATCGATCTCGGCGACAACTCGGTCGGCGGCTTCGGGCAGGGCGGCGAACGCGGCACCGTCGTGCGACGACAACAGGTTCGTCAGCACGCCGCGATCGCCGGCCTGATCGTCGGTGGTCTCCCACAGTCGACCCCACGACCGGTCGCTGAGCACGTCGCCGTTGCTGTCGTAGTCCTGCCAGACCCTGCGAGCGAACTGCACGCTGATCTTGCCGCCGACCCCGTAGCCGATCGCGCCGAGCTCCAACGGCATCGCCGACCAGATGCGCGACAGCACCGGAAGCGGGACGGCGGCAACGATGGTCGATGCAGAGAGCACCTCGCCGGTCGACAAGGTGACGCTGCCGCGACCAGCGTCGACGTCGATCGACTGGACGACCGCCCCCAACCGCACGCGAGTTCCGAGCGTGGTGGCCAAGCGGGTGGCCAACTGATCGTTGCCGCCGACGACGCGATGACATTCGGGTCGGCCCTGTGCCTGCAACCGGCTGAGGCCGGCCGCGAACCGCTGACCGACCTCCTCCGGCGGGAGCATGTACTCGGTGCGGATGTGCCTGCCGATCACGAGTCGCGACAGGACCGACAGATCGAGTGAATGCATCAGATCCGCCAGCGTGCCGTCCTGGCGCGTCGCACAGTCTGCGAACTCGGCGTCGACACCCGCCAGTGCGAGTTCCCACCTGGCGACGTCGGGTGCGATGGAGGCGTGCATCGACATCGGGACCGCCCGACCGCCGGCGTCGAGCAGTGTGTGGTCGGGGTCGAGACCGGCCGACCTCGTGGTCAGGGCCAGGTCGAGCCGGCCCGCCAAGGCCAGCACCTCGACGTGGTTCGAGTCGATGAACTCGGCGCCGCGCTCGCACGTCTGCCCGTCGCCGAAACGGTGGCTGAACACGCGTCCGCCGACCCGATCCCGACCCTCCAACACGATTGCGTCGACGTCGCGCGATGCCAGCACCTCGGCGCAGCGCAGGCCGGCCAGCCCGCCGCCGACTATCACCACGTCGTGTGACTCGCCGTGCATCAGAGCCCTCTCCCGACGCTCATTCAGAACAGCTGTGGCTGCTCGGCGATGACACGACGCGGCACACCCGGCCAGGGCACGTAGTGGTCCATGAAGACCCACGTCCGCCGATGGATCGCCGACGGCCCGTAGGCCTGCAGCGCGGCCTTGTGCATCGGGCACGGATACCCCTTGTTGGAATCGAAGCCCCACTGCGGATAGTGCACGGCCTGCTCGCGCATGATTCGGTCGCGGGTCACCTTTGCCAGGATCGAGGCGGCGGCCACCGATAGGCAGTGCAAATCGGCCTTGACCCGCATCTCGACATGCGCCACGCCACTGCCGACGAAGTTCCACTTGCCGTCGACCACCGCCGCGTCGGGCACGACACCCAGCGCGCCGAGTGCTCGGCGAGTAGCCAGCCGTTGGGCCTCGGCCATGCCGAGTTCGTCGCACTCGGGCTGCGAGGCGCCGCCGACCGCCCAGGCATCGCACCAGCCGGCGATGCGATCGAACAGGAATTCTCGATTGGCCTCGGAGAGCATCTTCGAATCACGGACCCCGTTGACGCGTCGATCTCGGGGCAGGATCGCCGCGCCGACCATCAGCGGCCCGGCCCAGGCGCCGCGACCGACCTCGTCGATGCCGACGATCACGTCGTGACCGGCGGCCCACAGCTCCTTCTCGATCGAGCGGGACGGCACCCCCCGAGTCATCAGCGCAACACGATTGCGGGAGCGCCCGCGGCGATCTCGCCGACCCGGTACCACATCTCTGACAACGACGAGACCGCGGCTGGATCGACTGCCGCCAACAGCCCGCCGGACGTCTGCGGATCCATGCACAACGCCTCGCCCGAGGCGGAGGCCGACGACTGCACGTGGCCGGAGACGTAGTCGCGGTTGCGCGGGTCGCCGCCGGTGCGCACGCCACGTTGGGCCGCGGCGAGCGCGCCCGGGTACGTGCGCAACCCGTCGGTGTCGATGTGCACCTGTACGCCGCCACGCTCCGCCATCTCCCAACCGTGCCCGGCCAGGCCGTAGCCGGTCACATCGGTCGCAGCGTGCACGGCGGCGCCCAACGACTGCAGCTCCTCGGAGGCGGCGCGATTCAATCGGCGCATGCCGGCGATTGCCGCGGCCTTGTCGGCGGGCGAACCACCGGCCAACGCCAACGCAGTGCCCAACGGCTTGCTGAGCATCAGCACGTCGCCGGGTCGTCCGCCGCCCTTGCGGAACACCTTCGCCGGATCGACGACGCCTTGTACGGCGAGCCCGAAGATCGGCTCGGGGTTACGGATGGTGTGTCCACCGGCAATCGTCCCGCCGGCCTCGGCGACAATGGCAGCCGCGGCATCGAAGATGGCGACGATCGCATCCTGCGGGAAGTGCTCGGGGAAGGCGGCGATGTTGACGGCGATGGCCACCCGCCCGCCCATCGCGAACACATCGCTGCATGCGTTGGCCGCGGCGATCGCGCCGAAGTCACTGGGATGGTCGACGAGCGGTGGGAAGAAGTCGGTGGTGCTGACCAAGGCGACGCCGGGCGCCACCTCGTAGATGGCCGCGTCGTCGAATGGGGCCAACCCGACGAGCAGTGACGGATCGACGCCGGCCGGCATGTCGCGGACCAGCTCGGCCAGCAACGACGCGCCCCACTTGGCGGCGCATCCGCCACACGACGTCCACTCGGTGAGACGAAGGTCGGCGAACGGATCGGCCGGACCGACCGGATCTGCGCGCCGATCGCCCGCCGGCGGAGTCTTGACGTCTGTCACGAAAGCCAGCCTACGGGCACAGGCCCGGCCCACCGGATCGAAACGCCGTGTTCTAGCCTCGCTCCGTGAGAACCGTGCGACCCGCCTACTCCATCGGCCCGTACCGGTTCACCGAGACCGATGCGCAACGAACGGTGAGGATGGGAAACGAGATCTTCGACCAGTACTGCGAGCACCGCGACGCCACAGCGATCGAACACCTTCGTCCGCCCGCACCGACCGGTGATGTCGAAGCCGACCTTGCCGCGACCTGGTCGTCGTGGACTGCGGCCGGTCCGGCGCTGCGCGCGGCCGGTCAGTTGCCGCAGCGCGCCGAGGGTATCGTCGTGCAACTCAGCGTGTCACCCGGTGGGCTCCCGAAGCTGCCGGTCGATGTCGCCGACGTGACGTGGAAGGGGATGACCGGCGATCGCCAGGCGACGCGGGTTCATCACGGCCGCCCGTGGCAGGCACTGTGCATCTGGAGCGCCGAGGTCATCGACGACTTCGTGAGCGACGGCCATCCCCTGGCGCCCGGACGGGCCGGCGAGAACATCACCGTCCGCGGGTTGGCATGGGCCGACGTGCGCGCCGGCGTGCGGTTGCGTATCGGCGAGATGCTGTGCGAGGTCAGTGCATATGCGCTGCCGTGTGTGACCAACAAGCGGTGGTTCATCGATGGCGATTTCAACGTGATGCATCACGACCGCGGCCCCGTGAGCCGGGTCTACGCGACCGTGCTCGACCCGGGTCGCATCGGGGTCGGAGACACCGTGGTCCTCGAGCCGTAGAGCTCGACGTACTCGTTGGTGCACGGTGAGCCCGACGACATCCACGCTCGGTGCGCGCCGTCCGCGTGCAGCTCGGCGATCATCGAACCGGTTGTCACCTCGACCCCGTCGACATGCATGCATACGCTCCAGCCGGCTTCGACGCATTCGTGCGAACGGAGGTGCGCGGCGATCGATCCGTAGGTGACCTGACGGTCGGCGAGCACAGCCTTCGATGCGTCGAGCCGCGGATCGACGAACCGCTCGACGGGTTGTTCGGGGTGACGGTGCGCAGCGTCGAACGCGGGAATGGTCGTTCGATTGGAGATGGCCCGCGCCTCGCCGACCTGCTCGGCCGCCCACGCCGTGCCGCTGGTCTCGACGACCCACGCCTCGGTCGGGTCGGCGACGAGGAAACTGCTCCAATAGGCCTTCGGTCCCGTCGAACCATGTGGGTCATGCCCACTGCCGCCTTGGCCGTAGTACTCGAGCAACCCGGTGATCACCTCGACAGCTTCGCCCGCCGATTCGGCGCGTTCGAGCCCGAGGCGAACGAAATCCATCCCGATCAATCTCGGCGACGCAGTACGTGGGTCCAGCCTGGTGTAGATCGCTTCGTTGCCGATCGCCACACCGGCCTCGTTGATGCCGTGCTCGGCCCCCCAACACCAATCCGGTCGGGAGATGAGGCAGCCGATGGTGTCGCACGACGACGGGCCCACTTCGATGTGCGTGACCCGCACCGGCTCCCGGTCGCGGCGTGGCGCGTTCCACTCGACTCGCTGTTGCTCGTCGGGGGGCCGGTCGCTGTTCTTGGCGAACAGCGTGAACGGTCGGCCGGTCGCCGGCGGCAGGGCTACCAGGCAGTCACACATCAGCTGAACGATCGGTTGTCGGGAGCAGCCGCGACCTCGGTCGTGAGGATGGTGGCGTCCCTCGTCGTCATCGGCGGCCAGAGCGCCTCGCCCGACGGCAGGTCGGTGGACCATTCGGCGTAGGACAACGTGACCGGTGGTCCGGTGACCTCCCACAGCACGGCAGGCCGGTCGCCGTGCCAGCGGATGGCGAAGGACAACGCCGAGGACAGGCCGACACCGAGGCCGTGTACCTCGAAGTCGATGCCGAGCCACGCCTGCGGGAACGAGCCAGGCATCAGTCGTGCCGAGTGTTCGCCCGCAACGACCAATCGGCGCTCCACCCACCACGGCACCAGCCCGGGCGTTGTCGGCAGACGCTCGTCGGCGGCGGCTCCTACCGGCGTGGTGTGAGCAGGCAGCTTCATCCGGCGCAGATCGTCGACGGCACGGTGCTCGCCTGCCGCGTGCAGCACGCGCGCCGCGGCTTCGATCACCCCACCGTCGATCTGCGAGCCGGACCGCGCCAATCGCTCCAGTTGCGTGGCGACGTCCGGCACCCAGATCGAAGCGCGGTCGCCCATTCGGACCAGCTCGGCGATTGCGAGCACGAACGTCGACGGATCGAGGCCGTCGAGATCCTCGAGATCTACAAGATCTCCATCGAGGCCCAGTTCGTCGACGCCTGCCGCCGGACCGTTGAGCAGCAACTCGCACCGCGCCGCAGTGACAGCATCGACCAGCGCGGCGTCGGGCAACTGCAGGCGACTGGCGCGATGGGTCTGTGCCAGCCACCCACGGGATACCTGGTCTCGGCCCGGCAACCCATCCGGCAACACCGCGTGCGACGTGCCCGCCGCACCGTGGGCACGGCCAACGACGAGCGTGGACCGATGACCGACCGGGAAGACGGCGGCGTCAGCAGGCAGGTCTATCCCCTGCGGCGCCATGGAGGTCGGCGGGCGCCGCGACAACAGCCCACCGCCGGTGAATGCAATCGCGATCGGCAGGGTCGACTCGTTGGTGACCTCGATGATCGTCAACCCGCCGGCGTCGGCGACCGAGTACACGCGATGCACCGCGTCGCCGGAGGGGATCCGTACCCTGGTCTCGACCACCGGCGTGCCGTCGACGAGCGTCTGTCGCGTCGAGGTCTCGTGCTGCGGGCGGTGCCAGCGATCGTCGGCGGCGATGAACCAGTCGATGGAGTTCGATCCATCCCACGGCTCGACCGCGCCCCATGGTGTGACGGTGGCGCGCCAACGCCCGCCGGCGACTCCGGTGGTGGTCATCTGATCGCGCTCAATCGAGTTCGCTCTTGCGACTGCGTTGCATCAGCGCGCCCAGCGCCTCGGCGGCGCTGCGATCGTGATGGCAAACGCCGACGACCTGCTCGGTGATCGGCATCTCGACACCGTGTCTCCGGGCCAGATCGAGCACGCTCGGCGAGCTCTTCACGCCTTCCGCAACCATGCTCATCGACGCGAGCACATCGTCGATCTTCCTGCCTTGCCCCAGCTGGATGCCGACGGTGTTGTTGCGGCTCTGCGCCGACGAACAGGTCGCGATCAGGTCACCGATGCCGGCAAGGCCGGAGAAGGTCGTCGCCTGACCGCCCATCGCCATACCCAGCCGGGTCATCTCGGCGAGGCCGCGAGTGATGAGGGTGGCACGCGTGTTGTCGCCGAAACCCATGCCTTCGGCCATGCCACTGGCGATCGCAATGACGTTCTTCACAACCCCACTGACTTCGCAGCCGACGACATCGGGGTTGGTGTAGATCCGCAGGCTCGGGCGGCTGAAGATGCGTTGCAGCTCGGCCGCGATGACCTCGTCGTCGATGGCCACGACGCTGGCCGCCGGCTGCCCACCGAGGATCTCCTTGGCGAGGTTGGGGCCGGTGAGGACTGCGACCGGGTGCCCCGGCATCTCGTCGCTGGTCACCTCGCTCATCCGTTTGCGCGAACTGCGTTCGATGCCCTTCGTCAACGTCACGACCGGTACCCACGGCCGCAGGAAGGGCGCCGCGGCCGCGGCGACATCGCGGTAGCCGTGCGACGGCACTGCCATCACCAACACGTCGGCGTGGCTGACGGCCTCTTCGAGTGAGCTCGTGGCGCGCAACTGCTCGGGCAGCACGAAGCTCGCCAAATAGTCCCCGTTGACGTGGGCGTCGTTGATCTGCGCCGCCAGCTCGGGTCGCCGGGCCCACAGGATTGTCGGGGTGTTGACGGCGGCCAGTGCGGCGACCGTCGTACCCCACGAACCTGCGCCGATGACGGCAACGTTGATCGGCACAAAGACAGAGTAGGCGCCTACGATGCCAGGAGTGAATGCCGTAGTGCTCGTTCCGGTGAAGGCATTCGCCAACGCCAAGGCGCGACTCGCGACGGTGCTCGACGATGCCGAACGCCAACGACTCGCGCGGTGGATGTCGGCGCGCGTACTCGCGGCGGCAGGCGAGCTGCCGACCTACGTGGCGTGCGACCACGAAGCGGTTGCACAATGGGCGACCGAGCACGGTGCCACGATCCTGTGGCACCCGGGCGTGGGCCTCAACGCCGCGGTCAACAACAGTGTCGCCGACCTCCGCGACGCCGGCGTGACCGATGTGATCGTTGCCCACGGCGACCTGCCGCGCGCTCATTCGCTGGCACGTCTCGTTCTCCGCGGCACGCTCACATTTGTGCCCGATCGGCACGGTGACGGCACCAATGTCGTTGCCCTTTCCACGGACATGCCGTTCGAATTCTCGTATGGCCCGGCATCGTTCCGGCGGCACCTCGACGCAGCCATCGACGCCGGCCTATCGGTTCGCGTCCGACGCGATCCGCTGTTGGCACTCGACATCGACACACCGTCCGACCTCGCCCACCCACTCGTGCAGGAAGTGTTGCCCTCATGGCTGCAAACGAACCAGGCCAGCCGGCGCTAGTCGGCGGCGAGTTCACCCACAACTTCGCGACGCCCGGCATCGCCTTGGCCATCGGCGCTCATCCCGACGATGTCGAGTTCGGTTGCGGCGCGACCTTGGCCAAGTGGGCCGAGGGTGGTTGCGTCGTGCACCACCTGATATGCACAGACGGATCGAAGGGAACATGGAACCCCATCGCCGACACCGTTGCACTGGCCGAGCAACGCAAGCGCGAGCAACGCGACGCGGCTCGACGGTTGAGCGGGGCCAACGCCGGGATGGTGGTGTTCCTCGACAACGTCGACGGCGAGCTCGACAGCAGCCTGGCCAACCGCGGCGAGGTCGCCGGTGTCATCCGCGAACTGCGGCCCGATGTCGTGTTGGGGCACGATCCATGGAAGCGGTACCGGCTGCACCCCGATCATCGCCACGCGGGCTTGTTGGCGTGCGAGGGAATCGTCGCCGCACGGGATCCGCACTTCTTCCGCGAGCAGGGTCTGGCCGCGCACCGGCCACGGGCGCTGCTGCTGTTCGAGGCCGACGAACCCGATCTCGTCGAGGATGTCGGAGGCCGCGACGGCGCCTACCTCGCCCGCAAGCTCGATGCGTTGGAAGCACACACGAGTCAGTTCGAGAGCACCATGAAGGCGCTAGACGAAGACCAACTCGTCGCGTTCCGCACGCGCGTCACCGCCCGCCTCGCCGGACTCGGCGAGCCGTTCGGATACGCCGCCGCCGAGGTGTTCAAGTTGATCACCGACCTCTAGCAGCTGCTACGCGAACTGGCCCGGGTCGCGTCCCCGTCCGACACCACCCGCAAACGCCTGGGCGATCGACATCCACTCGGCCGCTGCGTCGCCGACGATTTCCAACGCCGTGTCCGCGACGTGGCGGCGCTGGGTCACGACGAGGCAGAAGTCGAGCGCAGATCCGGTGACCGAGTTGGGCACGCTGCCAGAGTTGGCCGCGTCGTCCCACGTCCACACGTCGCCATGCGGGGCCGTGAGTCTCACGGCCACACCGGCGTCGACGCCTGGCACAGTCAAGCCGCGAACCGCGTAGGCGAACGCCCGAGTGCGCACGCCGAGGTGGGCGACGTGGCGAAGACGAGCGGTGGGCTGGCGCGCCACCCCGAGCGCATCGACGACGTCCTGCCCGTGGGCCCACGTTTCCATCAGGCGAGCGGTGATGAATGACCGCGCGCCCATCGACGGGCCGTACCACGGCACGCGTGTCGACGGGTCGAGTATGGACGCCGCGTCGATCAGTCGCCCTCGATCCTCACGCCACCGCGCCAGGAGCTCGGTCGGTTCGATCGATCGGCCGGGAGCGACCGATGCATCGGTCCCGCCGTTCGCCGCGAGCCATCGACTGTCCTCGGCGAATGCGTCGGTGTCCGTCAATGCCATCACGGCTCGTTGATCGAAGAACCACAGATGGCTGATCTGGTCACGCACAGCCCATCCGGGCGACGGCGTGTCGGCAAGCCATTCGGTGCCGTTGATCCCGCTGACGATGTCGTCGAGTTCCCCGTGCTCGGCGGCGAGGTCGTCGCAGATCGAACGCATCCGCCAAGTCTGTCAAAGAGTCTCGGTGAAGGTGGGGAAAACGGAAAGAGCGAAGAGCCCGAGGCCCTCCGCTCTTCCTGCTCCGTGTATCGACTAGTGCAGTCGACGGATCACTTCTTCTTGGCTGCTGCCTTCTTGGCCGGAGCCTTCTTCGCAGCTGCCTTCTTCGCTGGTGCGGCCTTCTTGGCCGGCGCCTTCTTCGCAGCTGCCTTCTTCGCTGGTGCGGCCTTCTTGGCCGGCGCCTTCTTCGCAGCTGCCTTCTTGGCCGGAGCTGCCTTCTTCGCTGCTGCCTTCTTCGCAGGAGCTGCTTTCTTGGCGACTGCCTTCTTGGCAGGTGCCGCCTTCTTGGCCGGAGCCTTCTTTGCTGCCACTTTGTGTTCCTTCTTTCTTGTTTCGGTTGATTACTTGTTGTTGAGGACCGCTTTGAGCGTGCTGCTCGCGGTGAATTTCATGCGCGTCGATGCAGCGATGTTCACTGCCGCGCCGGTCTGAGGATTACGGCCGGTACGCGCCTGGGACTTCGAGGTGCTGAACGAGCCGAAGCCCGGCCAAGCGACCTTGTCGCCGTCCTTGGCGGCGCTCGTGACGATGTCGAAAAAGGCACCCACAGTTTTTTCTGCGTCGGCCTTGCTCACATCGGCACTCTTCGCAACCGCATCGATCAGCTCTGCTTTGGTCATGTTGAGTTGATACCTCCGGGTATCGGGTTGTAGTAACGGAGCGTTACGCGTACAAATCGTGCGTGTTTCGCGCGCTAATTACAAGCATCAATGTTGTTGCATTTGCAAATACCGACGCGACCGTCGGAACGCGGCGAGGAGGGTGACCACCAATGGGTGACACCGGCCGCATCTCGAAACAGAATGGCGACGCGACTCAGCTTGCGAGCGCAGCTGCGAGTCGCTCGGCGTATTCGTCCGCCTCGGCATCCGACGTGTACTTCAGCCGCGGCCAGAAGAACCCGCGCAGTCCATCTTTGCGGCGGCGCGGCACGACGTGAACGTGCAAGTGGGCAACGCTCTGACTGACGACGTTGTTGATCGCCACGAACGTGCCGTGGCAATCCAACGCGGCCGGCATTCGCGCCGAGACGCGCTGCACTCGTTCGAAGAAAGGCCCGATCAGGTCGGCGTCGAGATCGCCAAGAGTCACAACATGACGAGTCGGAACGACCAGAACGTGACCTCTGAAGACCGGAGCGCGATCGAGAAACGCGATCGCGACGTCGTCGCGCAACACTTCCCGCACGTACAACTCACCGTTGATCGCGTCGCAGAAGAGACACTTCGGTTCGATCACAGCAGCATTCTGGCCCGGCCGACTCGGCACGGCCGTGCCTGTCCGGCCGGCGACGTGCCGGCGACCACTATCCACCAACGCTCGCGTCACCTCGGCTACAACTGTTGGCGTTGCCCAGTTCGCTCGTCAGCCCTAACAGACGATTGGAGTTGCGTTGACCGATCTCGCCCCATCCCGCGCTCATCACATCGATGTCAAGGGGGGTGTGCGAACTCGAATGGTGCTCGACACGTCGGTGCTCGTCGCCGATCCGGGGTGTATCGGCAGCTTCGTCGGCGTCGACGTCGTCATTCCGCTGACGGTCATCGAGGAGCTCGATGGTTTGAAGAGCCGGGCCGACGATGTCGGGCGAGCAGCGCGGACCGCGCTGCGCACTCTGGAGGAGCTGCGCGTCCACGCCGGCGGATCGCTTGCCGACGCCACAACCGTCGGCGACGGGTCGTCGGCGAGCACGGTGAAGATCGAGATCAACGGCGTGCAGAAGCACCTGTTGATCGAACACGGCCTCGATCCTGGCGTGCCCGACAACCGCATCATCGGTGCGGCACTCGGCCAGCAGATGCACGGACCGACCTGTGTCGTGTCCAACGACGCAGCACTGCGGATCAAGGCTGCCCATCTCGGCCTGCAGGCCGACGAGCATCGCCCGATCGGTCGCAGCCTGGCGACGCGGCCCTCCGGATGGGGCACCTACGAAGCCGGTCACGAGGCCATCGATTGCCTGTATGCGGCCGGAGGGATCGCCGTCGATTCGATCCCCGAGTGCAATCAGCTGCACGAGAACGGATTCGCTGTGCTGCGCGCCGGGTCGCAGTCCGCGCTCGCCCGCCGCGTCGACGACGATCTGGTGCTGTTGCACCACAACCCACCCGAGGCGTGGGGTCTGCGAGCCCGGTCGAAAGAACAGCGGTTCGCCCTCGAACTGCTGCTCGATCCCGAGGTCGGCGTCGTCGCGCTCGACGGCCGCGCCGGCACCGGCAAGACACTCCTGGCCATCGCCGCAGGACTCGAACAGGTCGTCGAGAGCCGCCGCTACGAGCGGCTCGCCGTGTACCGACCGCTGATCGCCGTCGGGCGCGCCGATGTCGGTTTCCTCCCCGGCACGCTCGAGGAGAAGCTCGACCCGTGGATGTCGGCGATCCACGACGCGATCGTCGCCCTCACCGATCAGCGCAGCAGCAACGATGCCACTCGACTGATCGACGAACTGATCGGCCGCAACCAGCTGTCGCTCGAGTCCGTCACGTTCCTCCGCGGTCGTTCGCTGCACCGCCAGATCGTCGTCGTCGACGAGGCGCAGAACCTCGAGCCGACCACCCTGAAGACGGTGCTGACCCGTATCGGCGAAGGCACCAAGGTCATCTTCACCGGCGACACCAGCCAGATCGATGCGCCGTACATGGGTGAGTCGAACAATGCCCTCGCAGTGCTGATCCAGGCCTTCGGCGGTCAGCGCTGCTTCGGCCACATCACGCTCTCGTCCTGCGAGCGCAGCGCTGTGGCCAGCCTCGCCGCCGAGCTGCTCTGACTTGCGCCGCTCGGCCGGCGCCAGGTCATGGTGGGCGCCGCGTAACACCCCCGGCGTAGGGTTGGGGCATGGATGAGGAGCTCGACGGGATGCGGTTCGCCGTGGTCGATGTCGAGACGTCGGGCCTGTCGCTGCGGCGTAATCATGTGTTGCAGATCGGGTTGGTCGTGGTCGACGGCAGTGGCCGGGTGCTCGATCGATGGAGCAGTCTCGTCGCGCCCCGCCGGCGCTGGTGGTTCCGGGTCGGCCCCGTCGGCATCCACGGCATCCACCGGCGCATGGTCCGCGACGCGCCCGACGGTCGGCTCGTGCTCAGCGAGCTGGCAACGCGGTTGGGCGATGCCCAGTTCGTCGCCCACAACGCCTCGTTCGATGCCGGCTTCCTACGCAAGGCCGGCAGGACGCATGGCGTCGTCGTGCCGATCGTCAACCCGGTGTGCACCCTCACCATGTCGCGGCGCCTCGACCCCGACCGTCAGCTGTCGCATCGTCTCGCCGACCTGTGTGCGCGCTACGGCATCGAGTTGGTGAGGCCGCACGATGCGTTGGCCGATGCCGATGCCACCGCAGCCGTACTGCCACATCTGCTGAAGGCCCACGGCATCACGACGGCGGCTCAACTCGAGGGTGTCTCGTAGCGCCGCAACAACTGCCGTGCCGCGTCGGCGCCCAGGTCGTGCCATTCCACGGGCTCCAGCACGGTGCCGTGGGGGCCGAGCCGCAGCAGCAGGGTTCGCAACCATTGTTCGTTTGCCACCGCCATGCGGACCACGGCGGCACCTGACCCGTCCGTGTCGGAGCGCTGGTCGCGCAACGGGTATCGCTCCGCCACCCACCGGGCCTGCGGCGCCAAGCGAAGCAGCACCGACGGCACATCGCCGTCCGTGAACCACTGGTCGCCACTCGGCGGTGCGACGGTTGCGAGCCCTTTGCTCGTCGGATCGATCTCGCCCGTACGCTCCCACGTTTCGAAGCGGTCGACGCGAAACGTACGTGACTCGCCCGATCGGCTGTCGTCGGCGACCACGTACCAGTTGCCGCGGTCCAGGAAGATCGATCGTGGCGTGATCTCCCGCTCGGTCGACTCGTCGCGGTTCGCCGACCAGTAGCTGACGCGCAGTCGGGCACCATCGCTGACGGCGGCCGCCAGCTCGGCGGCGGCGGGCGGCTGCGGCACATCGACGACCACGCCGTCGTCGCCCAGCACGGCGGCCAGCTTGTCGAGCGCCCGACCCAACGCACCATCGGGATCGGCACCCGGCAGCTGCATTGCAGCCCGCGCCGACGACAACAGGGCAAAGCCCTCGGGAGCGGAGAGCCGCAGCGGCTTGGTGAACAGCCGCGGCAGCCCGGCGAACACGATGCCCTCGTCGATGAAGACGTCGATCATCTCGTCGATGAACGGCGGGAGCCCGCACAGCGCAGCAAGCTCGAGATCGCCGACCAGCTCGGCCTCGCTGAGCTCGAAGCGGGCCGCCATCTCGGCGACCGACACCTCGCCGCGCTCCATCAGCCACGGCAGCATCACGAGCAACCGCCGGAGGCGATCACCGGATCGGCGCGGGCCACGCTTCGCGGTCACGAACGGCTCGCCATCGCTCGCAACCAATCGACGACACCGCTGCGGACATCGGCCGGCGCGACGACTTCGGCGTGCGACCCCCAGCCGAACAGCCACGAGCGGAAGGCGTCGAGGTTGCTGCACGGCACCTCGACCTCGACCCCGCCGTCGGCAAGCCGGCGAACGACCGACTCGGGTCCGAGCTCGCCCACCGCGAATGTCGCCCGCGTCGCGTCGATGCGCACCGTCGCCGACTGCCCACCGTCGCCCAACTCCTTCGGGTCTGCGGGAAACACGATGCGTGGGTCGAAGTCGGCGGGCCGCTCGAAGCCACCGGCCTGGCCCTGGACGACATCGCCCTCGATGCGGTCGACGCGGTACGTACGCACCTTCTCGTGCCCGAGATCGAACCCGATGACGTACCAGAACCCCTCGCGCAGCAACAGCCCGTATGGGTGCAGGGAGCGCGGCGCGGCGTGATACCTGAACTCGATCCCCGACCGTGTGGCGATGGCTTCGCGCAGCGTTGGCAGCAGATCGAGCTGAGGGAGGTTGGCCGTGATCGACGACGACGTGTCGGCGACACCTCCCAGCTTCAGCATCCCGAACTCGGCCTCACTGGTACGCGCCGCGGCGACGGCCACCTGCAACGCCCGTCGTTCGTCGTCGGTCAGGTCGAGGTCGCGAAGCTCGTAGCGGTCGCGGTCGACTCGATACGCGGTCTGGCCGGCGTACGTGCCGGTGAGCACCTCGGTCTCGATCGGCACGCCGATGTCGCGCAGCAGGCCCTTGTCGCGCTCGAACGCGCCACGCATCGCCGTGTGGCCGGCAGGGTACTGCCCGGCCAACTGGTTGACGATGTCGTCGAGCCGCAATGGCACCCGCGTCTCCAGGAGCAGCGCCAACAGGTTGGTCGTGCGCTCCAACTGATCCGTCATGAGCCGAGCGTAGGGAATTCCCGACGACATCGGCATACCCTGAGGCGCATGTCGGTGCTCGACCAACTGCCTGTGATCAGTGAGAAGCGGATGGCGGTTCGAGTCACCCCCGACGCCCGCCGGCAGATCACCGCCGGCCACCCCTGGGTCTTCAACGAGTCGATCGTCTCCATCAGCCACCGCGGGGTGGCGGGTGACCTCGCCGTGATCTTCGACAGCGATCGCAACTTCGTCGCCATCGGGCTGTGGGACCCCGGCTCACCCATCCGCATCCGTGTGCTGCACCATGGCAGGCCGGCGACGATCGATGTCGCGTTCTGGCGTCAACGCATCGCAGCCGCCGTTCAACGCCGGGTTGCCGTGGGCGGCGACACCGACGGTTACCGCGTGCTGAACGGCGAGAACGACGGCTTCCCCGGCCTC
>JBDTYA010000009.1:0-2431 GCA_040005915.1 Ilumatobacteraceae bacterium
GCAGCTACCACGGTGGAACCAACGGGGCCATCTCGATGACCGGCGACCCGCGCCGTTGGGGCAGCGAGCCGGGCATGCCTGGTGTCGTCAAGTTCTGGGGCCCATACGCGTATCGCAGCGCGTTCCACTCGACCAGCGAGGCCGAGGAATGCGAGCGCGCTCTGGCCCATCTCGACGATGTGCTGATGGTCGAGGGCGGCCACACCGTCGCCGCGATCATCCTCGAAACGGTCGTCGGCACCAACGGGATCCTCGTGCCGCCCGATGGCTACCTGCAGGGCATCCGCGACCGCTGCGACCAGCACGGCATCGTGATGATCTGCGACGAGGTGATGGCCGGCTTCGGCCGCTGTGGCGAGTGGTTCGCGTTCCAGAAGTGGGGCGTGCAACCCGATCTGGTGTGCTTCGCCAAGGGTGTCAACTCCGGTTACCTGCCTCTCGGTGGCGTCGTCATCAGCCAGAGGATCGCCGACACGTTCCGCGATCGCCCCTTCCCCGGCGGGCTGACGTACAGCGGCCATCCGCTGGCGTGCGCGTCGGCGGTGGCCAGCATCAACATCTTCAAGGAAGAGGGCATCGTCGAGCACGCCCGCATGCTCGGCACCGACGTCATCGCTCCTGGGCTCGAGAAGCTGCAGGCCAACCATCCCAGCGTCGGCGAGGTACGTGGCCTCGGCGTGTTCTGGGCCCTCGATCTGGTCACCGATCGCGCCACCCGTCAGCCGCTGGCCCCGTACAACGCCTCGGGCGCCGATGCCAAGCCGATGGCCGACCTGGCCGCAGCGTGCAAGCAGCGTGGACTGTGGCCGTTCACCCACTTCAACCGGTTGCACGTCGTGCCGCCCTGCACGGCAAGCGTCGACGAGGTCACCGAAGGGCTTGCGATCCTCGACGAAGCGCTGACTGTCGCCGACTCGTTCTACACGGGCTGATTCGGTCGCGGTGTGGCGCAGGCCGGGTCGCACCGGCGCGATCCTGTACGCAGTGCTGGCTGCCGTCGTCGGTTCGGCGACCGCGTTCTTCAGCAGGCTCGAGATCGAGCGCCAACGTGGTCGCAGCGAAGCAGCGCGCACATTGCCGTCGGGCCCGATCATCGTCATCTCCAATCACACCAGCTATGCCGACGGCGTGTTGCTGGCGCTGACCTGCAGGCGGATGGGGCGATCGTTGCGACTGTTGGCCACCTCCGGCGTCTTCGGCGCGCCGCTGCTCGGGACGGTGGTCCGCAAGCTCGGATTCATCAAGGTCAAGCGAGGTGCGGCCGATGCCTCGGCGTCACTCGACGAGGCCGCTCAGGCGTTGGCGCAGGGTGAGGCCGTCGGCATCTTTCCCGAAGGACGGCTGACCCGTGACCCGACGATGTGGCCCGAGCGGGCCAAGACCGGTGCCGTGCGCCTGGCATTGCGTACCGGAGCCCCGATCGTGCCTGTGGCGATGGTCGGGGCGCACCATGTCGTCGGCCAGCACCGCGTCGTTTCGACACTGGTCCGCAACCTCGTCCGCCGCCCGAAGGTCGACACCCGCGTCGGCGCGCCCATCGACATCCGCCACATGATGAACATCGGTCCGACCACCGAACCGACCAACGACGAGGTGCGCCTCGCCGCAGACCTGGTGATGGCCCGCCTGGTCGCCATCGTCGCCGAGCTACGCGGCGAGCCAGTCCCCGACTCGGATGACATGCCCCGCGCGCTCAACTGACACGCCGCCGCCCGCCGTCGGGCGCGAAACCGGTACCAGCAGTACAGCTCTCACGCCCAACCAGTCCCGTCGGGCGCGAAACCGGTACCAGCAGTACCGCTATCGCGCCCAACCAGGGGTTACGAGACCGCCCAAGTGCCGTTGCTGCGCAGCATGGAGGCGAGATCACCGGGGCCGCGCTTGGAGGAGGCTTCGGCGAGCTGCCGGCCGACGGCCATGCCGTAGTCGGGGCGCTCGACGGAGCGAAACACACCGAACGTCGTTGCCGAGTGCTCTTCCAGCGAGAGGCGGGCCAACGCGAAGGCCAACCCGGGATCATGGCGATTGGCATCGTGGACGAGGATGGCCTCGCGACCGACATCGGCGACCTCGACGATGCGTAGCAGGCCATCGGAACCCATGACGACACCTTTGTGGCCGTCGGTTCCGAAGATGATCGGCTCGCCGTGGCGAAGGTCGATCATCATCTCGTCGCGAACCTGGCGTCGGGTGATGTCGTCGAACGCTCCATCGTTGAACACGTTGCAGTTCTGGAAGATCTCGACGAACGACGAGCCCTTGTGGTCGTGCGCCTGCCGGAAGATGTCCATCATGTGCTTGCGATCGAGGTCATGCGTGCGAGCAACGAAACTGGCCTCGGCGCCCAGCGCCACGCACAGCGGGTTGAACGGCGGGTCGACGGATCCGTACGGCGTGCTCTTGGTGACCTTGCCGACCTCCGACGTCGGCG
>JBDTYA010000010.1:0-5240 GCA_040005915.1 Ilumatobacteraceae bacterium
GGTCAGCCATGAGCAACGAATCTGTCGAGGTCTTCGACACGACGCTGCGCGACGGCATGCAGGTCGAGGGCGTGTCGGCGACCGTCGACGACAAGCTGCGCATCGCCGAGCAGCTCGACTACCTCGGGGTGCACTTCATCGAAGGCGGATGGCCGGGCGCGAATCCGAAGGACGTCGAGTTCTTCGCCCGCATCGCGACCGAGTTGCAGCTGACGACCTCGACGATGGTCGCGTTCGGCTCGACCCGTCGCCCGAAGGGCAAGGTCGACGACGACGCCACGTTGCGCAACCTGCTCGACGCCAACACCAGCGCCGTGTGCATCGTCGCCAAGAGTTGGGACTACCACGTCCTCAACGCATTGCAGACGACCCTCGACGAGGGCGAGGCGATGATTGCCGATTCGGTGGCGTTCCTCACCGGTCACGGTCGTCAGGTGCTGGTCGACATGGAGCACTTCTTCGACGGGTTCAAGAACAATCCCGAATTCGCGTTGCGGGCACTCGAGGCGGCTGTCGTGAAGGGCGCGACGCACGTCGTGCTGTGCGACACCAACGGTGGGTCACTGCCGCACGAGGTCGAGTCGATCGTCGGCGACGTCCACCGACATGTCGGCACCGACGTGATCATCGGCATCCACTGCCACGACGACACCGGTTGTGCGGTCGCCAACTCGATGGCCGCGGTCCGTGCCGGCGCACGCCACGTACAAGGCACGCTCAACGGTCTCGGCGAACGCACCGGCAACTGCAACCTGACCACTGTCATCCCCAACCTGCAGTTGAAGCTGGGCATGCCGTGCCTGCCCGAGGGTCGCATCGAGCGATTGACCGCCGTCAGCCACCACGTCGCCGAAGTGCTCAACCGTCCACTCAACCCGCAGGCCCCGTACGTCGGTGCGTCGGCGTTTGCCCACAAGGCCGGTCTGCATGTCAGCGCCATCGTGCGCGCCAAGGATGCGTACGAGCATGTCGATCCCGAGCTGGTCGGCAATGGCACGCGTTTCGTGGTCAGTGAGATGGCCGGTCGCGCCACCATCCAGATGAAAGCCGACGAGCTCGGCCTGCCGATGGACGGTCCGGCCGTCAACCAGGTGATCGACGACCTCAAGCGGTTGGAGCATGAGGGCTATCACTTCGAGGCCGCCGATGCTTCGCTCGAACTGCTGATGCGCCGAGCCGCCGGATGGCAGCAGGAATACTTCCGCGTCGAGAGCATGCGGGTGATCACCGACGAAGTGGCCACCGGTGACTTCACGACCGAGGCGACGGTCAAGGTGTGGGTCGGCGATCAGCGGTACGTGCACACTTCGGAGGGCAACGGCCCCGTCAACGCCATCGACTCGGCCATGCGCGCTGCGGTCGGTGGATCGTTTCCCTTGCTGTCGAAGGTCCACCTGACCGACTACAAGGTGAGGATCCTCGATGGAGCCACGGCGACCGGAGCCATCACTCGGGTGCTGATCGACGCCACCAACGGCGATCGCACATGGACCACCATCGGGGTCAGCGCCAACATCATCGAGGCCTCGTGGAGAGCCCTCGAAGAGAGCCTGATCTACGGCCTCCTGCACTCCTGAGCCTGACCCGCCGCCGGCCGGGCGTGCGGCGCGGTTGGCGTCGGGCAGGTAGAACTAGGGCATGGCAGCGCCGAAGTTCGCCCCCGTCTCACCCGTCGACGATTCGAGGGTCTACGGCTCGCCCGACATCGTGCCGGGTTCGTGGAAGCCGAACCGCCCCGGTGACCTCATCGGCTTCCAGCCCGAGGGTGCGCGGCTCGGGTACCAGGGACCCGACCAGGGCTTCGCGTTGAAGATCGCCCATGGGTTCCTCGCCAGGCTGCAGATGCAGCCGGGCGAGCACGCTGCCGACGCGGTCCAAGGGTGCCTTGGCGTTGCGTTGCGCCGTGCCTCCATCTTCAGCCGTGCCCCGGTCGTGCACGATCTGACCATCGCGTTCACCATCTGGGGATTTCTCGATGCCAACCCGCCGCCCGAACTGAAGGTGGAGCGACGGCGACTGTTCGAGGGTGTCAGCAACACCCTGCACCACTATGACGAAGCCCGCCTGCTCGCCGACATGGTGCCCGAGTCGACGCTGCGCATGACGCCGGCACAGGTCGCCGCCGCCTATCCCGGAAGATGGAAGGAGCTGTTGGGCGTATGAGTCAACCGATCAACCTCACCGAGGAGCAACGCGAGTTCCGCGCGGTCGTCCGTCGGTTCGCCGAAGACAAGGTTGCGCCGCGCGCTGCCGCCACCGACGAGAAGGCCGAGTACGACTGGGATGTGTTCAAGGCTCTCGTCGCCGCCGACCTCACGTCGTTGCAGTATCCGGAGGAGTACGGCGGACAGGGAGCGCCCTTGGTGACACAGGCGATCGCGATCGAGGAACTCGCTCGCGCCTGCGCGTCGACGAGCCTGATGTTCATCATCTCCAAACTCGGCATGCTGCCGGTGATCAACTTCGGGTCCGATGCGTTGAAGGCCGAAGTGCTGCCAGGGGTCTGTGGCGGCAGCAAACAGGCCAGCTACTGCCTCAGCGAGGCCGACGCCGGGAGCGATGTCGCCTCGATGACGACACGTGCCGTTCGTGACGGTGACGACTGGATCATCAACGGCACGAAGTGCTGGATCACCAACGCCGGCATCAGCGATTTGTACACGGTGTTCGCCCGCACCAGCGACGACCGCCACAAGGGCATCACCTGCTTTCTCGTCAAGGCCGAGTGGGGTGTGCACGTCGACAAGCTCGAGCACAAGTTGGGCATCAAGGGTTCGCCCACAGGCGTAGTGCGATTCAGCGACTGCCGCGTACCCGATGGCTACCGCCTTGGAGATGTCGGCGAAGGCTTCGCGGTGGCGATGCACACTCTCGACCGGTCACGTCCGACCATCGGCGCGCAGGCTGTCGGCATCGCCCAGGGTGCGCTCGACTTCGCGATCGGTTACATGAAAGAACGCAAGACCTTCGGGCGTCCGCTGTCCGAGAACCAAGGCCTGCAATGGATGGCTGCAGATTGCGCGATGCGCATCGAGGCGGCGCGCGGGATGGTGTATCGCGCCTGTGCGATGGTCGACGACGGCGACCCGACAGGCGAGTTGGGAATGGCAGGAGCGATGGCCAAGTGCTACGCCAGCGACATGGCGATGCAGGTGACTACCGACTGCGTGCAGTTCCTCGGCGGGTACGGCTACACGACCGACTTCCCCGTCGAGCGGATGATGCGCGATGCAAAGATCACCCAGATCTACGAAGGCACGAATCAGATCCAACGCATGGTGATCGCCAAGAAGCTGTTCAACTAGCAAGACCGAACTTTGTCGCTGGGCGGTCGCTGAGTGACTCGGCAGCGACGAGGGTCAACCTGAGCCGCTCAGTCTTTGATGACGCGGCAACGCAAGAACGACCACGATCCGTGAACTCAGCTCAGCTGTTTGACGGCGTGGATCTCGCCGTCGTCGATCCTGCCTGACGGTTGATAGCCACGAGCCCGATACATCGGCCCGGGGGAGCCGGGTCCCTCCGTCCACGACACCTCGACGGCGATCGCTCCCTGATCCTGGCACCACTGTTCGAACTGGTCGAGTGCGGCCGACCCGATGCCCCGATGCTGGTGCATTCGGTCCACAAGGAACCGCCACAGGTACGGGTTGGCGCGTGTCTCGGTCATCGCCGCGGCCATGATGAAGCCGACGACTTCCCCATCGGCCTCGATGGCCCGATACCAGGGCACCAGGGTGGCACCATCGAGCGACGGAGGGACCAGAGCGTCCCGGAAGTTGCCGAGCATCGGTGAGACGAAACGTTCCTGCGACTTGTGGGTCACCAGGTCGCCGACCGCCCGCCGGTTGTCGGCGGTGACGGCCACCAGTTCCACGTGGCGGGGCCGGTGGCTGAGACGGTTGCACCAGGCATCCCAGTCGGAGCGGGTCATGCCGTACAGCATGTCGTCGGAGCATTCGTCGCCAACCCAGAACGACCGTCGGGTCAAGCCCTCGAACGTCAGCCCGCACGCCTCGAGAACCCGAGCCGACCGCGGATTGTCGGGATGCAGCGACGACTCGATTCGGCTGACCCCGACCTCGGTGAACAGGTAGCGGACGAGCGCCTGGGCCGCCTCGGTGGCGTAGCCCCGTCCCCAGTGGTCAGGGTGGAAGGTGTAGCCGAAGAAACCGCTGCGACCGCCCCACCTGAGCTCGACGGCCAAGTCGCCGACGATCCGGTCCGGTGCGTCGGCGTCGACCACCGTGATGGTCCATCCCTCACCGTCGACCGGGCCGTCCATCGCCGCGGTCCTGGCCATCGATCTCTCCGCCCGCTCGCGCGTGTAGGGCATCTCCCAGTCCTGATAGCGGGCCACCTCAGGAAGGCTGCGACGCTGATATGCGGCTTCGGCATCGCTGAGCCGAGGCGGCCGCAGGATCAGCCGCTCGGTGCGGATCGGTTCAAACTTCATCGCCGTCGAACGTAGTTGGCAGAAGCCAGCGCACCTCTGATGGATTGACGCGTGACTCACCAGCACCACATCAGCCGATGCTGGCGTGGACAAGCGAGTCCAGTTGCGGCAACGTTGGCTTCGTGAGCGACCTCGACAAGCGGTTCACCGCAACCCTGCGGACGAGCCCGAACAGAGGTGGGTGGACGTACGCCGTGATGCGAAGCTGCGAGGTGTGGGAGTCGGAGGAGGCGCACGGCCGGTACCTAAAGCAGGTTGGTCCCTTCTTCCAGGAGATCGGCATCCCTCCGCCATCGAAGGTCACGGTTGTGCCGCTGCTTCGACACCTAGGAACCAAGTAGGCACTCAGATCCGCGATCCGGTTGGCCGACGCCGTGTCGACAAACGGCTCCAGGTCAGTCCTGCTGCGCGGATCGGGTCCGATGCCGAAGTGTGGCGATCAGGCTCGCGCCGATGGCTGCCCACACAGCGCCGATGGCTGCCCATCCGATCCGTGTGGAGCTCGCCGCGTCTGAGAAGGCTGCGAGCGTCAACGAGAGCACGGCAGCGCCGAGATAGCACCACACCCCGAGCACGGCCCTGCGACCGGAGGCGAGCTTGTCCCAGGGCTTGGTGTACCACGGACCAGGAACCGACATCGTCTCAAGTCTCCACTCGTATGCAGATGGTTGGCAACACGACGCTGGGGTCGGTCGAGCCGGTGGCTACGACGACGCTGGCCGCATGACTCCGAGGGTTGCACCGCACGCTGCACAAAACGCAACGCTGACATTCGTCGTCGGCT
>JBDTYA010000011.1:0-4429 GCA_040005915.1 Ilumatobacteraceae bacterium
TCATCCCGGCAACCGCCCAGATCTCGAAGCGATTGGTGTGGGCCGAGGTCGTCGCGCTGGGCCAGAACGTTCGCTCGGCCGAGGTCGGTGACCGTGTTTTGTTCAGCCCCGACGATCGTTACGAAGTCGAAGTCGGCGGCAACGACTACATCATGCTTCGCGAGCGTGACCTGCATGCCGTAGCGGCCAGCCGCATCGAGGCCAGCACCGGGCTGTACCTGTAACCGGCGGCACAAATCCGGCGTGACGAGACCTCGATATCGCCGGTTGCCACAGCGTGCCTGCCCGTAGCATGTCGGCCATGCCAACGGGCGTACGGATCGAAGCAACTCCCGAACAACTCGCGACGGTCAAGTACGACGCGTCGGGACTCGTGGCCGCCATCGCCCAAGATGTCGAGACCAAGGCGGTGCTGATGCTGGCGTGGATGAATGCGGAGACGCTGCAGGCCACGTTGGAGAGTGGGCGCATGGTCTATTGGAGCCGCAGCCGGCAGGAAGTGTGGCGCAAGGGTGACACCAGTGGTGACCGACAGTTCGTCCGCGAGGCGTACTACGACTGCGACGCCGACGTGCTGCTGTTCATGGTCGAGCAAGAAGGTGACGGCGCCTGCCACACCGGTGCGTATTCGTGCTTCTACCGCCGGTTCGGCGAATGAGCGGATTGCGGATGCGGCCCGGTCGCGACGAGTTCCGTGCCCTGGCCACGGAGCACACGGTCGTGCCGGTGTGGACCGAGGTGCTCGCCGATCTCGAGACCCCGGTGGCCGCCTACGCCAAGTTGGTCGGTGCGGGATCCGGCTTCCTGCTCGAGTCGGTCGAGCACGCCGAACGATGGAGCCGATACAGCTTCGTCGGTCGCGATCCGGTCGCGACCCTCGAGCTGCGCGACGGCCGAATCACGACGTTCGGCAACGTGCCACGATCGGTGCCGCTGGATCGAGGCATGCTGGCCGCGCTCGACGAACTGCTGCGCGTCTACCGCGCTCCGATCATCCCCGACCTCCCACCGCTGCAGAGTGGGGTCATGGGATTCCTCGGCTACGACATCGTGCGCGAGGTCGAAAGGCTGCCCGACGTGCCGCTCGACGACCGCCGGTTGCCCGATGCGGCGATGAGCATCATCGGTTCGCTCGCAGCGTTCGACCACTGGCGCCAGCGCGTCTACCTGATCGAGAGCGTGCCCGTTCTCGGCATGGGCACAGCGCAGCTCGACGACGCCTACGACGCTGCTGTGGGTCGCGTCGAACGCGCCGTTGCCGACCTCGCCCGGCCGCTGGCGTACGTGCCGGTGGAGCCGCCGCATGCCGACGACGAGATGCCCGCAGTTCGCAGCACGATGCCCAATGGGATGTATCAACGCGCGGTCGACGTCGCGAAGGAACACATCGTCGAAGGCGACATCTTCCAGGTCGTGTTGTCGCAACGGTACGACATCGATCTCGATGCGGATCCGTTCGACTTCTACCGCGTGCTGCGGCAGGTCAATCCGAGTCCGTACATGTACTTCCTCAAGCACCCCGACATCACGATCGTCGGCAGCTCGCCCGAGCCGATGGTGCAGGTGCTCGGCCGCAAGGTGATCAGCCGTCCGATCGCCGGCACGCGTCGCCGCGGCCGCGACGACGACCACGATCGGCGAATGGCGGGCGAGCTGAAGGAGAACCCGAAGGAGGTCGCCGAGCACATCATGCTGGTCGACCTGGCGCGCAACGACGTCGGGCGCATCGCCAGTTACGGAACGGTGCACGTCGACGAGCTGATGACGCTCGAGCGTTACAGCCACGTGATGCACCTCACCTCCCAGGTCAGCGGCGAGCTCGTCGAGGGCAAGACCCCCATCGATGTTCTGCGTGCCACGCTTCCGGCCGGCACCGTCAGTGGAGCGCCGAAGGTGCGGGCGATGGAGATCATCGACGAACTCGAACCGGTGAAGCGCGGCCCGTACGCCGGTGTCGTCGGCTACATCGACTTCAGCGGCAACCTCGATACGGCCATCGCGATCCGCACGATGTTCGTAGGAGCGCACGGCGCCTCGTTCCAGGCTGGTGCCGGCATCGTCGCCGACTCCATCCCCGACGAGGAAGACCTCGAGTGCCGCAACAAGGCCGCCGCCCTGCTCGCCGCCGTTCCCGCCGCCCGCCGAATGACCGCCCAACGCAACGCCGCCAACACCCCGGCCTAGACCGAAGCGCTCTTTCATCGAACGGTTATCTGATCAGGCCACCGATCAGGACGACGGCGCCGATGGCGCCGACGGCGAGAGTGCCGAGCAGGGCGATCGCGGCGAGCCCGGGCACGCTGCAGATGGCGCGGATGCCCAGGTACAGCGCCGGCAGTTCCGCGCGGCGCCGTTTGAGATCGAGTTGCAGGCCTCCGAACGTCTTGGCGTTGTTGGCGAGCCGCTCGCCCGTGTCGTAGTTGATCAGGACGTTGGCCGCGCTGTTCGAGTCGTCGAGCAGGGTGCGGACGTTACCCAGTAGCGCCGGGGCGACCTTGACCGTCGCCCGAACGTAGGCCCAGGCCAGCAGCGCCGCAGCGGTCGGGGCGACGCAGATTGCGCCACCGAGGACGATCCAGGTCGGGCGGCTGCGGTCGAAGATCCACAGGCCGGTGATGAAGGTGGCGACGCCGATGATCGCGCTGATCGAGGCGATGCCGCGGGCCAGGGTGTTGATCCTGGCGAGGGTCTTGCGTAAGCCGTCGGAGACTCGTATGGCCACGCGCTCTAGATCTGCCATGCACATAGTGTGGCATCCACAGGTGGCGGTGCGACACTGGACGGATGGACACCAGTTGGCTCGGGCATCATCGAGATGTCGTCGCGATCGACGGACCGGATGCGGCGACGTATCTGCAATCACAGGCGTCGCAGGATCTGCGCGGCATGGCCGTCGGCGACGAGAAGTGGACGTTCCTGTTGCAACCGACCGGCAAGGTCGACGTGCTCGCCAGGGTGAGGATGGTCGGCGACGAGCGCTTCGAGCTCGATACGGACCCGGGATTCGGGCCCATGCTCGAGGCTCGCCTCAACCGTTTCAAGATCCGGGTGAAGGCAACCGTTCATTCGTCCGATCAGCTACCGAGTGGCACAGCGCTCGACGACGCCGGCGACGAGGATCGGCGCATCGCCGCCGCCTGGCCGGCGATGGGAACAGAGATCGTCCCCGGCGAGACGATCCCCGCCGAAACCGGTCTCGCCGAAATCGCCATCAGCTACACCAAGGGTTGCTACCCGGGACAGGAATTGGTCGAGCGAATGGACAGCAGGGGGTCGGCTGCACCGCGACACCTCACGGTCCTGCCGCGACGGCCGAACGACGAGCCCGGCACGCCGGTCACGGTGAACGGCGCCGCGATCGGTACCGTCACGTCGGTCGGCACGACTCAGGTCTTGGCATACGTCAAGCGTGGGCACGACGAGGTTGCGCGAGACTGAGCCGATGGCCGCGACGCCCAAAACGCTGGCGAAGAACCTCGAGCGGATGCGCTCGATGGCGATGGCCTTGCCCGAGGCGACCGAAGAGGTCACGTGGGGCACCGACATCAACTTCCGTGTCCGCAAGAAGATCTTCGCGTTCCCGGGCCAAGGTGGCAGCCTGACCGTGAAGGCGGATCGTGAGGAGCTGCCGGCGCTGCTCGACGATGCCCGCTTCAGCCCGGCGCCATACCTGGCACGCGGTGGATGGGTGCGCCTGGATCTGACGGAGTCGGCGGTCGATTGGGCGGAGATCGACGAGCTCATCCGCACCTCGTACATCCTGATAGCGCCGAAGAAGCTGGTTGCTCAACTCGACTGACCAGCGCGGATGGTCAGCCGAATTCGGCGGCGCTGGCGGTGCGGCCGGTGAGCCGGGCCAGCTCGGGTGCGTCGCGTAGCGCCTCGCCGATCCATCCCGGATTCGCCAGTGCTTCGGCAGTTCGCAACCACCCGACGGCCGTGTCGCGATCGCCGAGCGAGGCTGCGCTTCGGGCGACCGCGAACGCCGACGTGGGCGATGCCGAGCGACGGTACGAATCGGCGGCATAGTGCGCGGCCGCGTCGAACTCTCCGAGACGGATGAGGATGGCGGCGAGCACGTTCTCGGCGTACGGGTTGCCAGTGGGGAGCGGGCGGGGGAGCAGCGCGACGAGGGTGGCCAATGTTGCGTCGTCGGCAGAATCGGGTGGCAGCCAACGCGGCGGGCGGTGATCGGCGAAGTCGTCGAGCAGGACGGCGCGGGCGAGCTCGGCGCTGGTTTGATGAAGCTGCTGGTTGGCCCGGAACCACGGCGATGGGATCTGCTCGGGGAGCATCCGCGATAGGTCGTTGGTGCGCCAGGCCGCAGTCTCGCCGAGCTCTGCAGCGGCTCGGCCAATGGTGGGGCGCTTTGCTTCGCCGCGTGCCCGCAGCATCTGGATCTGGGCCATCAGCGGGAAGATCGCCGCGT
>JBDTYA010000012.1:0-6460 GCA_040005915.1 Ilumatobacteraceae bacterium
AGGCGTTGAAGAACATGATCGGCGACCCGGCCAACTCGAGCAGCGGTATCAAGCAGAACGGCGGCACCAACTGGGAAGACGGCTTCCTGCGCATGCTCCGCAACGTCGACGGATCGATCCCGGCGCAGCTCCCGTCGAAGGTGATCTTCTTCACTGACGGTGTGCCGACCTACAGCCGCAAGAACGGTACGTCGTCGACTGCGCCGGTCGTCGACGATGCGCTCGACGCCGGCCTTCCGGCGGCGACCGGCTCGTCCTTCGCCCAGATCGGTTGGAACCGGGCCGAGCGCGTCGTGCGCGATCGCGGGAAGGTCGACGTGATCGGCATCTTCGTGGGCACGTTGCCGACGAACACGACAACGCACATGCCCGACACTGCCTACGAGGACTGGTACACGGCGTCCGGCTACCACATCGCTTACGCCCGCGGCAACACCGTGTACTACCAGCGCCAGGGCAACGTCGTCTTCGATCGGGGTTATCACCTCGGCTATCAACGTGGCAACAACGTGGTCTACGAGCGCGGTCAGCACATCGACTACCAACGCGGCAACACGGTCTCGTGGCAGTACGCAACAACCGGCGTGACATTCGAGCAATACAAGTCGAACAAGTGGCAGACCGACACCGCATCCCACTATCTCAGTAATAACAAGACTCCCGATGCGACCGACAACTACCGAATCACCGTCACGGGACCCCTCGGCGGGTGGACCACCATGACCTCCGCTCAATACGACAAGAGCAACTCCGTCGCCGGGCCGACGGAAGGTGTCCGTACGTCCACCGGAACCACCACGTCATGGACATCGATCAGCCTTGCCGACTACAACCTCAGCAACACGACGGCGGATGCCAGTGACGGCTTCCAGATCGGAACGGCGTACACAGCGCCGTACGACACATGGGTGACGACGACTCAGGCTCTGTACGAAACGGCTGGCAACAACTCGACCGCCGACAGCTCCGACGGCTGGCGCACCACCGAGAACGTCGCCAGCACGTCGTGGACCACCGTGACCGCTGCTCAGTACAACGCCAGCAACACGACGGCGGACGCCACGGACGGCTGGCAGACCACCAACATCTACACGGCGCCGTTCGACACATGGGAGCCGACGACGCAGGCCGTGTATGACACTGCCGGCAACAACTCGACGTCCGACAGCACCGACGGATGGCGTACGCGCTTGAGCGGTTCCAGCAGTTCGTGGACGACGATAAGTGCGGCCCTGTACGGCGCCAGCAACACAACAGCTGACAGCTCCGACGGCTTCCGCTCGAACACCAGCGGAACATCGACGAGCTGGGTCGATGTCGCCCAGGCCGAGTACGACGCCAGCAACACCACGAGTGACTCGACCGACGGTTGGAAGAACTACCACAACTACTCCCAGCCCTTCACGGGCTACGACACGACGACGAAGGCTGTCAGCGACATCGATCTGCTCGGCAACGTCATCGTCGGTGACCTGAGCGGCAACACCGGCCCGTACAACCGGGTTGACCCGCCGGCCGGCGGTGCGCCGTACGCAGACAACGCTGCAGCTGCGGCCGACGTGTTCGCCCTGCCCGACTACAGCCGATTCGCCGACGCGCTCGACAAGATCGTGTTGGGTGAATGCGGCGGAACGGTCACGCTGCAGACGAAGAACACGGCCGACGGGCTCGGCGCCAAGGACCCGTTCACCTACCAGAACTCGACCGACAACACGGTCGTCAAGACCTCCTCGGCCTTCAAGAGCGGGACCTTCGACATCGCCTTCCCCGGGGAAAACGCCAAGACGATCACGATCACACCACAGGAGTTCACGAACCTGTCGGCGTGGACGCACGTCAGTTGGTCGTGCAAGTCGAAGGGCGTTGCGTATCCGTTCACGGAAACCCCGGTCAGCGGCCACGCCCCGTGGACGAGCATCCAACTGGTCGTACACGCCAACGAGGCCATCTCCTGCACACAGATGGTGAGCTACCACGGATGAGGCGTCTATCGATCAACTGGCTGCGCCGGCAGCGCGCAGCACAAGCACGATGTGGAAAAGGCAAGGATGAGGGGTCGACGCTGATCCTGGCGCTCGTGGTCATCATCGTCGGGGCGTTCTTCGTGCTCCCGACGATGCGCTACATCATGACCGTCAACCAGTCGAGCCGATTGCGAATCCAAGGGGCCAACTCGTCCGAGGTCGTGCGCGGTGGGCTTCGCTCGGTTCTGTACGACCCGTCGGCGCTGTACTCGGCATGCTCGAACTCCGGAGCGTCGGACGCGTCGGCCATCAACCTCGCCGTTCCGCCCGGATTGGCGATCACGACAAAGTGCACGACGACGGGAAACGCTTCCCAGTGGATACCCAGTGACCTGCGTTGGGCGTTGACTTCCACGATGGTCGGCGCGTCGTTGCTCATACCTCCGCCATACGTCGCGCCACCCAGTCGGCCCGATCTCGATGGAACGATCTCACCGCTGTGGTGCACCAGCGCCATCGCCGAATCGGTTCCGTGCGGCAGGATGGTATCGGACCCGACGACGTACGCAGCATGGACGAACGACGCCACCACCATCTCGACAGGTAGCAAGATCTTCCTGCCGTACATCTTCGGTCATCGATGCGCAGGGCTACGCAGGCGGTTATGACGTCGACACCGGTAACGGCATCTGCAAGGTGTACTTCCCGGGTCGCTACACCGACAACGTCGTCATCACCGGTCAGACGCCTGTGTACTTCGTGTCGGGCGTCTACTACTTCGAAAAGGCGTTGCGCTTCAGCGGCGATGCCAAGGTCGTGGTCGGCGCGGGAGCCACCGACGGTTGCATCGACAGCGACGCGATCGCCGTCGCCGACGCCGGCTATGCCGACGCGACGAGCAACGGTGTGGGCGGAACATTCGTGTTCGGCGCCCAGGGCCGCATGATCATCGACACTGCGACAGCGAGCGGCACCGGCAGGGGAGTGAACATCACGTTCAACCGTCGCCTGGTCGACCCGACCGATCCCGACGTCATCATGAACAACATCGCAATCATGTCCGTCAACGGAGTCGTCGCCGGCGCAGTGACCAACGACTACGATCTCCCCGGGGTGATGAAGGTTCCCCACAGCATGGTCAATGCGACGCCCCCGGTGGAGCCGCTGAACGAGCACTACGCCGCATCGACCCTCGTGCCCACGACGGTGCCGTTGACGGGTGCGTTCCCGTGCGCACCGCCTCCGGCGGCACCCGCCGCGACGTGTCCGATCCTCGACATCAACCTGACGACCGCGATGCCGGTCACCGTGAACATCCCCGGGTACATCTCCGTGCCACAGGGCGGGGTCTCGCTCAACACCGCCCTCCTGATGGCCGCCAACAAGCGGATCACGCTCGGCGGCGGCGTCTTGACCGGCACCATCGGAGTCTCGGCAACCCTCCCGGGGTACCTGCAGATCGGTCTGCTCAACTCCGTCGTGCAGAAGACCTTCAAGGTGGTCAGCCAGACCACGAATTCGACGCCTCGCGTGACCGCCACCGCATTGATCCAGGTCAACCAGACCGGCGGCTTCGCGATCAACTCCTGGGTGACCTCGTTCGGCTGATCGACGCTACGGTTGGCCGCGATGTGCGGCCGCTTCGTGTCCTCCAGTTCGGCTGAGAAGATCGCCGAGTACTTCGGTGCGTCGTTCGACGCCGGGACCTCCCTGCCCGACAACTTCAACACTGCCCCGACCAACGACGTCTACGGAGTCGTCGCCGGGCCCGATGGCCTTCCGACGTTGCAGGTCTTCCACTGGGGTCTCGTGCCGATGTGGGCCAAGGATGTGAAGATCGGCTCGAAGATGATCAACGCCCGCGCCGAGACGTTGGCCGAGAAGCCGGCGTTCAAATCGGTGTTCAAGAAGCAGCGAATCATCGTCCCGATGGATGGTTTCTACGAGTGGGCGCAGGGCAGCGAAGGCGCCACGATGACGAAGGCCGGTAAGCCGAGCAAGCAGCCGATGTTCATCCATCGACTCGACGGCGAGCCGCTGGCCGTCGCCGGGTTGTGGACCACGTGGCGCGACAAGAGCGCCGGTCCCGATGCGCCGTGGTTGCACAGCTGCACCATCGTCACCACAGCGGCCAACGCAACGATGGCGCCGGTGCACAACCGCATGCCGGTGATGCTGCCGCCCACCAAGTGGAAGCAGTGGCTCGACCCGACGAACCAGGACCTCGAGCAGTTGCAGACCCTGCTCGTGCCGGCGCCCGACAACCTGCTGACCATGCACAAGGTGTCGACCGAGGTCAACAACGTGCGCAACAAGGGCGCCGGGCTGGTCGACCCGATCGACTGATTCTCCTCGAGCGGCTAGTCGAGCGCCTCACGAATCGCTGACGCCGCGGCATCCATGTCGTGGCCATCCACGGTCGGCGCGGCGTTGGCGAACGACAGCTCGCTGATGTCGTTGGTCGGTATCACGTGGATGTGGGCGTGCGGCACCTCGTACCCGGCGACGATCACACCGACGCGCTCGCAGGCGAACGCCTGCTTCTGTGCGAGGCCGATTCGATGCACCACTGCGAACAGGTGCTGCACGAGATCGGGCGGGGCGTCGATCCAGTGATCGATCTCGGCGACGGGAACGACCAGCGCGTGGCCGCGGGCCAGCGGATTGATCGACATGAACGCCACGCACCGCTCGTCGCGGTACACGAACGTGCCGGGGATCTCACCCGCGATGATCCGGCTGAAGATGGTGGACATGGGGCGATCGTACGACGATGGGTGCGGGCCCGCACACCGGCGCGCTTGTACGCTGCGCCCCGATGGAGACGCTGGCACCGAACCGCTACCTCACGCTGCCCAACGCGTTCACGCTGTTCCGTCTGTGCTGCATCCCGCTGTTCCTCTATCTGCTGTTCGGTCGCGACAACCGTGCCGGCGCAGCATGGCTGCTCGGCGGTCTCGGTGCGACCGATTGGGTCGACGGCTGGTTGGCGCGTCGCCTCGACCAGACGAGCGAATTCGGCAAGGTCTTCGACCCGACCGCCGACCGGCTGCTCTTCATCGTCGGGATCACCGGCATCATCATCGACCATGCCGCACCACTGTGGATCGCCTGGGCAGTGGTCGCCCGCGAAGTGCTCGTCGGTGGCACCGTCGCGATCGCCACGCTCGTCTTCCACATGAAACGGTTCGACGTGACGAAATGGGGCAAGCTGGCGACGTTCCTGTTGATGTTCGCGTTCCCGGGCTTCATGTTGGGCGCGAGTGACTTTCCGGGAAATCAGGGGTTCGAGATCGCCTCGTGGATCCTCGGGATTCCCGGCCTGATCTTGAGCTACTACACCGCGGTGACGTATATCCCCACCATCCGCGCCAGTCTGCGCGAAGGACGCAAGACCGCCCGCTAGTCTGCGGGGCCATGACGGTTCCCACCCACTTGCTCTACTCCAGCGACCACGAGTGGATCGCCATCGACGGCACCCGTGCTCGCATCGGGATCACCGATTACGCGCAGGATGCGTTGGGTGATGTCGTCTACGTGCAGGCCCCCACGATGGGTGCAACCGTGAAGGCGGGCGACAGCTTCAGCGAGGTCGAGAGCACGAAATCCGTCAGCGACATCTATGCCCCGGTGTCGGGAACCGTGGTCGCCGTCAACGAGAAACTCGCCGATGCACCCGACATGTTGAACTCCGATCCCTATGGTGCAGGTTGGATCTGCGAGATCGAGATGAGCGATGCGTCCGACAGGGACGGCCTGCTCGACGCCGTTGGCTATCAAGCTCTCATCGACGGTTAGTCTCCTTCAGATGGCCTACGTGTTCTGCAACCAGTGCGGCCACCGGAACCCTCCGGAATCGGGGTTCTGTTCCTCTTGCGGCAATGTTCTCGATCACATCGCCGACCACACGGTGACCCTCGCCAAGGTCGACCCGTTGCAGGACGCACCGGGTGTCGACGACGACGTTGTCGTCAGTGTCGGCGACCTCGACCAGGGTGTCGCGTCCTTGATCGTGCGATCCGGGACCCAGGCCGGCGACGCATTCGCGTTGCACGATCCGCTCACACGCCTCGGTCGTCATCCCGACAGCGAGATCAGCCTCGACGACATCACCGTGTCGCGTCGCCACGCCGAAGTCGAGCGAACGGCGAATGGCTATGTGGTCCGCGATGCGGGGTCGCTCAACGGCACCTACCTCAACGCCGAGCGCATCGACGACGAGGTCGTGTTGCGCCAGGGAGACGAGCTACAGGTCGGCAAGTTTCGTCTCGTCTTCTTCGAGCGATCCGACGCCTGATACATGATCATGCAAGAACGCCCATACCTATCGATCGGCGAAGTGCTGGGGCTCCTGCTCGAAGAGTTCCCCGATGTGACGATCTCCAAGATCAGGTTCCTCGAGAGTCAGGGTCTCATCGATCCCGAGCGAACCGCCAGTGGCTACCGCAAGTTCTACGACAACGATGTCGACCTGCTGCGGGTCATACTCCGCGAGC
>JBDTYA010000013.1:0-12921 GCA_040005915.1 Ilumatobacteraceae bacterium
CCATGGGCTGCCCGCCGAGGTCGTCGTCGAGAAGGAGCTCGGCATCAGCGGTCACCCGGCCATCACCAAGTTCGGCATCGACAAGTTCAATGACGCGTGCCGAACCAGCGTGCTGCGGTTCACCGACGAGTGGCAGCGTTACGTCACCCGTCAGGCCCGCTGGGTCGATTTCGACAACGACTACAAGACGCTCGACAAGACCTACATGGAAAGTGTCATGTGGGCATTCAAGACACTTTGGGACAAGGGTTTGATCTACGAGGGCTTCAAGGTCCTGGCGTACTGCTGGCGGTGCGAGACACCATTGAGCAACACCGAGACCCGCATGGACGACGTGTATCGCGACCGCCAGGACCCGGCGCTGACCGTGCAGTTCCATCTCGACTCCGGCGAGCGGATCCTGGCCTGGACCACCACGCCGTGGACGCTCCCCAGCAATCTCGCGCTGGCCGTCGGCCCCGACATCGACTACGCGGTGATGCAGGACAAGGACGGCGTGCGCTTCATCCTCGCCGAGTCTCGTCTCGGCGCATATGAACGCGAACTGGCCGACGCGGTTCAGGTCGATACCGTGAAGGGCAGCGACCTCGTCGGCAGGCGCTACACGCCCCTGTTCCCGTTCTTCGCCGACACCCCCAATGCCTTCCAGGTTCTCGGGGGCGACTTCGTCTCGACCGAGGACGGCACGGGCGTGGTGCACATGGCGCCGGGCTTCGGCGAGGACGACCAGAACGCGTGCAACGCCATGGGCATTCCCACGATCTGCCCGATGGACGAGCACGGGCAGTTCACCGCCGACGTGCCGCCGTGGGTCGGCGTGCACGTGTTCGAGGCCAACAACGAGATCATCAAGGAGTTGAAGGCACGGGGCGCAGTGGTGCGCCATGACAGCTACAACCACTCGTACCCGCACTGCTGGCGGTGCGCGGAGCCCTTGGTCTACCGCGCCATCAGCAGCTGGTTCGTGCAGGTGACAGCGTTCCGCGATCGGATGGGCGAGCTGAACCAACAGATCCAGTGGGTGCCGGAGCACGTCAAGGACGGCAGCTTCGGCAAGTGGCTGGCCAACGCCCGCGACTGGAGCATCAGCCGCAACCGCTTCTGGGGCTCGCCGATCCCGGTGTGGCGCAGCGACCACCCCAACTACCCGCGCCTCGACGTCTACGGATCGATCGCCGAGCTCGAGCGCGACTTCGGCGTCACGATCCCCGACCTGCACCGGCCGCTCGTCGACACGTTGACGCGCCCGAATCCCGACGACCCGACCGGCAAGGCGACCATGCGGCGTGTGCCGGAAGTGCTCGACTGCTGGTTCGAGTCGGGCTCGATGCCGTTCGCCCAGGTTCACTACCCGTTCGAGAATGCCGAGTGGTTCGAGAGCCACTATCCGGGCGACTTCATCGTGGAGTACATGGCCCAGACCCGGGGCTGGTTCTACACGTTGCACGTGTTGGCGACGGCGCTGTTCGACCGGCCTGCGTTCCGCACGTGTATCAGCCACGGCGTCGTGCAGGGTGACGACGGGCAGAAGATGTCGAAGAGCCTCAACAACTATCCGGACCCGATGATGGTCTTCGACACCTACGGCGCAGACGCCATGCGTTGGTACCTGTTGTCTTCGACCATCCTGCGCGGCGGCGATTTCGCGGTGACCGAGACGGGGATCCGCGAGAGCGTGCGACACGTCGTGCTGCCGATCTGGAACACGTACTCGTTCTTCACGATGTATGCCAATGCTGCCGGCTACACGGCGCAACGGCGAACCGAGGCCGGCGATCCCCTCGACCAGTACATCCTCGGCAAGCTGCACTCGCTCGTCAAAGACGTCACCGTGGCGATGGATTCGTACGACCTGTTCGCCGCCTGCGCCACGGTGCGCACGTTCCTCGACGCCCTCACCAACTGGTACGTGCGGCGTTCGCGCGAACGCTTCTGGGCCGGCGATCCAGAGGCGCTCGATGTGCTGTGGACCGTTCTCACGACGACGTGTCAGATCGCTGCGCCGCTGCTTCCGTTGACTACCGAGGCGGTCTACCGCGGGCTCGTCGGCGACGAGTCCAGCGTGCACCTCACCGACTGGCCGGCAGCCGACGACGTTGCCGGATCAACCCAACTGGTGACGGCGATGGATCGAGTTCGCGATGTCTGCAGTGCTTCGTCGGCAGTTCGCAAGGCCACTGGGCGACGTGTGCGCCAGCCGCTGGCAACACTGACGATCGCGGCACGCGACTCTGAATCACTCGCCCCTTTCCGAGGGATCATCGCCGACGAGATCAACGTGAAGAACGTCGTCCTGTCGACCGACCTCGATGCAGTCGGCAGGTTCGAACTGACCGTCGTGCCCGGCGTGCTGGGCCCGCGTATAGGCAAGGATGTGCAGCAGGTGATCGGCGCGGTGAAGCAGGGCAAGTGGGTGCAGGACGAGACGACCGGTGTCGTCTCGGCCGGCGGTATCGAGCTCCGCGAAGGGGAGTACTCCTTACGGCTCGTTGCTGCGGATCCGTCTCGGGCCGCGACGCTTCCGGCCAACACGGGCGTGGTGGTTCTCGACATCGATCTGACGCCCGATCTCGAGGCCGAAGGAGTGGCCCGCGACCTTGTCAGGCTCGTGCAACAGGCCCGTCGAGACGCGGGGCTGCACGTCAGCGATCGGATCAACCTCACACTCGGAGTACCTGACTCGATCCGATCGCAGGTCGGGCCGTTCGTCGCCTTGATCACCGAACCGACGTTGTCGACCACGTTGGCCTTCGAACAGGGCCGACCGAATGCCGAGCTCGACGGGGAACCGGTCTTCATCGGCGTCGCCAAGGCCTGATTCGGCCTTCGTCCACATCGGGCCGGTACGGCGGTAGCATCGCAGCCTCACCTGGGTCGACGGAGGTTCACCACAGATGGCAACAGCCAAGAAGGCTCCGGCCGCCAAGGCGTCCACGAAGAAGGCCACACCTGCACGTAAAACGGTGCCGGCCAAATCCACGACGTCGAAGAAGGCTGCACCCGCCAAACCGGTAGCTGCGCCCAAGAAGGCCGCTACGGCACCAGCGGTCGCACCGGCCAAGAAGTCCCCACTGGCCAAGCCGGCTCCCAGGAAAGCATCCCTCCCAAGCAAGGCGGCACCAGTGCAGAAGTCAGCGCCGGCTGCGGCCAAGAAGTCTGCGCCGGCTGCGGCGAAGGTAGCGCCCGCTGTGAAGAAGATGGCGGTGCTTCCCACCAAGAAGTCAGTTGCCGCGCCCGTCGCCAAGAAGGCTGCGGCACCGGCCGCCAAGAAAGCCGCACAACCTGCGGCCAAGGCCGCGGCACCTGCGAAGAAAGCAGCCCCGGCCAAGAAGCCGAGCTTCGGCCCGGTCGTGATCGAGATCCCGCCGGTCAAGGGCGTCACCAAGGATGGCGTCGCCTACACGAAGGATTTCGACGTGAAGTTCCTCTCGACCATGCGTGCCCTGCTGCTCGAGGAGAAGGCAGCGCTCACCGGTCAGGCCACCCGTCTCGAGGACGAGGCAAACTCGCTGATCGAGGAGCAGGAGATGGGCGACGTGCAGTTCGACGACGAGGGTGGCGAGGGCGACACGATGGTCGTCGAGCGCGAGCGCGACCTCACGCTGTCGGCACAGGCCCGCCAGACCATCGCCGACATCGAGACGGCGCTCGGCCGCCTGACGACGGGCCGCTACGGCTATTCGACGGAGTCCGGTCGGCCCATCCCACGCGAGCGCCTGGAGGCGATCCCGTGGGCGACGATGCTGGTCGAGGAGAAGGTCGGCGGGATCGGCCGTCGATGACCGATGATGCGGCGGCCGAGATCGACTCGACCCCGCCCAGAGAATCAACCGAGGTCGACCACGAGCCGGCGCACCGTCTTCGTTCGGCCAGTCCACTCCTGACCACGTCGATCGTCGCCGCGGTCGTGCTTGCCGATCAACTCGCCAAGCGGTGGGCGCTGTCGGCGCTCGGAGACGGTCGTCCACGCCACGTCATCTGGACACTGCAGTGGAACCTCACCCGAAACAGCGGCATGGCCTTCTCTCAGGCGCAGGGGATCGGCCCGTACATCGGCATCGTTGCCCTGATCGTGATCGTTTGGTTGGTCTGGACCAGCCGCGCGTTGACGAGTCGGGTCACGGTGATCGCTGCCGGCCTGATCGCCGGTGGGGCGATCGGCAACCTCGCCGACCGCATCTTCAGGGGGCAGCGCGTGCTGCACGGTGCTGTCGTCGACTTCATCGATTTCCAGTGGTTCCCTATCTTCAACATCGCCGACATGGCCATCGATGTCGGAGGGGCGATCTTCGTGCTGTGGACCATGCTGGGCCATCGCAAGGCCCGGCAGCCATGATCCACGAGGAGATACCGCCGGCGCTGGCAGGGGAGCGGCTCGATCGGATCGTGGCCCTCGTCACCGACGCCAGCCGATCGGATGCCGCGGCTCTCGTCGCTGCCGGTGGCGTGGAGGTCGACGGCCTCGTCGTCGTGTCGGGTAAGCAGCGCCTACAGCTCGGCCAGCAGATCGATGTCGACGAGTCGAAGTTGCCGACGACCGCGTTGCCGGAGGCGGATCCCACGGTGAAGTACACAGTCGTGTACGACGACGACCAGGTGATCGTCGTCGACAAGCCCGCCGGTCTCGTCGTGCACCCCGGCGCCGGCAACCCGACAGGCACGCTGGTCAACGGTTTGCTGGCCAGATATCCCGAACTGGTGGGAATCGGCGAGTCGCACCGACCCGGCATCGTCCATCGTCTCGACATCGGGACGAGTGGGCTGATGGTCGTGGCCCGCTCCGTCAAGGCGTACCACGCGCTGGTCTATGCGCTCTCGCAGCGCGATGTAACGCGTGTGTATCGCACCGTCGTGTGGGGACATCTGGCCAATCCGAACGGTGTCATCGATGCGCCGATCGGCCGCGATCATCGTGACCCGATGCGCATGGCGGTCGTCGTCGACGGCAAGTCGGCGCGCACCCGGTACCAAGTGCTCGCCGCGTACCGGTCGCCGGCCGAGGCCAGCGCGTTGGAATGCAGATTGGAGTCGGGCCGCACCCACCAGATCAGGGTGCACCTTGCGGCGATCGGGCACCCGGTCGTGGGGGACGGGACCTATGGCGGAATCCGCCACGGAATCTCCACGCCGCGCCCGTTCCTGCACGCCGCAGAGTTGGCGTTCGTGCATCCCAGCACCAACGAGGCTGTGGGTTTCACCTCGACACTGCCCGCTGATCTGGCGGCAGTCGAGGCGCAGCTCACAACGTAGCGAGGCCGTCTTCGATTCGTGCCTCGGGCCATGGGGCGACACCGCGAGCGGCATCGGCGACCGACTGCAGCGTGAAGCCCTCGAGCAGGCGGCGCATCTGCTCGCCGGCCGACTTCCAGATGGCCAGCAGCACGCATTGGCCCTCGTGGTCGCACGCGCCGTCCTGGTGCGGCTCGCCGAAGTCGCCGAGGCTGATGGGGCCGTCGACAGCGGAGAGGATCTCGCCGATGCGGATCTCGGATGGGGAGCGGGCAAGCACGTATCCGCCACCCACCCCGCGCTTCGACTTCACGAGGCCCGCGCCCTTCAGCGCCAGCAGGATCTGCTCGAGATACGGCTGCGGGATGGCGGTTCGCTCGGCGATGTCGCGCACCGAGGTGGGGCCGGCTCCGTCCAGGTGCAGGGCCAATGACAGGAGGGCCCGACAGGCGTAGTCACCCTTGCTGGAAACGCGCACCCGATCAATCTACGGCCTTGTGCGGGACTAGGCGTCAATCTCGGCTGGCGCACGGCAACCCCGAGATGATGGACTGACGTTTCCCGTGACCGAGCAACCGATCTTCCCCGACTATCAAGGCGCGAACGTACGAGCCATCGTGCCGGCGTTGTTGGCCCCGCACCGTGGTGCCGAGCGCGATTGGATGCCCATCCCGGTGCGCACTGCCCGGCAGGTGGTCGTCCTCGTCCTCGACGGTCTCGGGTGGGAGCAGTTCGATGCACACCGCACCCACATGCCCACGCTGGCCGGTTTCGAGGGCGGGCCCATCACGACGGTTGCCCCGTCGACCACGGCCACCGCACTGACCTCGATCACGACCGGCCTCACGCCGGGCGAGCACGGCCTGGTGGGCTATCGGATGGACGTCGGCGGCGACATCCTCAACGTGCTGCGCTGGTCGACGACTGGTGGCGACGCGCGCCGCAAGCACGAGCCGAGCCGGGTGCAGGCCTTCGCCCCGTTCATGGGGCAGCCCGTGCCCGTCGTCACCAAGGCCGACTTCGAGCGCACGGCGTTCACCGAGGCCCATCTGCGCGGCGGGCGGATGGTCGGCTGGCGGGCGGCGTCGAGCTTGGCCGTCACGATCGGCGAGCTGCTTCGCCAGGGTGAACCGCTGATCTACGCGTACTACGACGGAATCGACAAGATCGCCCATGAGCGTGGGTTCGGTCCGTACTACGAGGCCGAGCTGCGCAGCGCCGACGACATCATCGAGCAGGTCAAGGAACAACTGATCGACGACTCGGTGTTGCTGGTCACCGCCGATCACGGCCAGGTCGATGTCGGTCCCAATGACCGGGCGATCGCCGACGAAGTCATCAAGCTGACCAGGGGGCTGTCGGGTGAGGGGCGATTCCGGTGGCTGCACTCCCGGCCCGGCGCGGCGGCCGAGCTGCTCGAAGCAGCGAAGGCGGCCCATGGGGATGTGGCGTGGGTGATGAGCCGCCAGGAGCTGATCGAGGGCGGATGGTTCGGCCCCGTCGTCAGCCCTCCCATCGCGTCGCGGTTCGGCGATGTGGCGCTCATGACCAGGGCGCCGATCAGCTTCGTCGATGCGGCCGACAGCGGCCCGTACCCCCTGATCTGTCGACACGGTTCGCTGACATCTGCTGAGATGCTGGTGCCGTTGTTGGCCGGCACATCATGAAGTCAGCCACTTCCCCAAGGAGCACTTGATGACAACCACAGAAGCACAGGGCGACGAACCACAGGGCAAGCCGGCGGAAGTCGTCGCCGCCGCAGCCGAACGGGAGCCCGACCCCACCGAGACCGTGACAGCGCCCGCCAAGGTCATGCGCATCGGGTCGATGGTCAAGCAACTGCTCGAAGAAGTGCGCACGGGTTCCCTCGACGAGCCCAGCCGCGAGCGGTTGGCCGAGATCTACGAGCGCTCGATCGTCGAACTGTCCGAGGCTCTGTCGCCTGATCTGCAGGACGAGCTGCGCAACCTCGCCCTGCCGTTCAAGGACGGGGTGATCCCGTCCGACGGCGAACTGCGGGTCGCCAAGGCCCAGCTGGTCGGCTGGCTGGAGGGTCTCTTCCACGGCATCCAGGCGACGTTGTTCGCTCAGCAGATCGCCGCCCGCCAACAATTGGAGGGCATGCGTCAGCTTCCACCAGGCGCGATGGCGGGTGGCCCCGGCGGCGGGCAGATGCCTGCGGGCGCCATCGAAGTCGCCGATCGGCCTGGTACCTACCTGTAGAAAAACAGTAAGGTTCGACGAATCACATTGGTGTAACTAGAGACTCAGTCAGGGAGGGATGCGCAGTGGGGGATTCATTTACCCACCTCCACGTGCACACCGAGTTCTCGATGCTCGATGGTGCAGCGCGGCTCGACGACCTCGTCGCCAAGGCGGTCGCCGACGGCCAGCCGGCCCTCGGGATCACCGACCACGGCAACATGTACGGCGTCCTCGAGTTCTTCAAGGAGTGCAAGGCGCAAGGCGTCAAGCCCGTCATCGGCACCGAGGCGTACATGGCCTACGAGACCCGACGCGAGCGCCCGCCGCGCCGCGGCAGGGTCGACGACTCCGGTGGCGACACCGAGGGCGGCAAGAAGCTCTATTACCACCTGACGTTGCTCGCCGAGACCGACCAGGGGTACCGCAACCTCATCCAGCTCGCCAGCCTGGCGTTCATGGAGGGCTACTACTACAAGCCGCGGATGGACTGGGAGCTGTTGGCCCGGTACCACGAGGGTTTGATCGCAACGACCGGATGCCTGGGTGGTCACGTCCTGCAGTCGCTGCTGCAGGGTGACGAGAAGGGGGCGCTGGCCAATGCCGGCCGGCTGCAGGAGATATTCGGCAAGGACAACCTGTTCGTCGAACTGCAGGACCACGGGTTGCAGGCTCAGCACGACACCAACCCCAAGCTCGTCGAGATCGCTCGCAAGATCGGCGCGCCGCTGATCGCGACCAACGATTCGCACTACGTCCACCGCGAGGATCACGAGGCCCACGACGCGCTGTTGTGCGTGCAGACGGGGGCAACGCTCAGCGATCCGAAGCGTTTCAAGTTCGAGGGCCAAGAGCACTACCTCAAGACATCGCAGGAGATGCGCTACCTGTTCAAGGACCTTCCCGAGGCGTGCGACAACACGTTGTGGGTTGCCGAGCGGGCCGACGTCAACATCGAGTTCGGCAAGCCGCAGTTGCCCGACTTCCCGATTCCCGAGGGCTTCACCGACGACGCCGGCTACCTCGATCATCTGGCTTGGGAGGGCGCCAAGCAGCGGTGGGGTCAGGAGCTTTCGCCGTCGGTGGTCGAACGCATGGCGTACGAGCTGCAGGTCATCAAGAACATGGGGTTCGCCTCGTACTTCCTGATCGTCTGGGATCTCATCAAGCACGCCAAGGACGCCGGTATCCGCGTCGGTCCCGGCCGCGGCTCGGCGGCAGGCTGCGCGGTTGCCTACAGCTTGCGGATCACCGATCTCGACCCCATCAAGTACGACCTCCTGTTCGAGCGGTTCCTGAACCCCAGCCGCATCTCGATGCCCGACATCGACATGGACTTCGACTCGCGATACCGCGACGAGATGATCCGCTACGCCGCCGAGAAGTACGGCCGCGATCACGTCGCCCAGATCATCACCTTCGGCACCATCAAGGCGCGCAACGCTGTGCGCGACGCGGCGCGGGTGCTGGGCTACCCGTACGGTGTCGGCGACAAGATCGCCAAGGCGATGCCTCCACTCGTGATGGGTCGCGACACACCGCTGAAGTACTGCTTCGAACAGAGCCCGAAGTACCTCGACGGCTACAAGGCCGCCAGCGAGCTGCGGGCGATGTGCGACGCCGACCCCGACGTCAAGCGGGTCGTCGATGTCGCCAAAGGGCTGGAAGGCCTGAAGCGCAGCGACGGCATCCACGCTGCTGCCGTCGTCATCACCAAGGAGCCGCTCACCGCGTACCTACCGATCCAACGCAAGCCCGAGGCAGGCGGCAAACCGGAGGATGCGCCGGTCGTCACGCAGTACGAGATGCACGGTGTCGAAGAGCTCGGGCTGTTGAAGATGGACTTCCTCGGCCTGCGCAACCTCGACGTCATCACCGACACGGTCGAGATGGTTCGCATGGTCAAGGATCCCGAGTTCGACATCGACAACGTTGCGCTCGACGATCAGATGGTCTTCGACCTGCTGGGCCGCGGCGAGACGATGGGTGTGTTCCAGCTCGAGTCGCCGCCTATGCGCGCCCTGTTGCGTTCGCTCGCGCCGACCAGCTTCGGTGATGTATCCGCTGTGATCGCGCTCTATCGGCCGGGCCCGATGAGCGTCAACATGCACTACGACTATGCGGATCGCAAGAACGGCCGGCAGGCGGTCAGCTACTTCCACGCCGATGCCGAGGAGGTGCTCGGCGACACGTACGGCCTGATGATCTATCAGGAGAGCGTGATGCGCGTGGCCCAGAAGTTCGCCGGCTACTCGCTCGCCGAAGCCGACAACCTCCGCAAGGCGATGGGCAAGAAATCGCGCGAGGTCATGGCCGCGGCGCGTGCCGCGTTCGAGGAGGGCGCCGAGCGCTGCGGCTACGGCCAGGCCCTCGGCAAGCAGCTCTTCGATGTCATCGAACGGTTCGCCGACTACGCGTTCAACAAGAGCCACACGTTCGGCTACGGACTCATCACCTACCAGACGGCGTTCCTGAAGGCGCACTACCCGGTGGAGTACTTCGCCTGCCTGCTGACCAGCGTCAAGAGCAACCTCGACAAAGCCGCTGTCTACCTCGGCGACGCACGAACTGGCGGCATCAAGGTGCTCACCCCCGACGTCAACCGCTCGGTGATGGATTTCGCCACGGTCACGCCGGAGGAGATCGCCGACGAGGTCACGCTGCCGCCCGGCTCGCCGGGCGCGATCACGTTCGGGCTGTCGGCAATCCGCAACGTCGGCGAAGGCCTCGTCGAGCTCCTGCTGGGTGAGCGGAACGCAAACGGGACCTTCCACTCGTTCCACGATTTCGCCGAGCGCGTCCCCGAACCCGTCCTCAACAAGCGCACTGTCGAATCGTTGATCAAGGCCGGCGCCTTCGACTCGCTCGGGCATCCGCGACGTGGCCTGTTGATGGTCTTCGAACAGATCATCGATGGCACTCTCGTGCGCCGCCGCGAGCGCGACCAGGGCGTGATGAGTCTGTTCGGTGATCTCGGTGACCCGGCCGAAAGCGGTTTCGACGAGCGTGTCGCCATCCCGGCGAACGAATTCGACAAGAGCGACCGGTTGCGTTTCGAGAAGGAGATGCTCGGGCTCTATGTCTCCGACCATCCGTTGCTCGGGGTCGAGAGCGCACTGCGCCGCAAGGTCGACTGCGGCATCGCCGAGGCACCCGAGCGCGAAGACGGCTCCGTGCTGATGCTCGGCGGGGTCATCACCAACATGACGCGCAAGTTCACGAAGAAGGGCGACCAGATGGCCGTCTTCGTGCTCGAGGACCTCGACAGCACGATCGAGGTCACCGTGTTCCCGCGCGCGCTGCTCGAACTCGGCCACAAGCTGGTCGACGACGCGATCGTGACGGTCAAGGGGCGCGTCGACAAGCGCGATGACACCCGCGTCGGTTTCATGGCACTCGACGTCAACATCATCGAGGGGCTCGACTCCGCCTCGGCGGCCTCGTTGCGGCTGAGAGTGCCGTCAACCTCGCTCAACGAGCTGAAGATTCATCAAATCCGAAAGATTCTTCGCGAGCACCCCGGCGACTCGCCTGTGTACCTGCACATCGGCAACGGGAAGATATTGCGCCTGGCAGACGAGTTTTGCGTCGACCTCGACCGGGCCGTCGGCGAGCTGCGGATGCTGCTCGGGCACGACGCTGTGATGCTCTAAACGCTCCGCCTTTTCGAAATCCTCGTTTTTCTGGCACAATAGGGACCTCGCACGACGACATGGGAGCTCTACAGCATGCCAATCCAGGTGGAAACCAGGGACTGTGCAGCGATCACCGACGCCGATCTCGACGAGATGGCGTCAATGGGCGGAGCCTTCGACATCGGCGTGTTGTCGAAGGCCAAGGAAGATTGGGTGCTGTGCACCACGGCGCGAATCGACGACAAGCTGCATGGGTGCACGTTCTCGACACTCGAGCGCATCGGCGGCACGCCGTGCGTCCTGATCGGTCTGATGAGCGTGAAGCGCACCAGCAGACGAGATCAGGTGCTGAAGGGCCTGATGGGCGAGGCGTTCCACCGGGCGCTGATGGCGTTCCCCGACGAAGATGTCGTGCTCGGATCCCGATTCGTCACGGTCGACTCCCTCGAGGCGTTCAAGCAGGTCGACGAGCTCATTCCCCGGCCGGGCCACCGCGCCGTCGGCGAGGAGCGGGCGTGGGGCCGTCGCCTCGCCAAGCGCTTCGGCGTCGACGCCACGTATGACGAGCAGTCGTTCGTCGTCAAGTCCAACGGGCAGAGCGGCTTCCTCGATCACGAGACATTGAGGCCCGACAAGATCAAGCCCGACCTCATCGGCCTGTTCGCCACGGTCAACCCGAAGAAGGGTGGCTCGCTCGTGGCTCACGGTTGGGTCATGGCGGAGGATCTCTTGAAGCTGGGCGCGCGCTGACCGAGGATTCGGCGACCGTCGAAGCTGTCATCCGTCGACGACGGATGACCCGGGACTTCAGCCCTGAATCTCTCGACCCACAACTCATCGACGACCTCGTCGACACGTCGCGGCGGGCGCCATCGGCGGGCTACAGCCAGGGTGTGCACTTCGTCGTCCTCGGCGGCGGTGCCGTGGCCCAGTTCTGGCAGACCACGGATGCAGAGGCATGGTTCGCCGAACGGCACGAGGGTTTGTTGCTCGCTCCGGTGATCATCCTGCCGGTCGCCGACCCCGATGCATATACATCGCGGTACTCCGAGAGCGACAAGGCCGGTTTTGGCTTGGATGTTGCGGCCAACTGGCCTGTGCCCTTCTGGTTGACCGATACCGCGATGGCGGTGCAGAACCTGCTGCTGCTCGTCGAGGCTCAGCGCCTGGGTGCGCTGTACTTCGGCATCTTTCAAAACGTCGACGTGTTGATGGCTGACCTCGGCGTGCCCGACAGCATGTTGTCGGTGGGCGCCGTGGCGGTGGGTCATCGCGCGCCGACGGATCGGCCGAGCGGGTCGGCGACGAAGCGGCCGCGTCGGTCGACGACCGAGGTCGTCCACCACAACCAGTGGTAACTATCGTCCTGTCAATGGCATCGCAGGTCCCGCTGGTCGACTACCTGGTACTGGGCGAGCAGCCGCACCTCGTCGCCCATCGGTGCAACACGTGCGGCGCTCGATACTTCGATCGCCGCAACGCATGCGCGAACTGTGGAGGCGTTGATTTCGGTTCGGCCGACGTGGCAACGAACGGCGAGGTACGTTCGTTCACGATCGTGACATTCGCCGCGCCGGGTGTCCCGGTTCCGTTCGTGTCGGCGATCGTCGACTGCGACGGCACCAGCGTGCGCGCCAACCTCATCAACGTCGATCCCGATCCCGACCACGTCAGCCTGGGTATGCAGGTGCGCCTGGCAACATATTCGCTCGGCGCCGACGACAATGGCACGGAAGCGATCGGGTTCGGTTTCGAGCCCCGATAGCGGTCGAAGTGGTAGTCGAACGAGAAGGAGCGCAGCGATGAGCGACGATGTGTGGATCCTGGGGATCCGGATGACCAAGTTCGGCAAGCA
>JBDTYA010000014.1:0-38688 GCA_040005915.1 Ilumatobacteraceae bacterium
GTGAGCCTCTCCGGCCGGCGGCGGACCAGCCGTCAACTGTCCACGAATTGCGCCGCCGGGGTACTCGGCATTGTGGATGTCGACGTAGAAGTTCGACGGCGTCGTGACGATCTCTGTGCCGAGCGCCTGACTGATCGCTTGGCAACCGGTCGAGGAGTTGGCGTCGAGCGGTGCCAGTGAAGTGGCGACCACCGGGTCGGGAACTACCGGCGGGCCGTTCTGACCGGCGACGCCGCGGTGGATGTGGGCCTGGGTCGCTGGGCTGATCGCGCTGTACGACAGGTCCCAGCACAACTGGGTGCTCGTTGCAGACTCGAAATCGATCGTGAACGCCGCTGCGCCCACGCCGTCGGGGTCGCCGACCGGCGACGCGTTTGCCCCACTCATTTGAGCGACGTACGGAGTGTTCGCCGTCCGCAGGTAGCTTAGGCTGCCGGCCGGAGTGGTAAGGCGAGCGTTGCCGAAAGCAACGGTCGGTATGGCAATCGCCGCAGCGAGTCCGACCGCCGTCAAGGCGGCCAAGGTTCTCTTTTGCATGTGTGTGCCCTTCTCGTTGGGGGTTTCCTTTGGATCGTCGAACACTGTCTGACGATGTCAGTGACCCTAGGCGAGACGCCGCCGCCGATCGCAGCAACCCCAAAACGACGGCCGGCGCCGAGGTCCCGAAGGACGCTCGGCGCCAACTAGCGTTGCTGGATCTACCTGATGATCAGTACAGGTAACCGATGACGTCGACCACGAAGTGGGTGGCGTTGGCGCCGGCCGTGATGCTGATCTGGCCTTGGGCATTGACAGCGACCTGAGCGTTGACTGCAACGTTCTGATCGAGGCCCGCCCAGTTGATGCTGCTGGTGGCCGGCGTCGGTGTACCGCCGGCGTACATCTTCAGGAAACCGCCGTTACCACCGATGCCGGTGCCGGTCTCGGTGACCGTCAGGGTCACGATTGCTGCTGTGGCGCCTGCCGGCACGGCGACCTGGGCGACGCCGTTCTGGTCCTTGCCGGAAGCAAGGCTGATGGTGCGGGTCTCGGACGGCTGGATCTTGGCGCCGGCGTTGTCGCGCGAGTCGTACGCACGCAACGGGGTCGACAGCAGGTGAGCCTCGCCGGCAGGTGCCGGGCCGCTCGACAGCTGGCTGCGGATGGCGCCGCCCGGGAAGTCGGTCGTGTGCACGTTGACGTAGAAGCTCGCCGGCGTGGTGAGGATCTCCTGGGCGAGCGTTGGGTCAATCGCCATGCATCCTGTCGCTGAGTTGGCGCCCAGGTTCGGGAAGCTCCCTACGGCCGGGACCACGACCGGCCCGGCGACGCCGGCGGCGCCGCGGTGGATGTGTGCCGCAGTGGGTGTACCCGTGAGGTTGCTGTACGACAGGTCCCAGCAGACCTGGGCACCGGTCGGTGACGCCGGGGTAGTGATGTCGAAAGTGAATGCCGCGCTACCGGTGCCGTCGGCATCGCCGGTGGGTGTCGTGGCGGTCAGATCGGCGGGGCCGTTCATCAAACCGACGAGCGGCGTCTGCGACGTCTTGAACTCCGCGAGGCTGCCCTCATTTCTGCGTGCGTTACCGAACGCCACGGTCGGTATCGCGATCGCGGCGGCAAGCCCGATCGCGGTCAGGGCGAACATCTTCTTGTTCTGCATGTGGTTTCCTCTCGTCGTCAGCTGTCAGCTGTCAGCTGTTCCGAAGAGGGGTACCCATGCGCCGAGCCGGTCAACCGCGGCCCGACCGTGCCGGCCTCAGATGCCGATGCGTTGCGCCAGCAACTCGCGGTGGTACGTCGGGTCGCCGAACAGCAGTTCTGACGACTTCGCCCGCTTGAAGTAGAGGTGCGCCGGGTGCTCCCACGTGAAGCCGATACCGCCGTGGATCTGGATGTTCTCGGCGGTCGCATGGAAGTAGGCCTCGCTGCAATAGGCCTTCGCCAACGAGGCGACCGACGGCAGTTCGTCGTTCATCTCGGCTGCGCACCACATGCCGTAGTACGCCGCGCTCTTGGCGGATTCGACCTCCAACAACATGTCGGCGCACTTGTGCTTGATCGCCTGGAACGAACCGATCGGGCGCCCGAACTGCACGCGTACCTTGGCGTACTCGACGGCCATCTCGAGCACCTTCTGGGCTCCGCCGACCTGTTCGGCAGCGAGACCGACAGCGGCCAGATCGAGCACCGTAGAGAGCACCTTCCAGCCGTCACCTTCCACGCCGATCAGCGTGGCAGGGGTGTCGGCGAACTCGATCTTGGCCTGCTTGCGGGTCTGATCCATGGTCGACAACGGGGTGCGGGTGAGGCCACTGGCCGTGCCGTCGACGGCGAACAGGCTGATGCCCTTGTTGGTGCGGGCGGCGACGAGGACGAGATCCGCTGTATGGCCGTCGAGCACGAACATCTTCGTGCCGGTGAGCGTGAAACCATCGCCGGATCCCGACGCCTCCATCGTGATACCGGCTTCGTCCCACTTACCCGACGGCTCGGTGAACGCGAGCGTCGCCTTGGTCTCGCCACTGGCGATTCCCGGCAGGTGCGTCTTCATCGCCGATTCATCACCGCTCTGCAGCAACGTGTTGGCGGCGAGCACGACCGACGAGAAGAACGGCGCGCACAGCAGGGCGCGGCCCATCTCCTCCAGCACGATCCCGAGCTCGACGTATGTGAAACCGGACCCGCCGTACTCCTCCGGGATGTGCAGGCCTTGCAGGCCCATCTGCTCGCCCATCTGGCTCCACACGGCCGCGTCGAACCCGTCCTCGGTCTCCATCTGTTCGCGCACCGCGGTTTCCGGGCTCTTCGCCTCGAGGAACGACCGGACGGTCTTGCGCAGTTCTTCTTGTTCTTCGGTGAAGGCAAAGTTCATGGGCGAAGTGTTACCGCCGACTTCTGTCCCGCGCCATCCGCTATGTGTACACTCAGGTACACATGATCGGGATTCGTCAACTCCGCGCCGACCTCACCGCTCACGTGCGACGCGCCGCCGGAGGCGAAACCACCATCATCTCGATCGCCGGCGCCCCCGCCGCCGCCCTCGCCCCCCTGGCGACGAGGGATGATGCGTCGGGGACGGCGCATCTCTCATCGCTCGTGGTTTCCGGGGCGTTGATCCCGCCGCGGCGACCGGACGGGCGCGTCGCCGAGGGAACCGTGTCGACGTGGGCCAACGTTCGTCTGGACCGGCTGCTGCGCGAGATCCGCGGGTGACCGTCTACCTCGATACCAGCGCCGTGGTCGCCTTGCACCTCGATGGGCCGGCGCGTGCTGTCGTCCTCACCGCGCTCGGCGGCGACACGGATTGGTGCAGCAGCGGCCTGACGCTGATGGAGTCCCTGGCGCTGGTCGATCGGGTCACGGAGGAACCCGTGTTGCGTTCGGACCTCGAGGATCTCATCCGTCTCTCGTGGGACAGGGTGGCCGTGGTCCCCGTGGATCAACGATGCCTCGACCGAGCCGGTGCCTTGATGCGCGAACAGCCGTTACGACTGGCCGACGCGATCCACCTCGCGGCAGCCGACCGCCTGCCGCACCCGGTGCGCTTCGTGACGTTCGACCCGGCGCAGATCCCCGTGGCGATGTCGATGGGCTTTGACGTGGCGTCGACCTGAATCACTACCGTGGCCGGGTGCAGTTCGGCCTCTTCAGTTTGACCACCCTGTCTTCGCCGCGTGGAAGCACCGCAGACCTGGTCGCCGACACGCGCCGCGAGGTGCAGTTGGCCGAGGAGCTCGACTTCGACGTTGCCTGGTTCGCCGAGCACCACTTCTCGAACTACTCGATCACGACGTCGCCGCTGCTGCTCGTCGCTCACATGGCATCGGCGACCACTCGAATCCGCCTCGGACCGGCGGTCGTCGTGCTGCCGTTCTACGAACCGCTGCGACTCGCCGAAGACGTGTGCCTGACCGACGCGTTGACAGGGGGCAGGCTGGTTCTCGGTCTCGGTTTCGGCTATCAACCGCGTGAGTTCATCAAGTTCGGGATCCCGTTCGAGCAGCGGTACGCACGTGGTCTCGAAGCGTGGGATCTCATCGATCAGGCCACCACCGGCGAGGTCGACCATCACGGAACGTTCGTGTCGGCGCAACTCGACGTCGCCGTGACAACGGTGCAGTCGCACATCCCGACGTTCGTAGTCGGCTCCGATCCCGCGGTGATGAAGATCGTTGCCGACCGGGGTGCAACCCCGTTCGTCACGCCCGGCCTGCAACCGCTGACGGCCGCTGTGCGCATGCACGATTCGTACGCCGCGGTCTACGGCGACCCGATGCCGTTCGCGATGCAGCGCTACGTCTTCGTCAGTGACGACCGCGGCGAGCGGCGGGCGGCCGCCGAACAAGTTCGCAACGTCGGTCGGATGGCCGGCAACCTGCGCCGCGAGCAGCCGATGATGCACGGCGCCCACCTCGAGCGGCCGGCTGTCGACAACGAGCCGTCGCTCGACGACATCGAAGCCGGTGCGCTGATCGGCACCGCTGCGCAGGTCGCGGATCGCATCGTCGACGAAGCCCGCGCCCTCACGCTCTCGCACCTGTCATGCTTCATGCGCCTCGCCGACATGCCCCACGATGTGGCGATGCGATCGATCGAGCAGTTCGGCCGCGAGGTGATCCCGTCCGTACGACGCGAACTCGGCTGAGCGCGAACCCGGCCAGGCGTCAGAGGGCGATCGGGGGAACCGCGTAGCCGTCGACGAGCCTGCTGATGAGAGCAGCGGCAGCGATGGATCGCCGATCGTGCAGGTAGGGCGACACCACCTGCACACCCACGGGTAGCCCCGCCGCGGTGTGGCCGACCGGAGCGGATGTCGATGGCAGGTAGACGGAGCCGATCAGCGCCGGCCACGCTTCCAACGTGTAATACGGAACGGTGATCCCGTTGACCACGAAGTCGCGGTCTGCCCACGTGCCGTCCTGTTGATGGGCGAAGGCCGGAGTCGACGTGACGGGACAGAGGAGCACGTCGACATCTTCGAAGAACGCAGCCCACTGCAATCGGCGGCGTGCCCGCTCACGATCCGCTCGCAACCATTCGGTGTGACTGGTGCCGCGGTCTTCGTCGTCGCTGATCGCGACCGCCGCGCCGATCAGCCAGCCGCCGGCGAGCCACGACTTGTCGAAATCGATCTGCGGGCGAGCCGCTCTGTCGACGTGCACCCCGGCCTCGACCAGGCGATCAGCGACGGCGTCGAGCACGTCGATCATCTCGTGGTCCATCGGCGCCGATGCCTGGTCGAACCACGTGGCGACCCGCAGCGACCGCAGGTCGGTGACGTCGGCCGCCGGCAGATCGAGCTTCCACCCGACCGCTCGCTCCGGCGTCGGGCCGGCGAGGAGCCCGAACAGCAGTGCGAGATCCTCGGCACTTCGCGCGATCGGGCCGAAGACGTTGACGTCGCTCTCGGTGAGGCCGCCGGTCGGCTCGTCGAGATAGCCGAGCGTCGGGATCACGCCGAAGGAGGGCTTGTGGCCGAACACGCCGCAGAACGCCGACGGCACGCGCACCGATCCACCGATGTCGGTGCCGATCTCGAAGCTCGTCATGCCGCACGCCACCGCCGCCGCGGCACCACCGCTGGAACCGCCCGGCACGCGGCCGAGGTCCCAGGGATTGTTGGTCGTGCCGAACATCTCGTTGAACGTCTGGAAGTCGCCCGACCACAACGGCACGTTCGTCTTCCCGAACACGATCGCCCCGGCATTGCGAACGGCGGACACGACTGTCGCGTCGTGCTGCGGAACGTTGTCGAACAGCGCTGGCGAACCGCCGGTCGAGCGGATGCCTTCGGTTGCGATTGCGTCCTTCACGGTGATCGAGATGCCGTGCAGTGGACCCCACGACTCGCCTTTCGACGTCGCCTCGTCAGCGGCCACAGCACGCTCGCGCGCCGGTTCGACCGCCAACGTGCAGACGGCGTTCACCGCAGGATCGAGGCGCTCGATTCGGGCAAGGTGGGCGTCGAGGAGCTCGACGCTTCCGAGGTCGCCACGCCGGATTGCATCCGCCTGCTCGGTCGTCGTCCACAGGGCAGGATCGGTGTCGGGCACTTGCGAAGCGTAGCGACACCCGTTCTCGCTATCGTCGGCACATGACCACAGTGCACTGGGCCGACAGCCGCCTCGAGATTCATCGCGTCGTGGTCGGGCCGTACGACAACAACGTGTTCGTGCTGCGATGCCGTGAGACCGGCGAGGCGGTGCTGATCGACGCAGCCAACGAGCACGAGCAATTGCTCGAGCTGTGCCGTCGACTGGGCGTGCGCCGCGTCTTGGAGACCCACGGTCACTGGGATCACATCCAAGCAGTGCCAGCGATGCGTGAGGCCGGTTACGAAGTCGCGGTGACGGCGGCCGATGCGCCTCGTCTGAAAGACGTCGGGTACGACGTGTTCATCGACGACGCCGAGATCATCGAGGTCGGCAAGTTGCGACTCGAGGCCATCCACAACCCTGGGCACACCGCGGGCTCCGTGAGCTTCAAGGTGCAGGGAGCGCCGGTGCTGTTCAGCGGCGACACGCTGTTCCCCGGTGGCCCCGGCAACACCAAGCTCGACGGCGGCGACTTCGCGACGATCATCCACTCGATCGACACGTCGTTGTTCACGTTGCCGGCCGACACCGTCGTCATGCCGGGCCATGGCGTCGACACGACCATCGCGCACGAGCGCCCACAGCTCGCAGCGTGGGTTGCGCGTGGCTGGTGACACCGCGACCATAGCCGTACCGACGTCACGAACGTCGCTGACCTTCGACGGTTTTCTCGACTCGCGATCCGCTGGCTTCGATCTCGCTCGCCTGCTGCTCGCGTTCCTCGTGCTGGTCAGCCACACCTGGCCGCTCGGCGGTTTCGGATCGGAGCCGACGGATCCGCTCGCGCCGAAGGCCCTCACACTCGGCGGATTCGCAGTCGGCGGCTTCTTCGCTCTCAGCGGATTGATGGTCGGCCGCAGCGCGCTGAACCGCAGCTCTGCAACCTTCACCAAGGCTCGGTTCGCACGCATCATGCCGGCCCTATGGGTGGCGATGATCTTCAGCGCCGCAGTGGTCGGCCTGATCGGCTGGGCTCACCGGCACCACGGAATCGGCGGCTACTTCACTGTTCGACCCGACGGACCGTTCGCCTACGTCGGTCGTGGTGCAACGCTGCCGGTGTCGTTCTCGCACGGAATCGCCGATGTGTTCGTACACGACACGCCGTATGGGATCGCCTCCGGCGGCAGCTTCATCAACGGCTCGCTGTGGACATTGCCGTACGAGATCCGCTGCTATCTGGTCATCGGCATCGTCGCGGTCGCGGCCCGCAGGTTCGGCAGCCGGCAGACCATCGTCGTGGCGTGGCTCGTCTCGTTGGCGCTCGCCATCGGTTACTACAAGCGAGTCGACCTCACACGCTTCGTCGCCGGTCCGTACGTCGATCGACAACTCGCTGCATTCCTGTTCGTGTTCCTCACCGGCACACTCGTGGCCGTGTACGCGCACAGGATCAACCTCTTCGGATGGATCCCGGTCGCCGCGCTGATCGTCGCGTTCGTGGCCGGTCGCAGCTCGGTGTTCGTGGCCGAGCACGTCACCCAGGCCGCGATGGCACTCGTGCTGCCACCGATCGCGGCGCTGATCGCTCCGGCCGCACGACTGTTGCGCGGAGTGGACATCTCCTATGGCCTGTACCTGTACGCGTGGCCGATGCAACAGCTCGTCGCGCTGTACCACTGGACGTCGCGGCCGTTCACCTTCATCGTGCTGACGACGATCTTGGCGGCCGCGTGCGCAGCAGCCAGCTGGTTCCTGATCGAACGGCCGGCGATGGCATTGCTGCGGCGGCCTCGACGATGAGCACTCCCGACGACCCGGACCGGCCGCCCGCGCTGCGCTACGACCAACGTCCCGCCGATCACACGCCGATCCACACCGAGGCCTTGCCGGCAACACCCACGCGCGATCGCAACATCGTCGCCTCGGCGTGGACCGAGGCACCTCTCGAATTGCTGGCCCTCGGCGCCGATCTACCCAACCGACCTGAAGCCGAATACAAGCGACGGATCGGCGATTGGCTGCTGTGGCGAGCCGGCCCGGCGGCCGGTGGTGATGCGCGCTACTGGGCCGGTCGTGCCGACGATCTCTCGGTACAACACACGTTCCGGCTGTTCCCCGACAACACCGGCGACGGCCTGGGGCCGAGCGGCCAACGGCACGTCAAGTTCAGGCCGTGGAAGGAAGATCTGCTGGGCAGGTGACGAACCCGGTCGTAGCATTGACGCCGATGGTGACGATGGTGCCTGCGACGTTGCCCGTCGCACGCGACACCGATCTGGTGCGCGCCGATGGCAGACCGAGCCCGGCCCTGCGCGAGCAGTTGCGCCGCATCCCATCGTGGCGCAACGCGGGGTCCGTCGTCAGCCTGTACATACAGACCGCTGCGGTGATCTGGATCAGCATGCGCTACCCGTGGACGCTGCCGTTGACGTTCCTGCTGATGGGTCGAGCGTTCGCCCAGTTCGCGTCGCTGATGCACGAGGCCGCGCACCGCCTGCTGTTCGCCGACAAGCGCGCCAACGACTGGGTCGGTCGATGGGTGCTGGGGTACCCGGCGTTCACGTCCACCGACGCCTACCGGCGCGTGCACATGGCTCACCATCGCGACGAGTTCGGGCCCGACGAGCCCGACATGGCGCTCTACGCCGGCTACCCGATCGCCGGCGCAAGCTTTCGCCGCAAGCTCATCCGCGATGCGACGGGGCGAACGGGCCTGAAGCTGATGCGTCAGTTGCTCGGCAACGTCCGCTCCCACGACCGCCGTTCGCGGCGAACCGTTTGGAAGATCCTTGCGGTCCAGGTCGTCTTGCTGGCAGCGGCGATCGCGTCTGGACACTGGTGGGTGTATCCGGTGCTGTGGTTGGCTCCGTACCTCACGGTGTGGCGGGTCATCAACCGCCTACGCTCGATTGCCGAGCACGGCGGCATGCAGCGCTCGAAAGACCGCCGACAGACCACTCACTCCGTCCGGCAACACGTGCTGGCCCGGTTCTTCCTGGTGCCGTATCGCATCGGCTGGCACTTGGCCCACCACGTCGATTCCGGGGTGCCGTTCCGCAACCTGCCGAAGCTGCACAGCGCCCTCACCGACGCCGGCTTCGTCGACTCGTCGTTCGAATACCCGTCGTATCCGGCCATCTGGCGTGCGCTGAGCATCTGAACGGCCGGGGGAAACACTCGGAACCGAGGCGGCGGGGGTTTCCACTACCGCCATAGGGGAAATACACTGTGGGCCATGACCGCAGCTGCCACCGAGCTGTTCCGCATCGAGGATCTGCACGCCAAGCCGGCGTTGACCGAGTCCGCCGCCAACGAATCTGCCGCCAACGAGGCGTTCGCCGGCACGCTGGCACCCGGTTCCGAGATCCTCAGGGGCCTGTCTCTCACCGTCAACGCCGGCGAGGCGCACGCAATCATGGGTCCGAACGGATCGGGCAAGAGCACCTTGGCCAGCACGCTCCTGGCCTCTCCGGAATACGTGGTGACGGCTGGCCGCATCCTGTTCAAGGGCGACGACATCACCGACTGGCCGCCCGACGTGCGGGCCAAGGCCGGCATGTTCCTGGCCTTTCAATATCCGCAGGAGATCCCTGGCGTGTCGGTCATCAACTTCCTGCGCCAGGCGTTGTCGGCCCGAAAAGGAATCGACCTCAGCGTGCTCGAACTGCGGCTGGCCACAATGGATTGGATGAAGCGGCTGGGCATGGATTCGTCGTTCGTCGACCGTTACCTCAACGAGGGCTTCAGCGGCGGTGAGAAGAAGCGCAACGAGATCATGCAGATGGCAATCCTCGAGCCCGAGTTGGCCATCCTCGACGAGACCGATTCGGGCCTCGACATCGACGCACTGCGCACGGTGGCGAAGGGGATCCGTGAGATCCGCAGCGACCGCCCACAGATGGGCGTGGTGCTGATCACCCACTACCAACGCCTGCTCGACGAGGTGCAGCCAGACCACGTGCACATCCTGGTCGGCGGCCGCATCGTCGCCAGTGGAGGAATGGAGCTCGCCGCACAGCTCGAGCGCGAGGGGTACGAGGCGTTCAGATGACACTCGACATTGCCGCGATCAAGGCCCAGTTCCCGCTGCTGCAGCGCCAGATCAACGGCCTGCCGTTGGTGTACCTCGACTCGGCCAACACATCTCAGAAGCCGCGTTCGGTCATCGACGCGATGACGACGTTCATGGAGACGTCGTACGCGCCGATCAACCGCAGCGCGTACCAACTCGCCGCCGAGGCCACCGACGCGTACGAGGACTCCCGCAAGGCAGTGCGGCGCTTCATCAACGCACCGCGCGCCGACGAACTGATCTTCACCAAGAATGCGACCGAAGCGTTGAACCTCGTGGCGTACAGCTGGGGCCGCGCCAACCTGCAGCGCGGCGACGTCGTAGTGCTGACGCAGATGGAGCATCACGCCAACATCGTGCCGTGGCACATGCTGGTCGCCGAGCGAGGCATCGTGCTGCGGTGGGTCCCGTTGACCATCGACGGCCTGCTCGATCTCACCGACCTCGACACCCTGCTCGACGGGGCGAAGGCGTTCTGTTTCACCGCGATGAGCAACGTGTTGGGCACGATCACTCCCGTGCGGCAACTGAGCGACGCGGCGCATGCCGCAGGGGCGCTGGCCATCGTCGACGCGTGCCAGTTCGTGCCGCACAACGTCACCGACGTGCAGGCGTGGGATGCCGACTTCGTCGCCTTCAGCAGCCACAAGATGTGCGGTCCGTCCGGCATCGGCGTGCTGTGGGGACGCGAGGCGTTGCTCGACGCGATGCCACCGTTCATGGGCGGCGGCAACATGATCCTCGATGTCAGGCTCGACGGGTTCACACCCGCCGAGCTCCCGGCCAAGTTCGAGGCCGGCACGCCACCCATCACCGAAGCCATCGGTCTGCACGCCGCGATCGACTTCCTCGAGGGCCTCGGCATGGCCAACGTCCGTCACCATGAGATGGAGATCGCGACGTACGCGATGACAACGCTGACCGAGCGGTACGGTGACGACATCTGCCTGTACGGGCCGACCAACGTCGAGGTCCGCGGGGCGACGTTCAGCTTCGGTTTCCGCAACATCCACCCACACGACCTATCGCAGGTTCTCGACCAACGCAACGTCTGTCTGCGCGCCGGCCATCACTGCGCCAAGCCATTGATGCGCCTGCTCGGTGTCAATGCGACGGCTCGCGCCAGCTTCTATCTGTACAACGACAACAACGACGTCGACGCTCTGGCAGACGCGCTCGACGGCGCCAGCGATATCTTCGGGCTCTGAGCCCAAGAAACGGAGTCAGCATCATGCCGGGCCTCGAAGACCTCTACCGCGAGATCATCCTCGACCACTACCGCACGCCGCGCAACCGTGGCGAGCTGCCACCGCCGGCGGCGCACGCCGTGGGGCACAACCCGCTGTGCGGCGACGAGATCGACGTGTACCTGCAAGTAGAGAACGGCATCGTCGTCGACGTGAAGGTCGGCGGGCAGGGCTGCTCGATCTCGCAGAGCTCGGCGTCGATGATGAGCCAGGCCGTGAAGGGTCATTCCGTCGCCGAGGTGCGAGCACTCGTACGGCGTTTCAAGGGAATGATGTCGATCGAGGAGGAGGCCGCCGAGGGCGAGGAGGTTCCCGAGGCCGACATCAAGCTCGGCGATCTCGAGGCGCTGCAGGGTGTCGTCAAGTTCCCGGTGCGCATCAAGTGCGCGACGCTGGCATGGAACACGTTGATCGACGCGTTGGCCGAGGCAACCGCCGTATGACTCCGGCGTTCGACGAGATCAACCCGCTCCCGGATGGCGTCGACGCCGACGCGCTCATCCACGAACGGGCCTACATCGTCCGCGCCTACCGCAGTGGCACCGACAAGCTGATCCTGCGCGGCGCTGTCCGCGACCAGAAGCCGGCGGGCTTGTACTTCGACGACGATCAGTCGCTGACTGTGCACCACATGATCGTCGACCTCACGGTGGCCATGCCCAGCCTCGAGATCCTGGCTGCCAAGGTCGTACTCGAGATCCATCCGCACGCCCAGTGCACGCGAATCGAAGACCACTACCAGAAGCTCGTCGGCCTGTCGATCGCCCGCGGCTTCACCAAGCAGGTTCGCGAATTGTTCGCCGGGCCACGCGGTTGCACGCACACCACGGCCTTGCTCCAGGCGATGGCACCGGTGGCCATCCAGTCGATCTGGTCGATCAACATGTCGCAGGTCCACGACGGTGACGCCAACCCGTTCACCGACGACGAGGCACATCGGCGGGCGATGATGGCCAACGTCAACACCTGCCACGTGTGGGCAGACGACACCGAACACGTCGCCGGATTGCGCGACGGTGGCCAGATGGACGTGCCGCTCTGGGTGACGAAGCGTTTCAAGGAACTCGGTCGCGATCCGTCCACCTTCCGGGGCGGCTGACCCTCCACCTGTGCTCAGCGGCGCTTGAGGTCGGTGACGATTCCATCGCTGACCCGCTCGAGGTCGGTCGGCGACAGGGCGAAGACGTCGTGCCAGGTCCCGGCGGCAGCCCACACCTCGTCGTACTGCAACAGGTCGGGGTCGATGAACACGCGCAGTTGCGTGGTGTGGCCGAACGGTGGAACGCCCCCGATGGGAAAGCCGGTCGTCTCGTACACGGTGTCGGCGTTGACCCTCGCACATTTCGAGCCTCCCGCTGCGTCGGCCAGTTTCTGCTCGTCGAGCTGATTGCAGCCACTGACGTACGCCAGCACGACTTCGCCGTCGACTGCGAAGATCAAGCTCTTCACGATCTGCCCGACGTCGACCCCGATTGCTGCCGCAGCGTCGGAGGCCGTCTTCGTCCCCTCCGGGAACCGTTGAGGAGCGATGGTCAACCCGAACTCTGCCGCAGCATTGGCGACGCGGGTGACGTTGGGGTGGACCTCGGTCATGCCGGCCTCATTGCGTCGATCGCCGCAGCGAGCTTGCGATCCTTGTCGGTCACCGTGTTGCCCGCGTCGTGAGTGGTGATGGTCAACCTGACCACGTTCCACGAAATCGACATGTCGGGATGATGTTGCTGTTCCTGGGCCACCAGCCCGACGCGAGTCAGGAAGGCAAACGCCTCGGCGAAGTCGGCGAAGGTCAGTTCGGCGCGCAGTGCGCCATCGGACTCGTTCCAAGTCATGACCCAAAGGTAACAACGACCGCGACCGCTCCCTCAGTTCGACTTCGCCGACGTGCTCAGTCGGCCGTGGCGAGGAGGCGAGCGGCGCCGGATTCGCTCGGGACCGCGACCTCGGCGCGACGGCACCAGGTGTGAGCCAGGTAGCCGACGGCGATCACGATGATCACGTCGCCCACGCTGAAGACGTTGGCGAAGGGCCAACCCTTCGGCACAGCGAACACATCGCCGAGCCATGCCAGCCGAGCGTGGTTCACGACGTTCGAGTTCTCGAACTGGCCCGTGAGGGTCGGGAATCCGGCGGTCTTCCATGCCCACATCGACGCCGGCATCGTGCCACTGTTGGCCGCGATCGCAGCCAGGTTCAACGCCGCGCCGAGGCCCACCAGGAACGCGCCGGGCAGGCGCCGGTTGCTCCACAAAAACACAGCCGACAACGCAAACGTGAAGATGTGCACGGGTTGCCCGAGCCAGTTGGGGAAGTTCGGGACGAGTGTGATCACGAATTGGAGGCCGATGCTGAGCCACACCATCCACACTCGACACAGTGCCAATCGGGCGAGCGGAGCCAGCGACCTACCGGTCAACGGGACGGTGAGGATCGCGGTGATCGAGGCGACGACGATGATCATGACGACACGTGCTCCAGTTCTGACATCGACTGACGGATGTCGAGCCACTCGACGAGGTCGACCAACGGCAGTGGCCTGCAAACAAGAAATCCCTGGGCGACATCGCAGCCGAGGTTGGCCAGGGTGATCCACGACTCCTCGGTCTCGACACCTTCGGCCACGGTCTCGATCCCGAGCCCTTGGGCCAACGCGACGATCGCTTTCACGAGGTGTTGTTGGCGCTGACTGTGAGCGATGCCATCGACGAAACTGGCATCGATCTTCAGGCGGTCGACCGTGAAGTCGCGAAGCATGCTGAACGACGAATACCCCGTGCCGAAGTCGTCGATCGCAACCCTCACGCCCGCCTCGCGCAACGCACTGATGGCGAACAGGCTGCGCTCCGGCTCGCTGGCGATGGCACTCTCGGTGATCTCCAGTTCGAGGCGAGCGGGATTGAGGTTGGCCTCGTCGAGGGCCTTCAAGACACTGGATGGGAAGCGTCGATCCTGGAGGTTGCGCGCCGAGACGTTGATCGACAGGCGCATGTCGAACCGCTCGACGATGTGGGCATCGATGGTCGCCTGCGTGAGGACGAACTGCGTCAACGGCCCGATCAGGTCGGTGTGCTCGGCCAGTGTGATGAAGTCTCCCGGCGGGACCGGACCCAACGTGGGATGTTGCCAACGCAGCAAGGCTTCCATCGCGTTCGGTGATCCGTCCGAGAAGCGCGTCAGCGGCTGGTAGTGCACCTTCAACTGGTCGGACACGATTGCGTTCGACAGCTCACCGAGCAGGCCGAGGCGGCCGCGTTCCGGACGCGAGCCGAGCGCCTTGTAGCTCTCGACTCCGGTGCGGTAGCGCTTGGCGCGATACATCGCCACGTCCGCGGCGCTCAGCAGATCCTCGGGCGTACGGCCGTGCGAGGGTGCGAACGCCAGCCCGATGCTGACCCCGACCGAGAGTGGGAATCCGTCGACGACGATCGGACGCGTCAGTTCGGTGCGCAACCGCTCGACGATCGCCATCGTCGACGCGTCGGAGCCGACGTCCGGAATGAGGACTGCGAACTCGTCGCCGCCGAGACGGGCCACGACCGCTGCCTCCGGCGCCGACCGTGTCAGCTGCTCGGCGATTCCCTGCAACACCATGTCGCCCGTCTGATGACCGAGACGATCATTTATCTCCTTGAACCCGTCGAGGTCCAGCAGCAGCACTGCGCCGCGCACATCGTCGGAGTTCGACGCGAGGAAGCCGGACAGGTGGTTGTCGAAGGTCCGACGATTCAGCAAGTGGGTCAGGCCATCGTGGTTCGCCTCGTGAGCACGACGCAATGCCTGCTGCGTGCTCTGGTAGATCAAGACCGCAGTCACTCCGAGCAGTGGCAGCATCATCAGGCTGAAGTGGATCGCTACGACAAAGATCGGCGACAGGGCCAGCAGCGCGCCGTCGGCCGAGATGCTGGCGAAGAAGCTGCGGCCCATCATCGAACGAAGGCTCGTCTTGTAGTGCAGCGACAGCACGACGCACGTCAGCACGCCGTTGGCAGTGAACACCAGTGCGCCGGCCACCACGATGCCGAGGCCCCACCGGTACGACAGCCGACCCGCGTCGGTGATCGGCGCACCGAGCCCGAAGACTTGGAGCACCAGCGCTCCAGCCGCCAGAGATGCCGTGATCTGACCAGTGTTGAAGACGATCTTGGTCATCGACTTGTGATCGCGAAGATCGACGAACAACGTGCACGCAGCCATCGCCGCGATGGCGATGACGGGGGCGCCGAGGAGAACGATGCTGAAGGCGAATGCCCAGCCCGGCGTCACTTCTCCGCCGTCTCCGAAGCGGAACCACTTGGTTCGGGCTTCTCCGATGAACAGAAGGGCGCAGAAGACTGCGATGTACACCGCCTTCGACGGCGGCAGGATGTTCCCGTCCTGCAACAGGTACACGGAAGCCGTCAACCCGAGTGCCAGCAGCGCCACGATGGCGACGAACACGTCGACCAGTCTGTGTCTCGAATCCTGGTTGATCGAGGTGTCCGGCACGTTGAGGTTCCTTGGTAGAAGTTCGATTGAAAGTGACAAGCTGATGCAGCGCGGGCGGGGGCGCCCGCGCTGCCGTTCAACTCAGGACCACTTGAAGGGCGCGCCAACCGATGCGATCAGTGCAACGAACGTTGCGACTGCCGCAGCGGCTCGAACTGAGGTGTGAGTGAGGTTCTTCATCGGATGGTCCACTTCTGAGGCGCGGCGACTGTGATGGCGAGCATCACGACCGGCGCCAGCCGATAGATGGTTGTCTTGGCTTGCTGACGCATGTGCGTCTCCTCCTGTCGGCGTTCCGTCCATCGCACAGCAGCGTCCGCCGTTCACCTCTGCCGTGCGCCGTTGTTATACGCAGGAAAATCATCGGGCGAAAGGGAGGGACGCTTAAGGAATTTTCTGGACTTCATCAAGGCCGAGCGCCCGACGACGAACGGTCTTGCGCTCGTGGGACCCGGCCTGGCTCATCGCCGTGGATCGTTCACCGCTGGCGGTGAAGCGGCGTCACCAACCGTCACCTTGGGAGACGGGTGAAAAACGCCGATTGAGCCGTTTGGACTACCCGAAGAGGTCGGCGAGAGACCCGCCCGTGGGCTCCTCGTCGGCGCCGACGAAGGCGGCATAGCCGTCGATCTCGAGCTGATCGGCAAGCTCGGGACCGCCCGACGAGACGATGCGGCCCTTGACGAGGATGTGCACGTGATCTGGCCGCAGCACCTCGAGCAGCCGGTTGTAGTGCGTGATGGCCAGGACGCCAAGGTTCTGCTCGTTGGTCAACGCCTCGATCCGCTCGGCGCAGTCGCGCAACGCGTCGATGTCGAGACCGCTGTCGAGCTCGTCGAGAATGACGATCTTCGGTTCGAGCATCGCAACCTGCAGCGTCTCGTTTCGCTTCTTCTCGCCTCCGGAGAGGTCGACGTTGAGGGCTCGCTCCAGCAGGGCGGCATCGAACCCGATGCGCGCCGCCTCGGCATGAAGCCGGCCGTCGAGATCCGCCGTCATCATCCCCCGGGCGTCGAACGCCTGGTGCATGACGTCGACCAGCTGGACACCGGGAACCTCAGTCGGATATTGCATCACCAGGTGCAAGCCGGCCTGGGCCCGCTGCCAGCTGGGCAGCGCCAACATGTCGACGCCGTCGAGCAGCACCGAGCCGGAGATGACTTCGTAGCCCGGCTTGCCCATGACGACGGCCGAGAGCGTGCTCTTACCAGCACCGTTCGGGCCCATCACTGCGTGTACCTCACCCGAGCCGACCGACAGCGTGATGCCGTTGAGGATCGTCTTGCCGGCAACCGAAGCGACGAGATCGCGAATCTCAAGAGTGCTCATGTGGCCTCCACATCGATCTCGACCGTCCCGTCGACAACCCGTGCGACATACACCGGGACGGGCTGCGTCGCCGGCAACGACTGCGGCTCGCCGGTCTCGATGCTGAACGAGCTGCCGTGCTTCCAGCATTCGATCTCTTTCGAATCGCAGAACAGCTCGCCCTCGCTCAACGACACCTGGCCGTGAGTGCACGTGTCGCCGATGGCGTACACGTCGTCGCCGATCCGTATGACGGCGACTGCTCGACCGGCGACGTCGAAACGCGTGGCGCTGTTCGGCGCGAGATCATCGAGGGCACAGACTGCGGTGCTCATCGCGTTCGCCGATCGAGCTTGGCTGCGACCTGCGCACGCAGCTCGCCGGCCAATGGACCGACAGGCAACTGGGCCAAGACCTCGTCGAAGAACCCGAGCACGACCAGCCGCTCTGCGGTCTCCGGCGGGATGCCGCGGCTCTCGAGGTAGAAACGCTGATCCTCGTCGATGGGGCCGATGGTGCTGGCATGACTGCACTTCACGTCGTTGGTCTCGATCTCGAGGTTCGGCACGCTCTCGGCCCAAGCGCCGGCGCTGAGCGTGAGGTTGCGATTGGTCTGGTACGCGACCGAGCCCTTGGCATCGTGACCGATGCGGATCAGGCCGGTGTACACGCTGCGAGCCGTGTCTTGTACCGCGCCCTTGAAGAGCAGGTCGCTTGTCGTACGCGGGGCGATGTGGTCCTGCAGAGTGCGGAAGTCGTGCATCTGCGTGCCGTCGGCGTAGTAGAGCGCGACCTGTCGGGTGCTTGCGCCCTGGCCGACGACCTTCACGTCGGTGCGCACGCGGGCGTACTCGCCGCCCAATGCGACCGTGGCCAACAACGTCGTCGAGTCGCGATCACCGATCGCCTGTTGGTGGCCGAGCTGCCACACCGAAGTGTCGAGCTCGTTGATAGCCACGTAGGTGACCCGCGCAGCCTGCTGGGCGCGGACGAACAACCTCGGCACGAGCAGCGCAGCGCCCGAGCCATCGGACACGAAGCGCTCGACGACGGTGACTTCGCTGTTCTCGCCGGCATCGATGACGAGCCGTGGAAACGTCGCCTCGTTGCCACCATGCACGGTGTGGGTGACCATGATCGGTGCCGCCACATGGGCGCCACGAGGGATCGACAGCACGGTCTCGCCGTAGAACGCGGCACCGAGCTCGTCGAACACATCGTGCACCACGGCTGTATCCACGTCGTGGCGGTCGGCGAGGTACCCGTTTGCGCCGTGCACAACGGTGGCCGGAGATGCAGGGTGGAAGCGGTCGAGTTGCAGCTCGCCGATGCGGCTGTAGCGCCAGACCTCTTGCTCGGCCGACGGCATGGCCATTGCCTGGGCACGCTCGGCGGCGGACCTGCGACCCTGGTCAGAGGGGTCAACCAGATCTGGGGAGAACGCAAGCACGGCATAAATTCTACTACGTGCGTAGGAATAATCCCCGTCTGATCAGTCGTCGCGGAAGCGGCGCATGATCTTGCGGAAACGCCTCTTGGGCTGCCGGCGGTCGATGCCAGCCTGCTCCATCACCTGCGGGCCGATCGAGTTGATGAAGTCCTCGGCCTCGTCGAGGATCGCTGCCGCGCTGCCGTCGTCGATGCCCGGCGGCTCCGGCGGAGTCGGCGGCGAGACCATCGACCCGTAGGTCCACCCGGCATCCATCCGTGGCTCGAACGCGGTGCAGTGTTCGGGGCACCGCCACGGCGCATCCGGTGCCAGATCGAGGTTGCACTTGCGCACGGTCTCGCCATTGGCGTAGGTGCGGCTCTCGAAGTTCCTGCACTCCTGGCGCATCGGCATGTCGAAAGCGTAGAACCGCCACGGCACACCGCAACCTTCATACCAAGTTCTCACCTGATGCCCGGCAGCCTCCGACATCGCCACCCAATACGATCGATGACAACGAAGGGATGGCTGAGATGTCACGAGCCAGAGCGATTGCATTCGGTGCACTGAGCGGCGCGGTTGCCGTTGTGTTGACGGCGAACGTCGTGTTTGCGGATGATCGCGGCATGGGCGGCGGCTTCGGGCGTCACAGACGCGGCGGTGACACCTTCTTCTTCTTCCCGGTACTGATGCTGATCACAGTCGGTGTGCTGCTGGTCGTGTTGTGGCGTGGCCGGCATCCGGTGGCACCGTTGGCTGTGGCAGCGACGACCGGCGCCTCACCCACCTTCAACGCTCAGGCGATCCTGGCCGACCGCCTGGCACGTGGCGAGATCAGCCCCGACGACTATCGCTCTGCAATCACCGTGCTGCGCGAACCGCCGGCAGCGCCTCTCGGCTGATCAGCCGACGCTGCCTTCCATCTGCAGTTCGATGAGGCGGCTCCACTCGACCGCGTATTCCATGGGCAGCGTGCGGGTGATGGGCTCGATGAACCCGTTGACCACCATGCTCATGGCCTGCTCCTGCGAGAGGCCGCGGCTCATGAGGTAGAACAGTTGCTCGTCGGCGATCTTGCTGACGGTCGCCTCGTGACCGATCTCGGCGTCGCGCTCGCCCACTTCCATGTACGGCATCGTGCGACTCTCGCTCTGCTCGTCGAGGATGAGGGCGTCGCACTGCACATGGCTCTTGCAGCCGTAAGCGCCCTCTTCGATGCGCACCAGGCCGCGGTACGTCGTGATGCCGCCGTCCTTGCTGATCGACTTCGACACGATCTTCGACGTGGTCTCGGGGGCGGAGTGCACCATCTTGGCGCCGGCATCCTGATGCTGACCGGGGCCCGCATACGCGACCGACAGAACCTCACCGGTGGCCTTCGGCCCGACCAGGTAGACACTGGGGTACTTCATCGTGAGCTTGGAGCCGATGTTGCCGTCGATCCACTCCATGTGACCCTCGGCCTCGACCCGGGCACGCTTGGTGACGAGGTTGTAGACGTTGGGCGACCAGTTCTGGATGGTCGTGTACGTGACACGCGCCGACGGCTTGACGATGATCTCGACCACGGCCGAGTGCAGCGAGTCTTTGGTGTAAACCGGAGCCGAGCAGCCCTCGATGTAGTGCACCTGCGATCCCTCGTCGGCGATGATCAGCGTGCGTTCGAACTGTCCCGCGTTCTCGCTGTTGATACGGAAGTAGGCCTGCAGTGGCATCTCGACCTCGACGCCCGGCGGGACGTAGATGAAGCTGCCACCGCTCCACACCGCTGTGTTGAGCGCCGCGAACTTGTTGTCCCCGGGAGGGATGACGGTACCGAAGTACTTGCGTACCAGATCGGGGTACTCGCGCAATGCGGTGTCCATGTCGCAGAACAGGATCCCCTGCTGCTCGAGGTCTTCGCGGTTGCGGTGGAACACGACTTCGGATTCGTATTGGGCGGTGACGCCGGCGAGGTACTTGCGCTCGGCTTCGGGGATGCCCAACTTCTCGTAGGTGGCCTTCATCTGCTCGGGCAGGTCGTCCCACTCGCTGACCTGATCGGTGGCCGGCTTGAGATAGTAGTAGATGTCCTGGAAGTCGATGTCGGGCATGTTGACGGCAAACCATTCGGCCATCGGCTTGCGCTCGAAGAGTTGCAGGCTTCGCTGGCGCTGCTTGGTCATCCACGTGGGCTCGCCCTTCCACCACGAGATCTGATCGACGACGGCACCGTCGAGTCCCTTGTGCGGCTTGAACGCGTACTCGACGTTGTCGTCGCTCCAGCCGAGGCTGTATTTGCTGAGATCGAGATCGAAAGTCGTCATTGCTGACTCCATTCACGCGAGAGGCTTGGCGGGGGGATTTCCCCTACGCACATAGTAACAATTCCGGCGCCGGGTTCCTATGACGAATGGCTGCGCGTGGGATGTGGCGATCAGGCGGCGCGACCGTGCTGCACATCGATGAAGATGCACTCGCCCGGGCAGGCCAGCGCGGCGTGGATGACGCCTTGTTCGTTGCGCGCCGCGACCGTGGCCAAGCTGCCGCCGCCACCCGGATCGTTGAGCACGTACTGGCCTTCGACGACGTAGGCGATGCCGTCCTCGAGCTGAGCGAAGACATCGGGGCAATGATCGACACAGAGCCCGTCACCCGTGCACAAGTCTTGATCGATCCACACCCGCATGTACCTGCGACCCTACCGGCGGGACCCGGCAGGGCGGCGAATCGATGATGGCGGATACTGTTGCGCCGTGCAGGAACCTCTCGCCAAGCAGATCGAACATCACTGGGACCGGCCGACGGGCCGAGCAGAGGACCCATGGGCGTGGCTCCGCAATCGCGACGACCCCGACACGATCCCCTACCTCGAGGCAGAGAACGCGTACTCGGCCGCATGGTTCGCCGAACACGACGAACTGGTCGAGACGATCTTCGGCGAGATCAAATCGCGCATCCAGGAGAACGATCTCACAGCACCGATCAAGGACGGCGCGTGGTGGTACACCTCGCGCACCGAGGAAGGGCGCAACTATCCCATCCACTGCCGCGGCCGGTCCGCCGGCGAGGCCACATCACACGTGGTGCTCGACGAGAACCGCGAGGCCGAGGGCCAGGACTTCTTCTCCGTCGACTCGTTCGACGTCAGCCCCGACCAGAACCTGCTGGCGTGGAGCGCCGACGATCAAGGGGGCGAGAAGTACACGTTGCACATCCGTGATCTGACGACCGGAGCCGACACCGCCGACGTCGTCCGCGACATCGCCTGGTGCGGCACGGCGTGGTCGCAGGACAACAGCTCCGTCTTCTACGTGACGGCCAACGAGGCGATGCGTCCGTACAGGGTCTGGCGTCATGATCTCGGTTCGGCGCAGGCCGACGACACGCTGGTCTTCGAAGAGACCGACGAACGCTTCTACGTGTACATCGGTCTGAGCCGCAGTGGCATGTGGATCGTGATCGACACCCGTTGCAAGACGTACAGCGAGGTCCTGCTGATCCCCGCCGACGACGCCAAGAGCGATCCGATCATCGTCAGGCCGCGTACCGACGACGTCGAGTACTCCGTCGATCATTGGGGCGACCGTTTCGTCATCCTCACGAACCTCGACGCCGAGGACTTCCGTGTGATGACCGCGCCGCTCGACGCACCCAGCGTGTGGAGCGAGTTGATCGGTCACCAGAGCGGTCGGCGCATCGTCGCCGTCGAGCCATTCGAGTCGCATCTCGTGCTGCACGAGTGGGCCGACGCGCAGCAGCGGCTGCGGGTGCTGCTCGCCGAGGGTGGCGAGCGAGTCTTCGATCTCGGCCCCGAGCCGCACGAGGTCGAGATCGACGCCAACCCCGAGTGGCACAGCACCACGTTCCGGTATCGCTACCAGTCGCTGACAACGCCGATGACGATCTACCAGGAGGACGTTCGCACCGGCGAGCGGACGATGTTGAAGCAGACGCCGGTGCCCGGCGTCGACCTCTCGCGCTACGTGGCAACTCGCGAGTGGGCGACGTCTCACGACGGCACGCAGGTGCCGGTCGACCTCGTACGCCACGTCGACACACCTGTCAACGGATCGGCGCCGTGCGTCATCTACGGATACGGCAGCTACGAAGCCTCGGAACCGCCGTGGTTCAGTTCAGCCCGGCTGTCGTTGCTCGACCGCGGCTTCGTGTGGTGCCTCGCCCATCCCCGCGGCGGCGGCGAGCTCGGCAGGCGCTGGTACCTCGACGGCAAGTTGCTGAACAAGCGCAACACGTTCCTCGACACCATCGCAATCGCCGAGCACCTCGTCGCCGAGCGATGGGTCTCGCCCAAGCGCCTCGCCGTTCGCGGAGGGAGCGCCGGTGGCTTGCTGGTCGCGGCGTGCATGACCATGAGGCCAGAACTGTTCGCCGCGGTCGTCGCCGAGGTCCCGTTCGTCGACGTGGTCACGACGATGTACGACGAGGCGCTGCCACTGACGATCACGGAATGGGACGAGTGGGGTAACCCGGCGACCGAGCCTCTGGCCAGTTACATGCTGAGCTATTCGCCGTACGACCAGACCGCAGCGCGCGACTACCCCGCCGTGTTCATCACCGCCGGCCTCAACGATGTGCGCGTCAGCTATCACGAACCCGCCAAGTGGATCGCAAAACTTCGTGCGCTGCGCACCAACGACGCCCCACTGATCATGCGGTGCGAGATGGGCGCTGGGCATGCCGGCCCCAGCGGCCGGTACGACGTGTGGCGCGAGGAAGCGCGCACCCTGACGTTCCTCGTCACCGTGGTGTGAGCCCCCAGCCTCACTGTCAGCCCATAGAACGACGGTCGGTCAGTGGGCTCACAGAGAACGGCGGTCAGGGAGATCAGGCGATGGCGACGACGACCGCCACGGCGACGAAAACCGCGTTGCGGACGACGTCGAGCCAACCGATCGGCTTCGTCGACCACGCGCCGAAGCACGCGCACGGCGGGCGACGGCCCTGCGACAGCCGAACCACGAGCAGCCCGGTGAATGCCACCAGCATCACACCGGCGACCAGGGCGACGACATGGCGGGCCAACTGAGCAATCAGCAACGCACCGACAAGCAGCTCGGCGAACGGGACGACCGTGGCCACCGCGGGCGGCACACCCAATTCGGCCGCCTGGCCGCGCCATTGCTGCGGTGCGGCGAGCTTCATCACCGCCGAGACCACGAACACCGCGCCGAGAAGAACGCTGAGTGCGACGATCACGCGGTAACGCTAGGCGAGTTCGACGACGAGGCCCTCTGACGCGGCGATGACCTCGACGCCGCTCCGCGCCCCGGCATCGGCGGCGCACCGCCACAACCCATCGAGATCATCGTCACGCCGCGACGGATCGTGATGGAAGAGGGCGAGCTTCTTCACCTTGGCCTGCGCAGCGAGCCACACGGCATAGTCGATCGTGCAGTGGCCCCACGTCGACTTGGCTGCGAACTCCGTCTGCGTGTACTGCGCGTCGTGGATCAAGAGGTCGACACCTGCCACGAGTTCGAGCGCGCCGGGCGCCGCCGAGAAACTGCCGTCGAAGGGCTGCTGGTGATCGGACATGTAGGCGACGGAGTGTCCCTCCCACTCGACCCGGAACCCCAGCGTCGGGCCGAGATGCGGGATGAGCCTCGCCATCACGTTGTAGCCGCCCACGACGAACTCGCTGTCGGCCGTGTCGTGGAACTTGACCGAGCCAGGCAGCTCGTCGACGCTGACCGGGAAGAGCGGCGGGCGGATGGTGCAGGACACGACCTCCTCCAGCGACCGGCCGTCCTCCTGCGCCGGGCCGTACACGTCGAGGCTCGACCCTTCGCGAAGCAGCGGCGAAAAGAACGGAAGGCCTTGCACATGATCCCAATGCAGGTGCGTCAGGAGGCAGCTGCCCTTGAACAGGCGCTCCGCCGATACCGTCTTGCCGAAGTAGCGCAGGCCGGTGCCCATGTCGAGCAACAGCGGCTCCTCGCCCGGGGCATCGATGGAAACGCAGGACGTGTTTCCGCCGTACCGGCGGATCTCGTCGCTCTGGCACGGCGTCGAACCGCGTACTCCATGGAACGTGACCCGCATTACTGAGTGATCCCCAAGACCGGCACGTTACGCGTCGTTCCCGAATATGAAAAGTCGTAGCAACGTGACGTGCGTCGCATGGAGCTACCTTTTCCGGGATGGCCGAGCCCACGACCCCGCGACACGGGCATCCGCGGCTGCCCGACGGATTGGTCGTGATCGTCAAGCGAGAGTGCGCGACCTGCGAGATGGTCGCGCCGCTGCTGAACGAGTTCGAAGTCACGGTCTATTCGCAGGACGACGCCGCCTTTCCACCCAACACTGTCCCCGTCGACGATACCGAACTCGCGGTCAGTTGGCATTACGACATCGAGACGGTTCCGACACTGATGCGCATCGTCGACGGCCTCGAGGTGGAGCGCACCGTGGGGTGGCTGCGCGCCGATTGGCAACGAATCACCGGGATCGAGACGCTCGGCGACGACCTGCCGGCCATGCGTCCCGGTTGCGGCTCGATCAGCGTCGATCCCGACCGCGTCGACGAGCTGCGTGTTCGTTTCGGCGGTGGCGTACTTCGGTCGCGACGGCTCGAACTGGCCGACCTCGACGACGAGATGGAAGTGCTGTTCGAGCGCGGTGTCACCGATGGCCTGCCGGTGACACCGCCCACCGAACAGCGAGTGCTGCGAATGTTGGAAGGCACGTCGATGGCAGCGGACGAGATCGTCGCGACCGTCGCTCCAGATCTGGTCGAGGTCAGTGTCGAGAAGGTCGCCATCAATGCAGTGATGGCCGGCTGCCTGCCCGAGCACCTGCCGTGGGTCATCGCCGCGCTGCAGGCCGTTTGCACCGACGACTTCAACATCCACGGCGTCCTGGCCACGACCATGCCCGTCGGCCCGGTGTTGATCTGCAACGGCCCCGGCACGCGAGCGATCGGGATGAACAGCGGCGTCAACGTCTTCGGGCAGGGCAATCGCGCCAACATGGCCATCGGCCGGGCGCTGCAACTGGTGGTGCGCAACGTCGGTGGAGGTCGTCCCGGCGAGGTCGACCGCGCCGCCCACGGGAACCCGGGCAAGTTGAGCTTCTGCTTCGCCGAGGACGAGGCCGGATCGCCGTTCACGTCGTTGGCCGTCAGCCGCGGGTTCGATCCCGGAGTCGACACGGTCACCGCGTTCGCCGGCGAAGGGCCGCGTTGCGTCGTCGATCAACTGGCGCGCGATGCGGATCAGCTGGCCAACACCTTCGCGGCGTGCCTGCGCACGAGCCATCACCCGAAGCTGGTGATCGGCTTCGACTGCATGATGGTGGTCGGGCCCGAACACGGCCGGGTGTTCGCCGAGGCCGGCTGGAGCCGCGAGACCCTGATAGCCGAATTGCACGAACGGCTGCAGATTCACGGCAGCGAGCTTGTGCGAGGTGCCGGCGACATGGCTGAGGGCGTGCCCGAATGGCTGGCCGACGAAACCCTCGGCAAGTTCCGCCCCGACGGTCTGCTGTTGGTACACGCCGGTGGAGGCGCCGGCCTGTTCTCTGCAATCATTGGCGGCTGGGCGAATGGCTCGACCGGCTCGAAGCCGGTCACCAGAGAGGTTGTGCGATGACCAGGCTGCTGATGGACCCGACGAACGAGCGCACGGTGCTCCACCGATCGCTGCTGCCCCGACCCGCTTCGTTGCAGGGCAGGACCATCGGCCTACTCGACATCTCCAAGCCGCGCGGCGACGTGTTCCTCAACCGCCTCGAACAGCGCCTGACGGAGCACGGCGCCACCGTCATCCGCTACCGGAAGCCGACTTTCGCCAAGCCCGCCCCGGTCGATCTCCGCCACGAGATCGCGACCCATTGCCAGTTGGTGATCGAGGCGCTCGCCGATTGAGGCAGTTGTACGTCGTGCAGTGTGCACGACATCGTTGATCTCGAATCCCGCGGCGTGCCGTCGGTGTTCGTCGCATCCGCGCAGTTCGTCGAAGCGGCGATCGCCCAATCGCAAGCTCTCGGCTTCCCCACCGTCGCGCGCGTCTTCACACCCCACCCGATCCAGGACCGCACCGATGCCGAGATCATCGAATATGCCGATGGCGCACTGGACGAGATCGTCGCCGCGATAACCACCGGTACTACGGCAGTCGCAGCGAGCGACCATCGCTGACGACCAGTCCTTCACGTTCCAGATCGCCCGCCAACCGGCCAGCCCGAGTCGAGTCGCACCCCATGACATCGTCGAGCCGTTCGCGCGTGACCGCTCCGCCGACGAGAGCCTTCATCAGTCGGCCACGGGCCTGCCGGTCGCTCCCGTCGAACGGGGCCTGACGGCCACTGACCGACGCGGATCCGATCGCCGGGTCGTCACCTCTGCCACGCCACACGCATCCACGACGCAACGGGCAGGCCGAGCACTGCGGAGACGCCGGCCGGCAGAGCATCGCGCCGAGCTCCATGATGCATTGATTCCAGGCCCACGAGTCGCCGACCGCCAACGCCCCGTCGGCATCGGCCTGCGCCTGCTTCGCCGTCAGCCGGTGCCCTGCGACGCGGGCCAACACGCGGGCGATGTTGGTGTCGACGACCGCGACGTCCGGCTCGAACGCGAACGCCAGCACCGCGCGCGCCGTGTACTGGCCGATGCCAGGGAGCGCAATCAGCTCGTCGATCGTCGACGGGAACCGTCCGAGCTCGACGATCCGTCCGGCCACGGCATGCAGGTTGCGGGCCCGTCGCGGGTAGCCCAGCCCCTGCCAGAGCCGCAGCACATCGCCGAGCGGTGCCGCGGCACACGCTGCCGGCGTCGGGTAGACCTCGATGAACGCCTGCCACCGCGGGATCACCCGGAGCGCCTGGGTCTGCTGCAGCATCACTTCGCTGACCAGGATCGCCCACGGGTCGCGGGTGCGTCGCCATGGCAGATCGCGCAATCGCGGCACGCCCCATCGCAGGACAGTGGAGTGTCTCGGCCAACCCCGGGTGGGCGCGGAACACTCCACTCGGGTCATTCCGCCCAAACGTCGGTGCCGTCGTATGGGCGGCGCCGCGACGGGGCGCTGTCGCGCTTCCACACCAACACCCGGCGCCGGAAGTAGCACACCTCTTGTCCGTGTTGGTTGAAACCCTTGCTCTCCACTGTGACGATCCCGCGATCGGGCTTCGACCGCGATGGCTGCACCTCGAGCACGCGGGTCTCGGCATGGATCGTGTCGCCGTGGAACGTCGGAGACTTGTGCTGCAGCGTCTCGACTTCGAGGTTGGCGATGGCGGAGCCGCTGATGTCGGGCACGCTCATGCCGAGGACGAGCGAGTACACGAGATTTCCGACGACGACGTTGCGACCCTGCACGCTTTCCGCTGCAAACCAGTCGTTGGTGTGCAACGGATGGTGATTCATCGTGATCATGCAGAAGAGGTGGTCGTCGTACTCGGTGATCGTCTTGCCCGGCCAGTGCTTGTACACGTCGCCGACGACGAAGTCTTCGAGGTACCGCCCGAACGGTCGCTCGTGAGAGGTCATGGAACGACAGTAGCTACTGGTCGTCGGTGCCGCGACCCTCGTCTGGGAGGCCGACGGGACGTTCGGTCGGGATCGTCGGGGCGGTATCGCCGGGAGTGTCTCGACGTTGGGCGAATCGAACGGAGAAGTCGAGGGCACGCTCGTTGTTGGACGGATCGGCGGCGATGTCGCGCAGGCGGCGTAGGCGCTCGCGACGCTTGATGCTCCACGGTCCTACTCGCAACGATGCGTACAGAACGCCACCGAGAACGATCGGGAAGAAGAACTGGGCCAGCCGGTAGGTCGCGGTTCCGAGCAACGCCACCGATCGGGTCAGGCCGAATCCGACCAGGGCGATCGGCAGGCCGCCGTCGATGATGCCGAGTCCTCCCGGCATGATCGGGATGACCGCCAGTACGTTGACGAGACCGAACGCGACGATCAGCGCGTCGACCTCGGTCGAAGCACCGAAGGCGCGGAGGAACACCCAGAGGGCCGCAGCGTCGAGTATCCAGTTGGCCGCCGCCCAGCCCAGGACGCGGGCGAGCAGACGACGGTCGCGGGCGAGGTCTTCGAGGCGCATGCCGATGTGGCGCACACCCGCCGCCGCCCGATCCTCGCTGAGCCGGAGGTGGCGGGCGATCCAACGCAGCACGCGCTCGGCACGACCTTGGCCCTCCATCAGACCGAAGACGATCCCGCTGGCGACGAGCATCAGAACGATGCCGGCGATGGCCGCTGTCGCGTAGCCCGGGTTGACACCGTGAATGGGGATCGACACCATCAGCGCGATCCAGAAGATGAGGTTGAGGACGACGGCCGAACCGAGCCCGGCCGTTGCAAGCGCGAACCCGGCATCCGGTCCGTTGACGCCACACAGGGTCATCAGGCGATACCCCATCGCCGAACCGGCGGCGCTACCACCGGGCACGATGCTTGACAACGCCTTCGTGCTCATCTGGATCCGGAAGAGGCGGACACGCGAGATCTTCTTGGCTTCCTGCCCCAACGCCGCGCGCGTCAGCAGCGTGTAGGCGCCCAGCGCGGACATCTCGAGCGCCAAGCCGAGCGCGAGCAGCCACGGATTCACGGTCCGCAGCTTGCTGGCGGCCTCGCGCACCCCCGGGATGATCGTCACGATCGCGAAGTAGACGATCGTGACGAAGGCCAGCAACTTCAACGTGAAACGGAAGGGCCGGAACCGTCGGGGGCGCGGCGGACCACCCGTGTCGTCCGACGAAATGCGCGGCAGTTCACCGGTTGCGGGGTCATCCGAATAGATGGCCATCGAGTATTGCTTAGCCCAAAACCACTGTCGGTGCGGGCGATGAGACTGTTGGCACTCAAGTATCTGAACGCATCTTGCCGATATCTTCAGTGGAAGCCAAAGGGAGAACGACATGAAAAAAATGATCTTTGTAGGCGCTTTCGCGTTGCTCGCGGCATGCGGAGGCAGCGACAAGAGCGCATCGGGCCCGGCTGCGACCGCCAACACGTCGCCGTCGGCCGGAAGTGTCGCCACCAGCGACACGACGATTGGCGCGGGCTCCTCGGAGACCACGATCGCCGGTTCCGGCGACACGATCACGGTCGACAACTTCGGCGACATGCCTCCGAAGTGCATCGAGCTGTTGGGGCAGTTCCTCAAGCAGATCGAGCCGACCGTCTCGAAGATCGACTGGGACAAGGCGACGCTGGGCGACTTCGAGACCTTCGGTCAGTCGTTCCAGGCCGAGTCCGATTCCTTCGACAAGGAGACGACCGCCGCGGGTTGCGACAAGTACAACCTCCAGGGGTCCGACGAGAAGCAGTTCGAGCAGATGGCTGCCCTTGCGGCAAAGGAGGCGCCCGGCACGGTCGGCTTCATCAAGTTCCTCAACTCATTGTCGGCAACGGCCACCGCGACGGCCGGATCGGTTCCGGCCGACTGCAAAGGCACGATCGCCGAGATCGACACGTTCGTCAGTGCCGGCGGAACGATGAAAGGCCTGACGATGGTGCAGGTGACACGCCTCGGTCAGTTGATGACGGCAATCCGAACCATCTGCACGTCTGACGAATCGACTGCGTTCTTCAGCCGCGCCGACGTCAACGCATTCATCAGCGGCTCGTAACGCCTACGCATCGAAGCAGTTGACCAGCGCCCGCAGGCGGCTGGTCAACTCGACGCGCGCATCGGCTGGGCACTTCCCGAGGTGGACCACAACCAGATCTCGATCTGGTACCACGATGCAGTACTGGCCCTCGTAGCCGTGACAGGCGAGGCTGCCCGGCTGATCGCGCCACATCCACCAATGCCTGCCGTAGTCGAGCCCATCCTCGTCGCTGGCGACAAACGTGCGGGCGTGATCGCGCCAACCTTCCGGCAACACGCGGCGACCGGCGACCACGCCGTCGTCGAGGTACAGCGAACCGAACCTGGCGAAGTCACGCGTCGTTGCGTACACGTACGAAGAACCGACAAACGTTCCGCTGTCGTCGAACTTCGGCACCGCGCTGCTCATGCCGGTGGGATCGAACAGCCGATGACGAAGGAACGACTCCATGCCTTCACGACCGCCACCGACGACGTCGCCGATGATCCTGCAGACGATGTTGGTGGTCCCGCTCGAGTAGTTCCATGTCGAACCGGGTCGTCGCGTCATCGGCAGAGCGGCAGCGTATGCAGCCATGTCGCCTTGACCGGCGCCGAACAACATCTCGATGCAATGGCTGACCGAGTCGTCGACGTAGTCCTCGACCCACTCGAGACCGGGGCGCATCTCGAGCAGGTCCTGCAACGTGATCGCCTCCTTCGGCGTGCCCTGCCAACTGGGGACCGCGGCCGGCCGATGGAGATCGAGCAAACCGTCGCCGACCAGGATTCCGACCGCCGCGTGAGTGATGCTCTTGGCCATGCTCCACGAGATCAACGTGGTGTCGGCATCGACCTGCGCACCCGGGCCGAAGACCGAATCGGGTTGCATGCCGTACCGTTCGAGCACGACCTCGCCGTGGTGGAGCACCAGCAGTGCGAGGCTGAGACCGTGCGGCGCTGCGGCTGTGAAGAGCTCGTCGGTGATGTTCGAAATCGTGTCGCTCACAACGTGCACCGTAGCGACATCGACCACAATGACTCGTTCCGATCCCGCGACATCGCTCTTACAAATGAGACATGCGACGAAGGTGCATCACGGCACCATCGCAGCGACAAGACTGACGGGATGGATGTCGCTTCCGCGCTCGGCACCTACCTGGAAGTCGTCGACGCCGTTGCGCCGGGATTGGTCGAAGGCCTCTACGTGGTCGGTTCGTACGCACTCGGCGACTGGCAGCCGGGTCGCAGCGACATCGACGTGATCGTGATGACGGCCGAACCTGCCAACGACGAGGACTTCGGTGTCCTGCGGACCGCGCACGCCGTGCTCGACGAACGCCAACCGCTGCCGCACATCGACGGCCCGTACCTGGCCTGGGCGGATGTGATCGCTGCTCCGGCGACAGGACTACACCGACCGTGGACACTCGAGGGACAGCTTCAGCACGATGCTGACTGCTTCGAGATCAATCCGGTGACGTGGTACACACTCGACACATATGGGGTGACCGTTCGCGGCCCTGATGTCGCCAGGTTGAACGTCTGGCACGAAGTCGAAGAACGCGTCCGTTTCGTCATCGACAACTTGACGACGTATTGGTCGCAGCTCGCTACATCCGTTGTCGCAGCATGCGAGGAGCCGGGCGCGGCGTTCGACGTCGCCTCCTTCGAATGGTGTGCGCTCGGCGCGTTGCGGTTGCACTACACCGCTTTCACCGGTGACGTAACGAGCAAGCGCGGCGCAGGCGAGTACGGGATCGTCGTCACGCCCGACTACATGCACGACACACTGCAAGCCGCGCTCGCAGCACACTCCACCGGCGAGTGCGAGTTGACAACGGCGATGATGCTGGGAGCTGCCGACGTGATCAGTTGGACGGTGAACGAGGTACGCCGGGCATCGGCGTGAAGTCGCGGTCGATCCACTTGTGACCGACATCGGGCACAGGCCCGGTCGCCAACGCGATGGCCTCGTCGACAGTGTGGGCGCGCTGCGCCAACATGCTGTGCGAATCGCGCAGGAAACCGGCCGTCACCGCGTTGCACATCCACTCGAACAACGGCGCCCAGTACCCATCGACGTCGAGTAGCACCACCGGCTTGGCGATGAGACCGAGCTGGTTCCACGTCAACGCTTCGGCGAACTCGTCGACGGTCCCGAATCCGCCCGGCAGCACCACGAACCCGTCGGCAAGATCGGTGAGCCGCGCCTTGCGGTCGTGCATCGTCGGCAGCACCTCGAGCCTCGTCAAGCGATCGTGCGCCACTTCGGCACGCATCAACTGCTCGGTGATCACGCCGACGACCTCACCCCCGGCGGCGAGTGCCGCGTCGGCGACGAGACCCATCAACCCGACGTGCCCACCCCCGTAGACGAGTCCGATGCCGCGACGGGCAAGCGCGGAACCCAGTTGTTGTGCCGCGTCCGCAAACGTCGGCGACGTGCCCGCATTCGACCCGCAGTACACGCAGACGCGTGTGGTTGGTTCTGAACGCATCCGACAGCCTTTCACACGTACGACGGCTGTCATCCCTGTTTCGAGCGCCGAATGGCATCAGTAGCCTTCGGGTCGATGCAAGAACCGACCGACGACCTTCGCGCTGAAATCTCGGCACCTGACCTGTTCACCGCCGCGGACATCATCGAGGTCGCCGAGAACGTCGTGGGGAAAGGGATCCGTCACCTCGCTGTCAGCGGTGGTCCCGACCGGCATCAGGTCCTGGCCTATGACCTGGCCCATGCAGCGGCTCAGGTCGCGGCAGCGAAGGCGATGCTCGACTACGGCGCAAAGGGTGATGTCGAGGCTCGGCTGACGTGCGCTTTCGCAGCCGACATGGTTCACGATCTCATCACGCGCCTCGCCGGGCGCGAGACCATGTGGGGCGTCGACACGGCGCCGATGCGCGACACACATCCGTTCCTCGAGAAGTTTCGGTCCACCGCCTTCGTTGCGTCCCTGGCCGACCAACCGGGGCCGCGTCACCTCGACGACGAGTTCGAGATGGTTCAGGACACGTTCCGGGCGTTCGCCGACAACGAGATCGCCCCGCGCGCCGGGCACGTTCACCGGAACAACGGCGATGTGCCGGAAGACCTGATCGCCGGCCTTGCCGAGATGGGGGTCTTCGGCCTCAGTGTGCCGGCCGAATATGGCGGGTACAGCGAGGGCGGCGACGGCGAATACATCGCGATGGTGGTCGCCACAGAGGAGCTCAGCCGCGGTTCCCTGGGAATCGGCGGCTCACTGATCACCCGGCCCGAGATCCTCACTCGCGCCTTGATCAAGGGCGGAACCGAGTCCCAGAAGCGCTATTGGTTGCCGAAGCTGGCGACCGCCGAGGTGATGGCGGCGGTGGCGGTCACCGAACCCGACTACGGCAGCGACGTGGCGGGCATCAAGGTGACCGCCACGCCATCCACCGGACGCGACGACGCACCGGGCTACGTGATCAACGGCGTCAAGACGTGGTGCACGTTCGGGGCGCGCGCCGATGTGCTGATGCTGTTGGCTCGCACCGACCCTCAGCGGGCCATGGCGCATCGCGGCCTCAGCCTGTTCATCGTTCCGAAACCCCGCGGCGACAGCGGCGGTTTCGATTTCGCCCAACCGGCTGGGACGGGCGGCATCGTGGGCAGGATGGAGGGGCGGCCGATCGACACGATCGGGTACCGCGGGATGCACAGCTACGAGATCGCATTCGACAATTGGTGGGTGCCTGCCGAGAATTTGATCGGCGAAGAGGGCGGTATCGGCAAGGGCTTCTACTACCAAATGGAAGGCTTCGAGAACGGCCGGCTGCAAACAGCAGCACGCGCGATCGGCGTGATGCAAGCCGCGTATGAGGCCGCGCTCGAGTACGCCCGCAACCGCACTGTGTTCGGCTCACCGATCGTCGACTATGAACTAACGCGCGTCAAGTTGGGTCGAATGGCCGTCCTGATTCAGGCCGGCAGGCAATTCAGTTACCACGTTGCGACGTTGATGGCCAAGGGCGAAGGATCAATCGAGGCGAGCATGGTCAAGGCCTACGTCTGCAAGGCGGCCGAATGGGTCACGCGCGAGGCCATGCAAATTCATGGTGGGTATGGATACGCAGAGGAGTACACAGTGAGCCGGCTCTTCGTCGATGCCCGCGTTTTGAGCATTTTCGAAGGCGCGGACGAGACCTTGTGTCTCAAAGTCATCGCCCGCTCCTTGCAGAATCCTTGACACTCCGGTCTACGGCTACTCCGCCCTCAGTCGTAGACTGCTTTGCAATGACGCTCGACCCCAGGGACGGATCGGCGGGGCTCAGAAGCCTACGCGGCGCGGTCGGCGCGACGGTTGTTTTCACCATGCTCTCGTTGGTCGGTCTCGGCATCGGTTGGGCATGGCTGTTTCAGCGAACATCGCAGAGCTCGGCTGTTCAGGATGCCGGGCGGTACGGGATGCTCAGCGGTCGCGCCGCGCTCGCCCCGTTCATCACCGACGATCTGCTGACAGGCAGCAAAGCAGCAATAGACAGCGTTGCGATCGCGGGTAGAGCCTTGATCTCCGATGGTGGGGCCACCCACGTGAAGATCTGGTCGGTGAAGGGCCAGGTGCTCTGGGCCGACGAGCCCGAGTTGATCGGCCGGACGTTCGCATTCGAAGGCGACGAGTTGAAGTTGCTGAACGGCGAGGGGCTACTGGCCAACCTCAGCAAGCTCCAAGGCAGCGAGAACCAATTCGAGATCAAGGCCGGCGAGAAGGCGCTGCTGCAGGTGTACTTCGGATGGCGGACTCGAACGGGCACACCGATGGTCGTCGAGACCTACTACCCGGCGAGCCTGGTAGACGCCAGGGCTTCGGACCAACGACGAAGTTTCCTGCCGCTGCTGCTGGGCGGTCTCGGACTGCTGATCGTCGCCCAGCTCCCCCTCGCGAGCGCACTGACTCATCGACTGAAGAAGTTGCAAACGCAACGAGAGCACCTTCTCGTGCGAGTCATCGACTCCAGCGACAGCGAACGTCGACGGATCGCAGCCGAGGTGCATGACGGCGCGGTGCAGGACTTGATCGGTATCACGTTCAGTCTTTCGGCTGCCGCCGACGAATCCTCGTCGCCGATGCACGAACGCCTCGGCGGCCTGGCCGTGGCGACGAGGCATACGGTGCGCAGCCTGCGCTCGTTGCTCAACAGCATCTATCCCGTGCAGGTGCCCGACAATGGTTGGGCGGTGGGATTGGAAGACACGATCGCCGCTCTGCGTCAACGGGGCGTCGCGGTCGACGTCGAAGTCCCCGATGCGCGGCTGTCTCCCGCGAACGAGCTGTTGTTGCTGCGCGTGGGTCGAGAAGCGTTGCGAAACGTCGATGCCCACGCAAAGGCTTCGCATGTACGGATCACGATGACCAAGAACAACCGGGCCGTGAGATTGCTGATCACCGACAACGGCGTCGGGTTCGACCAGGAAATGGCCGCGTCGCAACGGCAGGTGGGCCACCTCGGCCTGCAACTACTGCGCGATCTGTCGGAAGACATGGGCGCGGTTCTGGTGGTCGAGTCCGCTCCTGGATTCGGGGCTACCGTGCATCTCGAGCTGGAGGAGAATCGATGATTCGCATCGTATTGGCGGACGATCATTCGTTGGTTCGTACTGGGCTGTCTCAGCTGCTCGAAGCGCAGCCCGACATCGAGGTCGTGGGAATGGCATCGGACGGGCAGGAGGCACTACAGCTGGCACGCGGGTTGACGCCCGATGTCGTGTTGATGGACCTGCAGATGCCGATCGTCGATGGCATCACTGCGATCGGGATGCTGGCTGCCAGCAATCCCGAGATCGCCGTGATCGCGTTGACGACGTTCCAAGAGCCGCAACAGGTCACGGCCGCGCTCGCCGCCGGGGCTCGCGGTTACCTCGTGAAAGACGTCGAGCCCGAAGTGCTCGTCGCCGGCATCCGCGCCGCGGTCAACGGCGGCGCTCCGCTGAGCCCTTCGGTGGCCGCGCAGTTGATCCGCAACGCGTCGAGCCAACCGAACTCGGGTGCGTCGTTGACCCAGCGTGAACGACAGATCCTACGGCTGATCGTCGGCGGTCAGAGCAACAAGCAGATCGGCCGCGAGCTGGGTATCAGCGAGAAGACGGTGAAGTCGCACTGCGGCCGCCTGTTCCAACGCATCAACGTCTCCGATCGCACCCAGGCCGCTGTCTGGGCGACGAAGCACCTGCCTCCCGAAGGCGGCTGAACGAGAGCCGGAGCCACGTGCGGTCGTTGCCACCGACGGCGTTCGTGTGGGTGATCAATCCGTCGATAGGGGCACGGTCACTGTGTCGAGACACGCGTTGCGGTGCGCGGAGACTGCATATGAACCTCCTGCGTACCGCCGGCGATCCCATGTCGACCATCGCTCGATCAGTTCCAGCCCAGCAACACCGCACATTTCGTCGAATTCCTCGACTGTCAAGGCCTCTACGCCGTCCTCCAATTGGAAACCGGCGATCAGGAGTCCGCCGGGTTCGAGGTGAGCAACAGCGTTGCGGATGATCGGCAGGCGGTCGCCCGGCCGGCAGAAGACCATCACGTTCCCGGGCATCGCGACGATGTCGAACCGGCGGTTCAGCCGCATCGTGGCGAGGTCGTCGTGCAGCCACGCGATCGATGGGTCCGAACGCTTGGCAAACCCGAGCAGGTCATCGTCGAGGTCGACGCCGACGACATCGATGCCGCGCCTGTGCAACTCGATTGCCACCCGCCCCATCCCGCAGCCGGCGTCGAGGACGGTCGCCGGGTGCAACGATTCGATGAAGTCGGCCTCACCGTGCGGCGACTCGCCGGACGCCTCGAGCCGACGCCATCTCGTGAAGTACTCCTCGAGATCCGTGCCGGTCCTCCACTGCGACCAGCGCTCGCTGACGGCGTATGGCTCGGTCGGGTCCATCGCTGCAGTCTGACGTGTCAGCGCGGGTCCCACCGCCTCGATCCCGGGTGGCTCTGCCGCCGCCGACTCCGAACTGTGGCAATCACTCACACAGCGAGCGAACCGACGAGGAGGTCGCTGAGGCCGCGGATCCGCTCGAAGTCGGCGCCGGGATGGTCGTCGTACGGATCGAGCAGGATTGGGTGCAGACCGGCAGCGCGGGCGGCACCTATGTCCATCGTCACGGAGTCGCCGACGTACGCGACGTCGCAGCGATCGATCCCCTCGAAGTAAGGCATCGCGAAGTCGAAGATCCTCGGATCAGGTTTCGCCACGCCGACGAGGTGGCTGTCGACGACGATCCGCATCGAGACATGGGGACCGTCGCCGGCTTGACACACACCGCTGCGCAACAACACGTCGGCGATCTGGCCGCTGGCGTTGGACACGACCCCGATCGGCACGCCGGCGCCCGTCAGCGCAACCAGTGCAGCGAGGCTCGCTGGGATGGGCCAACGCCACAGGTACGCGTTGCGGGTTCGGTGGAGTGCCTCTGCCGCGTCTGCGACATCGACTTCGGCGACCCCGACGCTGCGCACGAATGAGAGGTTGTACTCGTCCCAGAACGCCTCGCCGCTGCCGGCAGCCGACTTGGCCGCCATGCCCGCGTAGTGCGCTCGCACATTCGCCTCGACCGATGGATCGCCGCCGTAGTACGCGAGCAGCGGCCCGAGCACGGTTGGATCCGGGAGCACCAAGACTCCGCCGGCGTCGAACAGGATTGCCTTGAAGCGATCAGTCACCCGACCATCATGCCCGTTTCCTCACCGCGGCCACGGGCACATACCCTTGCTTGCGTGCGCAGCGCCAAAGACTTCTTCAAACCCCTCGCAGTCGGTGCGCCGGCACCGGTTCACGACATCCCGTTCCGCCCGAGTCGTGTCATTCACTTCTTCCCGCCGCACATCGACAAGGTCGTCGCCAAACTGCCCGAGGTCATCCCGACAGTCGACATCCTGCTCGGCAACCTCGAGGACGCGATCCCGATGGCCGACAAGGAGGCGGCCCGCGCCGGACTTGTCAAGGTCGCCGAGTCCTCGGAGATGGGCGACACACAGCTCTGGACCCGGGTCAACAGCCTCGACTCGCCGTGGGGGCTCGACGACATCGTCACGCTGGTCACAGAGGTCGGCGACAAGCTCGACGTGATCATGATCCCGAAAGTCGAGGGTCCAGAGGACGTCCACTACGTCGACCGCTTGTTGGCACAACTCGAAGCGAAGGCCAAGTTGACGCGGCCGATCCTCGTGCATGCGATCCTCGAGACCGCGCGCGGGGTTGCCAACATCGAGGAGATCTGTGCCGCCTCGCCACGGATGCAAGGCCTTTCGTTGGGGCCTGCGGACCTGGCAGCCAACCGCCGAATGAAGACGACCCGCGTGGGCGGCGGCCACCCCGACTACATCGTGCGCGGCGACCCTGATCCATCTCGCCCCGACGCCGACCGTCCCACCTTCCAACAAGATCTGTGGCACTACACGCTGGCCCGGATGGTCGACGCCTGCGTCACATTCGGGTTGCTGCCCTTCTATGGGCCGTTCGGAGACATCAAGGACATCGTCGGTTGCGAAGACCAGTTCCGCAACGCCTACCTGCTCGGCTGCGTGGGCGCGTGGAGCCTGCACCCGGTGCAGATCGA
>JBDTYA010000015.1:0-4660 GCA_040005915.1 Ilumatobacteraceae bacterium
TCGCCGAGTCGGTCGATGACTGCGATCGTGCCGTTCCAGGTGTTGCGAGCGCTGGATCGGTCGGACGGTTCGCGGGCCACGGCGATCGAGTGGGGTCGGATCACGGCGAACGACGCTCCGGGGAGCGCGTCGGCGATCACCACGTGGGCCCCGCTGTCGGTGGTCAGCACCCCGTCGGTGACCGTGCCCGTGACGAGGTTGACTCCGATCAGGTCGGCGACGTAGCGCGAGCGCGGGTGCGCGGTGACCTCGGCGAGCGTGCCGACCTGGACGATTCGACCGGCATCGACGATCGCGACCCGGTCGGCGAGCGCGTAGGCGTCGACGGGGTCGTGGGTGACAAGGAGCCGCATCCCGTCGAACGTCTCGAGGTGTCGTCGTAGATCGCGCCGGACGCTGCTGCGGGTTCCGGCATCCAGCGCGGCGAGGAACTCGTCGAGCAGCAGCAGCCGCGGGTTCGTCGCCAGCGCCCGGGCGAGCGCGGCGCGTTGTGCCTGGCCCCCCGACAGCGACCGTGGCCGCTGGTCGGCGTACTCGGTCAAGCCGACGCGTTCGATCCACTCGCGGGCGCTGCGGCGGGCGACGGCTTTGGCCGTTCCGCCGGCGCGGAGTCCGTAGGCGACGTTCTCCAGAACACTCATGTGTTCGAACAGCAGGTAGTCCTGGAACACGAACCCGATCGGTCGGTCCTCTGGTTCGACGAAGGTGTCGGTCGAGGGATCGTCGACGACAACATCGTCGACGATGATCGTGCCGCTGTCGATCGGGGCGAGACCGGCCAGGCAGCGCATCACGGTGCTCTTGCCGGCGCCGTTCGGGCCGAGCAGGGCCAGCAGCTCGCCCGGCCTCACGTCGAGATCGGCATGGAGGTCGAGCGTGCCGAGGCGCAATGCGATCTGCGCCGACAACGTCATGCGACCACCGTCGACGTCGGCCGGTCGAGGCGCCCGAGCCATCGATCGCGCAAACCAACGAGGACCCCGAACGAAATAGCGATCAGCAACAACGCGAGGACGATCGCCTCTTCCGGGTTGGTCTCCAACGAGAGGTAGACGGCGAGTGGCATCGTCTGTGTCGTGCCGGGGAAGTTGCCGGCGAACGTGATGGTTGCGCCGAACTCGCCCAGGGCGCGCGCCCACGCGAGCACTGCGCCGGCGGCAAGTGCGGGGCGGATCGCCGGCATCGTGACGCGACGGAACGTGTACCACCGCGACGCACCGAGGGTTCGCGAGGCATCCTCGAACCTGAGGTCGATCTGTCGCAGCGAGGCCTCGACGGTGATCACCAGGAACGGCATGGCAACGAACGTCTGCGCGACCACAACGCCGGTGGTGGTGAACGGCAGGGTGATGTCGAACCAGCGATCGAGGTACTGGCCGACGATCCCGCGCCGGCCCAACGCGAAGAACAGGGCAACACCACCGACCACCGGTGGCAGCACCATCGAGAGCGTGCACAATGCCCGCACGACCCCTCGACCCCGGAACTCGACACGCGCCAGCAGCCACGCCAACGGCACACCGAACACAACAGACAGCCCGGTCGCCCACAACGAGCACACCATCGACAGCCGTAACGCCGTCAGCGCATCGTCCTGGCTGAGGTAGTGCCATGCGTTCGACCAAGGCGCGCGCCACAGCAGCCCGATCAACGGGAGTGCGAAGAACACCACCGTGACGCTCGCGAGCGCCAGCACCGGCGCAGGCACGCCGGCCCGCCTGACCCGGTGTCGGCGTCGACTCATGGCGCGAGGAAGCCGTACGAGCCGAGGATCTTCTGGCCCTGCCCGCCCTTCACGAAGTCGATGAATGCCTGCGCTGCATCGGCGTTCGAAGCCTGCTTGGTCACCGCGATCGGGTACTCGGCGACCACATTGACATCGGCTGGGATCTCGACTCCTTGCGCCTTCGCGCCTGCGGCGACCACATCCGTCGCATAGACGATCCCGGCGTCGGCCTCACCCAGGGTCACCTTGGTCACGACCGCCTTGACGTTCTCCTCGAGCGACTTCGGCGAGACGGTCACGCCGGCGTTCTCGAAGATCTTGGCCGCATATTTGCCGCATGGCACCTCGGGAGAGCAGAGGACCACGGTCAGGTCCTTGTCGACCAGGGCCGCCACGCTCGTGATCCCCTTCGGGTTGCCTGGGCCGACGATGATCTCTGCCACGTTGGTCGCGAACACCACCGGTGCAGTGGCGTTGTTGCCGGCATCGGTCAACTTTTTCATGTTGCTCGAGTCAGCTGAGGCAAACACATCCGCTGGTGCGCCTTGCCCGATCTGGGACACGAGCTCGGACGACGCCGCAAAGTTGAACGTCACGTTCGCGTCCGGGTTCCCGACCTTGAACGCGTCACCGATCTCGGTGAATGCCGCAGTCAACGACGCCGCAGCGAACACCGTCACGTCACCTGACACAGCGGTGTGCGAAAGAGTGGTCGACGGGTCGGCCGATGATGCGCTCGTGACCGACACCACGGTAGGGATGGTCGCGGCGGAGTCGGAATCACTCGATCCGCACGAAGCCATGATGCAGCCGAACAGGGAAAGGGCAGAGATCAGAACTCGGCGCGTTCTATGCATGAATGGGCACAATAGTCATTCTGAAACTAAAGTAGCGTCACTGGCTGACCGAACAGCAAGGACCTGCACATCGACTCTCTCATTGTGTGCGGCACCCTACCCCGAGGTGCGACGAACCCGATGACGCAGTGCGGTTGGCGGGCACTCACGGTGACGATTCAGCAAACTCCGGTTCAACTCGGCAGACAGTCCGCAAAAGCCTGCGAGTCCTTGTGCAACAATGACGCAGGATGGCCCCGAACCTCGGTCAGATCCAACGCCGCGAAGGGATTCAGGCCATGGACTGGAACAGTGCGACAACATCGGAGATGCTCGACGAGCTCGAGCGCCTCATCGCTCAGCGCCAGTTCCGTCGGTTCGCTGTCCAGCGACACCAGATCCGTCAGGCTCCACCTCGAGCTCCTGCGCCTGACCGAGCGCTCGCGCCAGTCGTCGAACTTCGGCCTCTAGCTTCGTAACTCGCTCGACGAGGTCGTCGGATCGGAATCCGAACAGGGCCAGCACCTCGCCGCGCCCACCGTACAACCTGTCGAGTTTCACCAGTTTGCGATGATCAGGTGAAGTCTTGCCGGCCTCCCATGATTGAACTGCGGACTTGTCGATGTCGAACTCCGCACCGACGTGGCGCAGCAACAGGCCGGCGCTCGTCCTCAGCCTGGCCAGTTCCCGTCCGCGATCCTTAGCATCCATCGTCGTCCCATCCAACCCTTTCCCATATGTGTACCACCTCGGTCAAGGTTCACTCGACTGTTCGAGTAAGTTTACCTTGACTTGAAAGTAAAGTAAGACTTAACTCCAGCGGAGAAGCCCGCCAGCCGCATCGAGGGAGTCCCGTGTGAAAAAGGTCGTGCCCATCGCAATCGGCGCACTCGTCGGTCTGACGATCGCCACAGTCGCTCACGCCGCCGGCGGGGTAACCGCCGGCATCGCTGGTCCTGCGTCAGGTCCCGGCCCGGTCGTCGTGAGCGCGGCGAACACCGATTCGGTCACCCGCACCGACACCGTCATCATTCACTGGGCGCGTAGCGTCAACGTGACATCGACCGACGCGCGGTGTGTGCTCGGCAGCTACTCGCACAGGGTCGGCAGATTGACCGTGATCGACCCCGAGTTCCGGTGCGCGCTCACGCTTGCGCCCGGTGCATCGGCTTCGCTGGCATCAGCCATGGCACCGAACCCCACCACGTCGCTCAGCGTCGCTGCCACCACCGCGATCGGTTCAGCGTTCTACTACTTCAACCCCGGCACCCCAGCCGCCATCGTTCCTGGCAACGTCCTGGTGTACGGCGACCTCGCCGTCGGTCATCAAGCCATCGCCAAGCTGTATGTGTCGAACACGGGAACACTGTCGTCACCCGCCGGCTCGGCGACGTTGACACTCGGGCCGACGAGCTACGGCGTTGTTATCCCTGCGGTGCCTGGTGGGGCCAGCCAGCAATATGTGGGCGACGTCACGCTGTCTCCCTCGACAGCCGGACCACAACCGTTGACGTTCACCACTTCTGGCGGATCGAGCACCAGGACGGTCACCGTTCTCTCGGGGCTGGCAAGCATGGCGATCTCATCGACCCAGCCGCCTGTTGTCGCTGCGAGCTCGGTGTTCGTGAGGACCATCACCGTGTCGAACCTCGGCGACGGCCCGACGACCGGCTACGTGTTGGTGTCTGAGCCGCTGAACGAGCTCAGCTTCGTGTCGGCCGGCCCTGAATGCCACGAGCAGATCACGATCTCGGGGACCGTCAACAATCGAACCGTTCACCGCTCTGTCGAGTGCGTGATCTACGCCGTCATCGAAGCCGGGAGTGCGTATACCCTTGCCTATTCCTTGCAAGCTCCACCGACCCCCGGCGTGGTGAATTCGATCGTATCGATCACTGGCCTCGTCGGACCAGGAAGTGTTGCAATGCCGAACGCCACGTCGTCTCTGACCGTGGCGTGACAGCATTCCGGTTGGTGTCGCGATCACCGTGATGCCGATGAGTTGTTCTCGTCTGGTTGCGGTGGCAGATCACGGCCCCGCGAGTGGTTGCGCTCGACTCGTTCGGCGTTCAGCGTCGATTCGCCGCGTCCTGTCCAA
>JBDTYA010000016.1:0-13929 GCA_040005915.1 Ilumatobacteraceae bacterium
ACCGTCATCTGTACCGTCATGTCTACCCGTCATCGGATCCTCCCGGCGGCCGCCTGCGAACCCGGCGACACCAACTCGTACTCTACGAACCGTGCTGAACCCCACCGCAGTCGATTCCCTCCGAAACCGCATCCAGGCCGAGATCGACGACGGGCATTCGCAGGCCGCACAGTTCGCCATCGGGTTCGACGGCGAGATCGTTGCCGGCGATTCGCTCGGCGCGGCGACTGCCAAGTCGCGTTTCGTGATCTTCTCGGCTACCAAAGTGCTCGTGGCGATGTGCCTGCTGCCCCATCTGGCGGACGGCAGTGTCGAACTGACCGCCCCGGTGGCGCGTTACGTGCCCGGGTTCGGCGACAACGGAAAGGAGGGGGTGACGGTGCTGCAGCTGTTGACGATGCAGGGCGGCTTCCCACAGGCCCTGATCGGGCCCGACCGTTGGGGATCGAGCGAAGGACGCCGTCAACAGTTCAGCGCCTGGACCCTGGCCTGGCCGGCCGGTTCGCGAACCGAGTACCACCCCATCGCCGCCCACTGGGTGATAGCCGAGCTGATCGAAACCGTGTCGGGCACGCCGTATGCCGATGTCGTCAACCAGCACGTCGCCGCCTCGGCCGGAGCCGAGGCAGTGCTGGGTGAGGCGGCTGCGGGCAACGGACCAGTCAACACGATTCGGACCGCCGGCTCGGTCCCCGCCTACGAGCACCTGCTGGCCGAGTTCGGTCGCGCCGACCTCGTGCCCGATACCACGGTGTCACCGGAATTGCTCACGAGCCTCAACGATCCGCGCGCCCAGGCAGCAGCGATCCCGGGCGGTGGCGGCATCGCCCGCGCCGCCGACATCGCCTTGATCTACCAATCGTTCGTGCACAACACCGCCCACGCGCATCCGGCGGGCTGGCTGGCCGATGCCACCGGCACGATCCGCAACGGCAGCATCAGCGCCAGTGACGGCGTGCCCGCCAACCGCACCGTCGCCGGCATCGTGTCGGGAGCCGACGGCATGAACGACTACCGCTGGTTCCCGCAGATCCCGCGGGCCTTCGGGCACCCTGGCGCGGGCGGCCAACTGTGCTGGGTCGACGTCGACAGCGGCATGTCGTTCTGCTTCCTGCACGACACGTTGCAACTCGATCCCAGCCACGACCTCCGCCGCTGCCGTGAGCTGAACGCGTTGGCCATGGCGTGCGTCGCTCCCTAACATCGCCGCCGTGAACGACGACGCGCCGCCCGCCGGACTTCACCGCAGAGGCATGGTCGCCGGTGTTTTCGCCTACCTGATCTGGGGGGCGCTGACGCTCTACTGGCGGCATCTCGATGACTTCAACGCCGTCGAACTGATCGGCTGGCGCGTGATCTGCTCGGCCGTGATCATGTCGATCATCCTGACGGCGACGCATCGTTGGCGACACCTTCGGCCGCTGCTGCACGATCGCCGGCTCCTCCGCAGCGTGGTGATGTGTGCGGTCGTTCTGACCATCAACTGGACGACGTACGTGTGGGCGGTCGTTCATGACCACGTGATCGAAACGGCGCTCGGCTACTTCCTGTCTCCACTGGGCACGATCGCGGTGGGCGTGATCGTGTTGCACGAGCGGCTCAGCCGCGCCCAGCGGTTCGTGTTCGTGCTTGCCGTGGTCGCCGTCGCGATCCTGACGTTCAGCTACGGCCGCGTGCCATGGCTGGCCGTGATCATCGCCACGACGTGGGTGGCCTACGGCTACCTGAAGAAGCACGTGCCGTTGACGCCGATCGAGAGCATGGCGGCCGAGAGTTTCATAGCTTTCGTTCCGGCCGTCATCGCCGTGACGCTGTTGGCCGGCGGCGCGACCAGCATTCCCAACATCGCATCGGGTGGCCAGTTCGCCCTGGTGCTCTGCAGCGGTTTCGCCACCATCATCCCGTTGACCCTGTTCGCGTACGCCGCGCAACGGATGCCGTTGTCGGTGATGGGGCCGCTGAACTACATCGTCCCCTCGATCAACTTCTGCCTCGGCTGGCTCGTCTTCCACGAGTCGCTGCCACCATCCCGTGTCGTCGGCTTCGCCCTGGTGTGGGTCGGCCTGACGATCGCGACCGTCGACGCGGCACGCCGGTCACGGCTGAGATCCGCGATGGCCGAACCAATTCCGGTGTAGCAATCCGGCACACTTGTGCCCGACCGAAGGGGCCACCATGAAACCGATCGTTGCCGGACTGCTCGCATCCCTCACAGCGCTGACGTTGCTACCGGCATGCGGCAGCGACAACAAGGCCGCCTCACCGAGCGACTCCACGGTCGCCGGCTCCGTGTCCCCGAACGCGGCCACGAACGTACCGGGCAGTTCTGCAGCAAACGGCTCCGTGCCGACCGACCTGACTCTGCCCGCGCAGGTGATCGACACGATGATCGCCCAGTTCGAAGCGGCCGGCATGAAGGTCGACAAGGCGTGCTTCACCGCGTTGTTGTCGGACCCGGCCACGCGCCAGTTGATCACGGCCGCCGGGGCGACCCCGAACCCCGACTTGATCAAGAAGTTCTTCGGCTGCCTGTCGACCTGATCTCGACCGAGGCAGTTCTTCGCGAAGCGCAAGTCGCGTCGCTCAGCCCACTCCTCGACGGCGAGCGGACCCGGGTTACCCTGAACGATGCTGTTCAGCGAATGGAGGGCCCTTGGCAGATTTCGATCAATTGAGCTGCGTGTTCTCGGCGCTGGCCGATCCCACCCGGCGGGCGATCCTCGCCGAGGTGTAGCGGCATGGCCACGCTCATCTACGCCACCAATGTGTCCCTCGACGGCTACATCGAGGACGCACACGGCGCCTTCGACTGGGCTCCGCCCGACGACGACGTGTTCGCCGCTCACACCGCCCTGCTGAGATCCGTCGGCACATTCCTCTACGGGCGGCGGCTGTACGAGGCGATGGCCGTCTGGGAGACCGACCCGGCGATCGCCGAGCAGTCAAGCCTCACCGCCGACTTCGCCAGTGCTTGGCGGGCGGCCGACAAGGTCGTCTACTCCACCACCCTGGCCGCAGTACCGACCGCCACCACTCGCCTCGAACGACACTTCGACCCCGACGCCGTCCACGAACTGAAGGCCCAAGCCACCGACGACCTCACCATCGGCGGGGCGAACCTCGCTGCTCGGGCCTTCGAGGCCGGCCTAGTGGACGAGTGCCAGCTGTTCGTCTCGCCGATGATCCTCGGCGGTGGCAAGCCAGCCCTCCCGGCGGGCGTCCGCGCCACGCTCGAACTCCTCGACGAGCACCGATTCGGCAACGGCGTCGTGCACCTCCGCTACCGCGTCTCGACCTGACCACGGAGCACGGAGTTCGGTGACGGTGAGACATCCCTCAGTTGCCGGTCGAGCGCAGAAAACGTCGCCGGTCACGGCACTAGCTCTCGAAGTCGGTGATGGGATCGCCGATCTCGGTGAACGTCTGCGAGGCGACGCTCCACTGCAGCACCTGCAGCGTCTGGAACGCGAACGGGTCGTCGGCGCCGCGCATCCTGTACTGCACGCTCGGCCGGCCGAGCGACGGCGTGTAGGTCATGTTGCGCGCCGCCTCGATGATCGACTTGCGGCTGAGCGTGCCGCTCTTCAGCGCCGCGTCGAGGATGGCGACGGTCACCTCACCCACGCTCCAGCCGGCCTCGGTGACCCCGGGATCGCCGGCAAGGCCCGCGGCGCTGTAGGCGTCGAGGAATGCCTTCACACCGGGTTGCGTGGCGTTCTTCGGGTCGTTCGAGTCGATCAGGTTGTTCGACGTGTACACACCTTCGGCCGCCGCGCCGGCGAGCCCGAAGAACAGCTTCGACGCGCACGTGTTGGTGAGGAACACCGATGGCGCCCAACCGGCGGTCTGGGCCTTGGCGTTCGCCAGCTCCGTCAGGAAGGCCGGGCACTGCAGGCCCAACGGCACAGCAAGGATCGCGTCGGGCAACTTGGCGGCGATGCTACCGACCTGCGTGGTCGGCGGATTGTTGTCGTTCTGCTCGACGGTCTGCTCGTCGACGACCTCGAAGCCGAGCTCCGTGGCCTTCTTCTTGAACTCGTCGACGTACGCCTTGCCGAACTCGTTGTTGATGGAGAACAACGCCACCCTGGCGCCGGGCTTCAACTCGTTGAGCTTGGTTGCGTAGATCGAGGCTTCGACGTCGTAAGGGACGAGGGCCCCGGTGGTCCACGGGTAGTCGGCGACTTCGCCCCATGCCGGCGACCCGGTGAGCGCCTCGAGTTGCGGGATGCACTCCTCGTTCAACGTGTCGCGTACGGCGAGGTTGTTGGGCGACCCGATGATCCCGGCGAACACGTCGGTGCCGCCGTCGATGAGGCCGTCGATCACGCCCGGGGTCTGGGTGGAGTCGTACTGATCGTCGCGGATGTCGGCGGTCAACGTGTACCCCGGCAACAGGCCCTGCTCGCTTGCCATGTCGAGGTAGAGCTGGAAGCCATCCTTCACCGGACCGAACGCGGCAGCAGGCCCACCCGACAACGGAACCGCCGCGCCGATCTTGACCGTGCCGGTGATCGGCTGCTCTGCCCGCGCCGGGTCGGCACACTTGGAGGTGTCGACGGTCCAGCCGCCGGCGGCCGCCGTGGTCGGTGCGGTGGTGTCGCCGGTACCTGCCGGCGTTGTGTCGCCACCGGCGATGGGCCCCGTCTCGACAGGCAGCGTGGATGCTGCGGCGGTGGCCGGGACCGACGTGCCGCCGGCGTTGCCACCACCGCCACATGCCACCAGCAGGAGGGCAGCGGATGCGGTGCAGGCGGACAGGCTTCGTCGACGCTTGGTCAAGTCATTCCCCCTCGTGGAGTGCTTCGGTGCCGGCATCGGCCCCGATCGGGTCGGGGACGACGTCGGCGATTTTACGCCCGATCGATCGGAACAAGCCAACGATGCCCTGCGGCGCGACGAAAACGAAGGCGATCACGAGCACACCGAGCAGAAAGCTGGCGATGGGCCCGTCGCCGATCCTGCCGGGCAGCCATGTCCAGCGCGGTGCATGTTGCTTCAGGTAGTCGTCGGCGAAGAAGTACGCGAACGCGCCGACGATCGGTCCGGTGAACGTCGCCACGCCGCCGAGGATCAACGCCAGGATGTACTTGATCGAGTTGAGGATCGTGAACGAGTTCTCGTCGACGGTGCCGATCTTGGCGGCGATCAGCCATCCGGATACACCGGCCATCGACGCCGAGACCCCGAAGGCCAGGGTCTTGGCACGCGACAGGGCGACGCCCATCACCGCGGCAGCGGTCTCGTTGTCGCGCACCGCCACGAGCGATCGGCCGACACGGCTGGTGCGAATGTTGCGGACGACCACGTAGCACAGCAGCATCAGCGCGAGCGCAACCCAGAACAGGTACAGGGCGCGATCCTGGCGCGTGTTCTCCAAGCCGGTCCACGTCGGGGGGTCGACCCGGAACCTGGTCAGCGCAGACTCGCCCGTGACAGGGGTGACCTTGCGATCGATGAACTGGGCGGCGACCGTCGGCCACACGTAGGCGATGGCCAACGTGACCAACGCGAGGTACGGGCCCTTCAATCGCAGGGCCGGCAGGCCGATGATCATCCCGATGACGAAGCACAGCACGCAGGCTTCGATCAGCGACACGAACGGCTTGTTGTCCCAGAATCGAACCGTGTAGCCGAGGAAGAACGCGGCGACGCCGGCGAACGTCGAGTGGCCGATGGAGATCTGGCCGTTGAACCCGAACAGCAGGTTCAGCGACAGCGCGGCGATGGCCAGTGCCATCGCCTCGGTGTACTTGCCCAGGCTCGACGGATCGGCACCGCTGACCAACCGCCAGGCCAGGGCCACCAGCACCGAGGCAGCGGCAGCGCGCAGGATCCAATGCAACGTGCTGCCCGATTCGATGCGGATCGCCACGGTCAGACCCGCTCCACCTTCACCGAGCCGAAGAGCCCGGCAGGTCGCACCAGCAGCACGACGAGGATGATGAGGAACGCGACCGCCGTCTTCGTCTCGATGCCGATCCAGTCGCTGCCGGGCCAGTCGTCGGGATAGTTGCCGACGAGACTCTCCATCACACCCAGGGCGAGGCCGCCGATGACCGCGCCGCCGGGGCTGTCGAGACCGCCGAGCGTCGCTGCCGCGGCCGACAGCAGGAAGACGGAGAACATCGAGCCGATGCTGACGTTGGTGTCGATCCCGGCCTTCAGCGCGCCGCCGACCGCGCCGATCACCGCGGCGAGCGCCCAACTGAACATCAGGATCCGACCCGTCGGAACGCCGGCCAACTTCGCCGAGTCGGGGTTGTTGGCGACGGCGCGCATGGCCAAGCCGACCTTCGTCTTCTGGAAGAGCGCGAACAGCAGAACCGTGATCACGAGCACGACAGCGAGCACGCCAATGCGCTCGATCCGCCACGACGCGCCGAAGATCGACACGAAGTCACCGGGCTCGTTGGGGAACAGCGACGGGAACGGCAAACCTTGGCCCGCCTTCGGGAACAGCAGGCTGCTCAACGAGTTCAGGCCCTGGAACAACCCGATCGCGATCACCACCGGCGCGAAGGCCGACCGTTTCGTCGCCGGTCGCATCAGGCCGATCTCGATCAACGCCCCGCCCCCGAAGGCGAGGGCCGCTGAGATGGCGATGGCCGCCAACAGCGGTAGGCCCTTGTCGTGGAGCCACCACGTCACCAGTGTCGAGAAGAGGGCCATCTCGCCCTGCGCGAAGTTGACGTGACCCGTGCCGCGGTACACCACCACGATGCCGAGCGCGACGAGCGCGTAGATCGAGCCGATCGACAGGCCATCGAGGAAGTACTGGAGGAGATCCTTCATCCGCTGCTCACGCCCCCAGGTACGCGCGGCGCACGGCATCGTCGGCGGCGATGACCTCGGGTGTGCCCGCGGCCACGATCGCCCCGCTCTCGAGTAGGCACACGTGGTGGGCGATGGCCAGGGCGAGGTTGGCGTTCTGCTCGACCAACAACACCGCCATGCCGCGCTGCTCGGAGAGCCGCGTGACGATCTGGAACAGTTCCTTCGTGATCAGCGGTGCCAGGCCGAGGCTCGGTTCATCGCACAGCAACAGCTTCGGACGGCTCATCAGGGCCCGGGCGACCGCCAGCATCTGCTGCTCGCCGCCCGACAGCGTGCCGCCCTTGCGCCCGCGCCGATCTGCGAGCCGCGGGAAGGTCTCGTACCACAGGGCGATGTCGCTGGCGACCTCGTTGTCCCGCCGCACGAAGGCGCCGGCGCGCAGGTTGTCGTCGACGGTCAGGTCGGTGAAGGTGCCGCGCCCCTGTGGCACCTGGGCGATACCGAGTCGGACTATGGACTCGGGTGAGGACCTGGTGATGCTGCGCCCCTCGAACTCGACCGTGCCACGGCGCGGGATCATGCCCGAGATGGCCCGCATGGTCGTGGTCTTGCCGGCGCCGTTCGCGCCGAGGATGACGGTGATCTGTCCCTCGACGACCGAGAGGTCGATGCCGTGCAGGACCTCGACCGGTCCGTAGCCCGCGGAGAGGCCGGCGATGGTGAGCAATGCGGTCACCCGTCGCTACCGAGATACGCGGAGATGACGTGCGGATCGCCTTGCACCTCGGAAGGCGGTCCTTCGGCGATCTTGCGGCCGAACTCGATCGCGACGACCTTGTCGCTGATCCCCATCACCATCGCCATGTGATGTTCGACGAGCAACATGGTCAGTGCATACTCGTCGCGAAGCGCGACGATCAGCTCGCCGAGCTCTTCGACCTCGCCGTGGGCGAGCCCGCTGGCCGGCTCGTCCATGATCAGGAACGTCGGCTTGGCGGCAAGGGCGCGAGCCAACTCCAGCCGCTTCGACGTCCCGAAGGGCAGGCCGACGGCTTGCCGGTGGGCGATGTCGGCCAGGCCGAGGCGTGCCAGCAGACTGCCTGCTTCGGCGCGCAGCCGCCGCTCCTCACGGCGGGTGCCGATGCGGAGGGCGGAACGGACGAACCCGGCGCGTCCCTGGCAGTGCGCGCCGACCATGACGTTCTCGAGCAGCGTCATGCTGGGGAAGATCGCGAGGTTCTGGAACGTGCGGGCGATGCCGAGGCCGGCGATGGCGTGGGCGGGCACGCCCAACAGGTCGCGACCCCTGAACAGGAGGCGGCCTTCCGACGGTTGACAGATCCGGCTGACGACGTTGAACAGCGTCGACTTGCCCGCGCCGTTCGGGCCGATCAGCCCACAGATCTGGCCGTTGTCGATCGTGAAGCTCAACCGGTCGAGAGCGTGGATCCCGCCGAAGCGCACCGACACGCTTTGCACATCGAGCAGGATCACTTCGCGTCACTGTATGCCCGGCCGACGGGCCGATCCGGGAGCCACCTGCCAAGCTGACGGCATGGATCAACCCGACGAGACCGCTGCGGAGCCCGACGAGATCGTGACCCGGCCGTGGTGGCAGAGCAAGCTCAACCTCGCAGTGCTCGCCGTCGCCATTGCGGTGCTGTGCGGCGCGTTGGGATGGGTCGTCGGCAACAACCGGGCCATCCCCGATCCCAACAAGGTCGACATCGGGTTCCTGCAGGACATGCGAACGCATCACGAGCAGGCCGTGACGATGAGCTTCTACTACCTGTCGTCGACCGGGACGAGCTTGGCGCTGCGCGACATCGCCCACGAGATCGTGTTCGACCAGAGCATCGACATCGGCCGCATGATCGAGCTGCTCCGCGTGTACGGCGCCACCGAGTCGAACGAGAGCGACGTGGCCATGACGTGGATGGGTGAACCGGTGCCGACCGATCGGATGCCCGGTCTGGCGTCCGGCGCCGACCTCGACAAGCTGATCGCCGCCAGCGGCCCGGCAGCCGACAAGCTGTTCGTCGCCCTGATGACGGTCCATCATCAGGGAGGGATTCACATGGCACAATTCGCTCTCGACCATGCCAACGAGATCGAGGTCAGGCGGTTCGCCTACTCGATGATCAGTGGGCAGACCGGTGAGATCAACGAGATGGCGGCCCTGGTCGCAGCGTGATCCGGCAGACGGGCTTTTCGAGGGCGGCGTGCCTATGCTCCCTCCGTATGCGAGCGTGGCCTGCATCAGTCGTTGCGATCAGCCTCGTGGCGTTCGCCGGCTGCACCGTCCCCAGGCCGGGTGTCGCGTCTACCCGCAGCCGTCAGAACGACAACGGCCCCGTCATCGGCGCCAACAACCCGACTGACACCACACCCGATACGACGCCCGACACCACGCCGATCCCGGTCGAGCAGGGCGTGATCGACTTCGGCAGCAACAAGACACCGCGCTCGTACGACGGCTACCTGACTGCGGCGTTCACCGACATCGAGGCGTTCTGGAACGACCAGTTCCCGCAGGTGTACGGGAAGGCGTTCACACCGCTGGCCGGCCACATCTACGCCGCCTACCCCGACCGAACCGAACCGATCCCGGGTTGCGGCACAGCGGTCACCCAGTACACCGAGATCAAGGACAACGCGTTCTACTGCGGTGACGGCGACTTCATGGCCTACGACGATGCCGAGCTGCTGCCACAGCTCGTCGATCAACTCGGCCAAGGGGCGGTCGCTGTGGTGTTGGCCCACGAGTTCGGTCACGCAATCCAGACACGGGCCGGCGAGTTCGACCAGCCGACGATCCTCAAGGAGCAGCAGGCGGATTGCTTCGCCGGCGCCTGGGCCGCACACGTCTCGCGCGGCGAGAGCGACGTGATCAACTTCTCCGACGACGACATCCGCGGCGGGCTCATCGCCATGATCCAGGTGCGCGACCCGATCGAGCTCGGCGGCCAGATCGACGCCAACTCGCACGGCACGGGCTTCGATCGTGTCGGTGCCTTCCAGGACGGGTTCACCGGCGGCGCCATCCGTTGCAAGACGTTCTTCACCGAAGGCCGCGAGAATCAGCTCATCAACATCCCGTTCGACCCCAACGACCCCAGCGGCAACCTTCCGTTGACCGATCCCAACCCCGACCCGTCGGTCGGCCCGGTCGATGTCACCACGCTGCTACCCAACAGCCTGACCCGGTTCTGGACCCAGACGCTCGCCGCCAGCAACCTCACGTTGACACCTCCGACGCTCACCGAGTTCGACACCGGTGACGGTTCGGCCTCCTGCGACGGCGACAGTGCCGACCTCGACAACAACATCACCTACTGCGCGTCGAGCAACACCGTCTTCCTCGACAAGGAGTACGCCACCAGCCTGATCGCCGACCAGTTGTACGGCGACATGTCGGTCGGATATCTGATATCACGCGGCTACAGCGAGGACGTGCAGACCCTGCTCGGCAGCAAACTCGAAGGCGAGCCACGAGCCCTGCTCGACGACTGCCTCACGGGGGCCTGGGCCAAAGACATCGTGCCCCCGATCCCGACCGACCGTACCGATACCACGGTGCTCGCCGCCGGCGACCTCGACGAGGCCGTGGTCACCGCCATCAAGTACAGCGACCACTCCGCCGACGCCAACGTCAACGGCAGCGCGTTCGAGAAGATCGACGCCTTCCGCTCCGGCGTGTTGGGCGGCGTTCCGGCCTGCCAGGCCCGCATCACTCCGTGACAGCGGCACCGGGCCCCGTCACCCTGGCCGCGCTCGACATCGGCACCAACAGCTTCCACCTCGTCGTCGCCCGCCTGCTCGACAACGGCTACGAGGTCGTCACCCGCGAGAAGGAGACGGTGCGGCTCGGGCACGGCGGCGGCGACATGAAGGAGATGTCGAACGAGGCCATCGACCGCGGCATCTCCTCGTTGCGGCGGATGCAGCGCATTGCCACCTCGCACGGAGCCAGCGTTCGCGCCGTGGCCACCAGTGCTGTCCGCGAAGCCCAGAACGCAGCCCTGTTCCTCGCCCGGGCACGACGCGAGGCCAAGGTCGACATCGAGGTGATCTCGGGTTTGGAGGAAGCCCGCCTGATCTACCTCGGGGTGCTGCAGGCCGTTCCAGCATTCGACCAACGAGCCATCCTCGTCGACGTCGGCGGTGGATCGACGGAGGTGTTGGTCGGCGAACGCGGCGAGACCCTGGCGGCGCGCAGCTTCAAGCTCGGCGCCGTGCGGTTGACCGATCGCTTCTTTCCCGGCGGCACCACCTCGGCCGAGGCGGTCAAGGGCTGCCGCTCGTACATCCGCTCGATCCTGGCCACCTTCGAGCGTGATGTGGAGGACTTCGGCTTCGACATCGCCATCGCGTCGTCAGGAACGGCCGAGACCATCGCCCGCATCATCCACGCGACCCGCGACGACACCGGGTTGCGAACGTTCAACCGCTTCGAGTTCTCGGCCTCCGAACTGGGGTCGATCACCGAGTCGTTGTTCAAGGAGAAGTCGTCCGACGATCGACGTTCGACACCCGGCCTCGACCCGACGCGTGCCGACATCATCGTCGCAGGTGCACTCGTGCTCGAAGGCGTCGCCGACGTCTTCGCGATAAAGCGGTTCGTGTTCAGTGAGGCCGCACTGCGCGAGGGGGTGTTGCTCGACACCATCGCCCGCATCCAGGGCGGCGCGCTGCACCACCTCCGCGATGTTTCACGACGCTCGATCCGGGCGCTGGCCGAGCGCTGCGACGACGATCTGACGCACTCGGCACATGTCGCCGCAATGGCTCTACAACTGTTCGACGCCACCGAGCCGCTGCACGGTCTCGCCGCCGACGCCCGCGAGTATCTCGAGGCCGGTGCTTTGCTGGCCAACGTCGGTCTCGTGATCTCGCACAGCAAACACCACCTGCACAGCTACTACGTCATCCGCAACAGCGAGCTCACCGGCCTGACCGACGCCGAGATCGAGATCATCGCCCAGATCGCCCGCTATCACCGCAAGAGCGCGCCGAAGGCCAGCCATGCCGAGTTCGCCAGGCTGTCGCCAGAGGACCAGCAGCTGGTGAAGATGCTGGCCGGGATCCTGCGCGTGGCCATCGGCCTCGACCGCAGCCACGACGGACGGGTGAAGTCGGTGATGGCGCAGACACGCAACGGCCGGTTGGTCGTCGAAGCCGTCGCCAAGCGCGGCAAGGAGATCAGCCTCGAGCTGTACACAGCCAACGAGCGTTGCGGCCTCCTCGAAGAGATGCTCGGCCAACGGGTCGCAGTCGTCGCCGCGCCCCTCCCCTGACCCTGGCCGCCCGCCCGCTTCGCCCCCTCCCCCGTCGCCCGCCCGCTTCGCCCCTCGTCCTCCTCCGCTCGTCCTCTGGAAATTTGGCGCACCGCCGTCGCTCGGCGACTTGTCAGCGACAAAGTTCGGTGAGGGTCAGGTGACCGGAGGGTGAGGTGTGCGGAGGGACCGGTGGGTTCAGCCGAAGAGGGCGGAGCTGGTGGTCGTCACGCCCACCACAGTGGTCGTCGAGGCGATGGTGGAGGTCGTCGCCGGCGGAGTCGTCGTGGTCGACTTCGGCTGTGTGGTGGTGGGCGCCGGGAGCGTGGTGGGGGCGACCGTCGTGGTGGTCGACGACGTCGTCGTGGAGGCGTCGGGGTTGAGGTAGTTGAACGACGGCAGGCTGTCGCGTCTGCTGTAGTGCTCGGGCTCCTTGCCGTCCTGACCCCAGACGTAGACGAGGTCACCCTTCTTGACCATGGACGGGAACACCTTGGCGATGGTCTGGTTGAGGCGCACGCAGCCGTGGGACGCCGGCTCGAGCGGCACGTTGTCGGCACCGTGCACGGCTATCCCGTAGTTGAAGTAGACCGGGTTCATCATCCCGCCGAGCGGCCCGACGCGCTTGCCGTCGTAGCGCCTCGTGAAACGAAAGATGCCACCGGGCGTCTTGGCGTCGGCGCACTCGTCCTTCTTCACCGGCTCCGGCAACGGCTCGCCGTTCGCGTCGGTGTCTTCTGTGAGGATCTCGCACCACTTCTGCGGCGTGCCGTCGGCGTTCTGCACGCCGGTGGAGATGTGCGTGATCAGCTCTGGCAGGTCGTTGTTGAACACGATCAACACCTGCTCGGGCACGTAGATCTCGACGTGCCGCGTACCGGCACCGGTCGAACGCCGCGGCGGGATGGTGATCTGGTCCTGCATCTCCTGCCACATGTCGTTGGTGACCCGACCCTTGGCGTCGGCACGAGGCGTCTTCAGGATCAGTTTCTCGTATGCCCACACCGCCTGCTGCGTACCGGAGCCGAAGATGCCATCGACGGGCCCAGGTGCGAAGCCGAGGTCGGTGAGGCGTTGCTGCACCTTCGTGACGTCGTCGCCGGCGTTGCCCTTGCCGATCGTCTGGGTCAGGCTGGTCTTGACGACCTGCGGATCGCTGTTGACGACGATCGGCGGGGCGGTGAGATCGAGTGTCGTGACGACGCCGCCAACAGCGGTGGACGGCACCGTGTCGGCGCTGCTGGCGCCGCCCTGGCCGGAGATGCCGGCGATGATGACCACAGCGAGCACGCCTGCCCCGGCGACCACCGGCATCCATCGACCGATCGGAGCGGGCGCGCCGCGGCGGCGGCGCGGCGGTGGCTGAGACGGTCTACGGGCATTCAAAACAAGCAAACTCCGACTGGGGGCGTCCCCGGCAATCTATCAGCCACCCTCCGACGAGGGGCCGGCTCGGGGTCAGGTGAACGGGCGCACCACTGGTTGTAGGTCACGTAGCTCGCGGCGCAGATGCACCATTTCGGCGACGATCTTGCGGATGACGCTGCCGGAGGCCAAGGTGCTCTCGCCCCTGGTGCGCGGGAAGTAGTCGACGCCGAACTGGATGACGTTGAAGCCCAGCTTGTTGGCCCGGATGATCAACTCGGCATCGACGAAGGACCCCTCGCTGCTGAGCTTGATGTGGTCGAAGATCGACCGTCGGCACAGTTTGAACGCGAAGTTGATGTCGCGCATGCGCACACCGAACAGGCGACGGATCAAGAAGTTGTAGAAGAACGTGTAGACGGTGCGCAGCGAGCCCTCGCCGGTGCGGTCGAACCTGAACGCGCTGACGATGTCGGCGTCGTAGTAACGCATGAGGCGGATGGCGCGCGAC
>JBDTYA010000017.1:0-21800 GCA_040005915.1 Ilumatobacteraceae bacterium
TGGCCTGGACGGTACGGATCCGTCCTCGAAGAATGCGCTCCTGACCTCCAGCCATTGCTTATTCCGTCGCCAGGGTCTTGTTGCTCTCGGCTTCGCCGAGGGCGGCCGCGTCGGTTGCAGTGGGGTCGGCGCTGCGAAGCGACTCGGCGGTCGCGGCGACGAAGACCTCCTTGAACTCGGCGATGACGTCGCCGAGACCGGCCGGCACATCGGCCTTCGGATTGTTGCGCATCTCCGACAACAGAGCACCCTGGGTACTGCGTAGGTGAGCCAGCAGCTCTCCCTCGAAGCGGCGAACATCGCCGACGGGGAGGCTGTCGAGATAACCCTTCGTGCCGGCGAACACCACCACGACCTGCTCCTCGACCGGCATCGGGGTGTTGAGCGGCTGCTTCAACAACTCGACCAGGCGGTAGCCGCGCTCGAGCTGTGCCTTCGAGATGGCGTCGAGTTCGGAACCGAACGTGGCGAATGCCTCGAGCTCGCGGAACTGGGCGAGGTCGAGCTTCAACGTGCCGGCGACGCTCTTCATCGACTTGATCTGCGCCGCGCCGCCGACTCGTGAGACAGAGATGCCTACGTCGACCGCCGGGCGGACGCCGGACTTGAACAGGTTGTCCTGCAGGTACACCTGACCGTCGGTGATCGAGATCACGTTGGTGGGGATGTATGCCGATACGTCGCCGGCCTTGGTCTCGATGATCGGCAGTGCGGTCAGCGAACCGGCGCCGCGCTCGTCGCTGAGCTTGGCGGCGCGCTCCAGCAAGCGGCTGTGGAGGTAGAAGACGTCACCGGGGTACGCCTCGCGGCCAGGTGGGCGACGCAGCAACAGCGACACCTGGCGATAGGCCTCGGCCTGCTTCGACAGGTCGTCGTACACGATCAACGCGTGCTCGCCGTTCTCCATCCAGTGCTGACCGATGGCGCAACCCGCGTAGGGGGCAAGGTACTTGAACGGGGCCGGGTCGCTGGCCGGGGCGGCGACCACGACGGTGTACTCGAGGGCGCCGAACTGGCGAAGCGTCTCGACGGTCTGGGCGACGGTGGAGCCCTTCTGCCCGATCGCCACGTAGATGCACTTCACGCCGAGGCCGCGCTGATTGATGATCGCGTCGATGGCCACGGTGGTCTTGCCGGTCTTGCGGTCGCCGATGATGAGCTGACGCTGGCCACGACCGATCGGCGTCATCGCGTCGATCGACTTGATGCCCGTCTGCAGCGGCTCGTGCACCGGCTGGCGTCCCATGATTCCCGGGGCCTGGATCTCGACGCGACGGTCGATGCCGCCGACGATCTCGCCACGGCCGTCGATGGGCTCGCCGAGGGCGTTGATGACTCGGCCGAGCATGGCGTCGCCGACCGGCACGCTGAGGATGCGGCCGGTGGCCTTCACGGTCTGGCCCTCCTCCACGCCATCGGCATCGCCGAGGATCACGGCACCGATCGACTCCTCGTCGAGGTTGAGGGCGAGGCCGACGCTGCCGTCTTCGAACTCGAGCAACTCGTTGACGCCGCAATCGGGAAGGCCGCTGACACGGGCGATTCCGTCGCCGACCTCGGTGACGCGCCCGACGGTTCGGGCCTCGAGCGAGGGCTCGAAACCCTCCAGGTTCTTCTTGAGAGCGGAAGCGATGTCGCTGGGGCTCAGTGTGAGTTCTGCCATGGTTCTTCTGTCTCCGTTTGTGTCCGTGTGCCTAGAGGCGGGACTTCAACTGCTCGATGCGGGTACGGACGGTGCCGTCGATCACGGTGTCGCCGACGGTGGCCACGAGGCCACCGAGAACCGACGGGTCGATGACCACTTTGAGATTGACTTCTTTGCCGGTCGCGTTGGCCAGCGCGGCCGCCAGCCGGGTCTCCTGGTCGGGCGTCAGTGCTACTGCGGTACGGACCTCGGCAACTTCGAGGTTCTTTGCAGTCGATGCCCTGGCAACCAACTTGTCGACGATTGCGGGCAGGTCGCGGGCTCGGCCGGAACCGACGACCATCGAGATCAGTTGAGTGGTCGTGGGCGTCACCTTGCCACCGAGGAGATCCTCGATGATGGCCTGTCGCTTGCTCGCCGGGATCTGCTCGTCACTGAGTGCGTTGCGCAGCGCGTCGCTGCTCTCGTAGCTGCGGGCGAACCGGAACAACTCGTCCTCGACCTCGTCGATCGTGCCCTCGGCCCGAGCGATCTCGAACAGGCCACGGGCGTATCCCTCGATGCGTGAATCGCTCATGTGCCCGCTCCCGCTCCCGCTCCGACCCCGGCGATGAAGCTCTCGATCAGTTCCTGTTGTGTCGCCTCGTCGAGCGAGCCCGTGACCACGTGGTCGACGGCGGCGCTGGACAAGCGGGCGATCTCGGCGCGCAGTTCGTCGCCGCTGCGGCCGGCAGCCGCAGCCAGTTCCGCGGCGGCCCTGGCGTCGAGCTCGACGAGCTCCTGCGCCAACCGGGCACGCCCGTCTTCGAGCAGCGCGGCAGATTGCAAGTCGGCCTCGGCCAAGAACCGGGCGCGCTCGCCCTCGATGTCGCCCTTGGCTTGACGAATGTCCGCCGCTTCGGTTTCGGCAGCAACCCGATCCGCCTCACCGGCATCGAGCTCCGCTTGGATCTTGGCGGTGCGGCCGGCCATGCCCTTCTTGACCGCCGGGCCGGCGAACTTCCACAGCAGGAAGAAGACGATCAACGACGCGGGCACGCCGAAAAGAATTTCGTAGCCTTCCGGCCAGAACTTGGATGGCGTCTGCGTTGCGTCGTCGACGGCCAGGAACGCGATGAGGTTCATTTGTTACCTCCGGCCATCAATGACGAGACGATCTCGCTGACCGCGCCGGGATCCGGTCGGTGCCCTGTCGCCAACTCGGCGACGCGAGTGCTGACATCGGCGACCGCGTCGCCGATGTGCGTTGCCGCCGCGGCCTTCGCTGCTTCGGCCGCCGCTACCGCCTCGGCACGACGGGCGGCGATCCGCTCGTTGGCCGCAGCCAGTGCAGCGGTGCGTTCGCCCTCGAGCGTCTGACGACCGGCCTCGACCCGCTGGCGAGCCTCGGCCTTGACCGTCGCCAACGCGGCCTCGTATTCGGCAACCTCGGCCTTGGCCGCGGCGCGAACCGAGTCGGCAGTTTCGTGATCGCCGCGGATCTTGCCGTAGCGCGCATCCATGCCCGCCTTCAAACGGGGGAACAGCACCAGGCGCATGACGACGAACAGCACGATGAACGCGCCGGCGCCCCAGGCCAGTTCCTTGACTTCTGGGGCGATCGGGCTCGGACCTTTGTCCTCGGCGGTCGTCTCCGCTGCGCCGACAAATGCCTGCGGAAGGTGGACGACCACTGCGTGGCCCGCACCCGTCGTGGTGACGGTGACGGTGAGCACGATTTCTCCTTAGAGACCGAGAAGGATGAAGACGACGAAGCCGATGAGGGCGAGCGCCTCGGTGAATGCGATACCGAGGAACATCGTCGTGCGGACCATGCCTGCAGCCTCTGGCTGGCGGGCCATGGCCTCGATGGCCTTGCCGACGACGTAGCCGATGCCGACACCAGGGCCGATGGCGGCGAGGCCATAGGCGAAACCGGCGCCGATGGCGGCGTTGGCCTTCTTGAATTCGTCGGGAGTCTGCACCGGATTGGTGTCAGCGATGAGACGAGCGATTGCTTCCATGTTGTTTTGATTTCTCCTGGTGAGGTTGGTGAGGGAGATCTATTAGAGCGTTGAGCGGAATCAGTGCACGGGACGCTGAGCGGCGTCGATGTACACGGCGGTGAGGATCGTGAAGATGTAGGCCTGCAGCAAGCCGACCAGCACCTCGAACGCTGTGAGGAAGACCAGCATGAAGAACGGCAGGATGCTCATCGGCTTCAACATGAGTTGTTTGGTCTGGGCGAAGACCATTGCATTCGTCAAGAACGCAAACGTGATCAACAGCATGTGGCCAGCGAGCATGTTGGCGAAAAGTCGGACGGCGAGGGAGAAGGGACGCAGGACGATGTTCGACAGCAGTTCGATCACGCCGACCAGGGGGCGCATCGCCACCGGCACACCGTGTGGCCAGGCCATGCCCGTGATGTACTTGATGCCGTTGTGCTTGAAGCCGACGATGTTGTAGATCACCCACACGAGCAAGGCCAGGAACAAGGGGATGGCCATGCGCGCCGTGGCGGGCATCTGGAACAGTGGAATGATTCCCGGCACGTTGCACAGGTACACGAAGATGAACAGCGAAAGCAGGAACGGTGTCCAGGGCAGCCCGTCCTTGCCCATGGTCTGCATGACGATGTCGTTCTCGATGAAGGTGACGCTGCTCTCGGCGAGGTTACGCACTCCGGTCGGGGCCTTCAGTGGGTCCTTGCTGCCGGCCAACAGGAACACCACGATCCCGAGGACCGCGGCGATGACAGCGATGAGTCCGACCTTGTTGAAGTTGGAAAAGATGTCCCGCCAACGGACCAACTCGTTGATCGGCGGAAAATTCAGTGCGAGCATTCCGGTTACTCCCTAGTTGCTGACTGGGTTGGCTAGTGACGACGGCTTGGGCTTGAGGCCGGGGTAGGCGAGCGACATCGCCACGTACTTCAATTCCCACACCAAGAGGCCCAGGTGAGTGAAGATGATGGTCGCTCCCAGTGCGGGAAGCGAAATCCACCCGGCATCTTTCACCAAGTAGACGGCGAGGAAGATCAGCCCGAGGCGCACGAGGTAGCCGAACAGCACCGATGCCATCATCAGCCGCAGGCTGATCCTGGCTGTGACGGCAACGATGCCCGCAGCGAGCGCGAAGTTGACGAGCACGATCGCGATCGCGTACCCACCGGACGCCGCACCGTTGACGCCCCAGATCAACCCGCAGATCGCGATCAGCAGCGGCGCAACGATGACACCGCGCTTGATCATGTCGTTGGAAACCGTGACCTCGGGGGCCGGGCCGGGCAGTGGCGCGGCCATCGAGAATGCGATGTCGTTCATGGGCGGTCTCCCTGTGCGGATGGAGCGCGGACGCCGTTGGCGCGCTGCGCCTCGAGCACCTTCATCCGGGCATCGTAGTCGTACCAAAACCTGAGGAATTCACCGATGAGGCCCAGCACGACGAGGCCGACCATGAAGAGCGGCTTGGTGCCGAGCCACCGGTCGAGCAGGTATCCGATCCCGAGGAACGCGAGCGTCACCAAAGCCGTGTCGATGCCCTTGCCAACCTTGTCGTTGGTGCCCGGATCCAACCGGAGTTCTTTTCGGGAGAGCGGCTTCAACGGTGCGATTCCTCGGCTGGTCTGACGCGCCCTTCACACGGTTGGAAGAATACACACCGGTGCGAAGCGCTTGTGAATGCATACACAATCTATCCGGCGGTGGCCGGTGTCTCCAAACCAAACGGAAACAAGCACTCCGTGCGGTGCCCGCTAGGCGGCGCGATTCCGTCGGATCTGTGGATGGAAGAGGGTGTACAACAGCAGGCCGAGCGCCGCCGCGCCGATCGGCACGTACGAGATGAAGCTCTGCGTCAACACCGGGTACAGCACGAACGCCGAGAGAAGCGCCGTCCATGCCCACAGGATCACGACGCTGCGCCGCTGACCGTGGCCCATCTCGATGAGCCGGTGATGGAGGTGGCGCATGTCGGCGGTGGCGACACCCTGGCGGCGGGTGGCCCGGCGGATGATCGCGAACATCGTGTCGAGGATCGGCACGCCGAGGATGAACAACGGGATGAACAACGGGGCCAGGAAGAAGTAGGTCTGCCCGGCGTAGCCGTGCAGGTTCGGATCGGCTCGACCACCGACCACACTGGTGCTGACCGCCAACAGGAGACCGAGCAGCAGGGCGCCACCGTCGCCCATGAAGATCTTGGCCGGGTTGAAGTTGTGCGGCAGGAAGCCCGCACATATCCCGACGGTGATGATCGCGATCATCGGCCCGATGCTGGGTGACGAGAGCAGTCGTACCGACGGGTCGCCGAGACGCAAGCTGTATATGAAGAAGGCCAACGCGCCGATCGCCACGATGCCTGCGGCCAGGCCGTCGAGCCCATCGATCAGGTTGATGGCCTGTGTCATGCCGAGCAGCCACACGATCGTGATCAACAGGATCCAGTCGTCGCTGACGGTGAAGACCTCGACGAACGGGACACGGAAGTAGAACATCGTCACGCCGTAGTAGGTCAGCACGCCGCCGACGGCCATCGTGCCGATCACCTTCGCAGGGGCGGAGATCTCGCGGATGTCGTCGACCAGCCCGACCATGAACATCAATGTCGCCGCCAGCAGCACCCCACGCGGCTCGTCGTTGCGCGCAAAGATCGTGTCGAAGTGGTCATTCAGCCGTGCCGTCGCCAACGCCGCGACGAGGCCGATGAACATCGCGATCCCGCCGACGTCGGGCGTCGCCACGGTGTGCACACGGCGTTCGTCCGGCTGGGCGACCCAGCCGAGCCGGCGGGCGAAGAACCCCACGATCGGCGTGAATACGAACGTGGCGACCGCGGCCACCAGACCGATGAGGAGGTAGGACGTCGTCGACGGCATGTGCGTTGGCGACTCTAGCGATCAGCTGTACGCGGGGAACTTCGCACAGAGGGCCGCAACCTCGCCGCGCACCGCCACGACGGTGTCCGGATCGGTGCGCTGACGCAGCACGCGGGCGATCAACGAGGCGATCATCGCCATCTGCGGTTCCTTCATCCCTTGCGTCGTCACCGATGGCGTACCGATTCGCACGCCGCTGGTGACGAATGGGCTGCGCGGGTCGTCGGGGATGGTGTTCTTGTTCAACGTGATGCCCGCCGTGTCGAGCACCGCCTGCGCCTCCTTGCCAGTGAGCTCGGAGTCGAAGGGTCGGAGGTCGACGACCATCAGATGGCTGTCGGTGCCGCCGCTGACGAGGCGGAAGCCCTCGCCGTCGAGCGCCGCGGCCAACGCGCTGGCGTTGAGCACGATTTGCTTGGCGTAGTCGGCGAACGCCGGTTGCATTGCCTCGTAGAACGCGACCGCCTTGCCCGCGATCACATGCTCGAGAGGACCGCCCTGCCATCCGGGGAACACTGCTTTGTCGACGGCCGCAGCATGCTGGGCGGTCGACAGGATGCAGCCGCCGCGCGGACCGCGCAGGGTCTTGTGCGTGGTGAACGTGACCACATCGGCGAAGGGGACGGGGTTGGGGTGAGCACCGCCGGCGATGAGCCCGGCAAGATGGGCGGCGTCGAACAGGAAGTACGCCCCGACCTCGTCGGCGATTGCCTTGAACGGCTCAGGGTCCAACCGACGCGGGTAGCTCGTCGTACCGGCGACGATCATCTTCGGGCGGTGCTCGAGCGCCAGATCGCGGACCTGGTCCATGTCGATGCGTTCGTCGCCCGGCGTGACCTTGTACGGCACGAACTTGTACAGCTTGCCGCTGGCGTTGACGGGCGAGCCGTGCGTCAGATGCCCGCCATGATCGAGGCTGAGCCCCAGCACGGTGTCGCCGAGCTCGAGCAGTGCCTGATAGGCGCACATGTTGGCGTTGGCGCCGCTGTGCGGTTGGACGTTGGCGTGATCGGCGCCGAACAACTGCTTCACGCGATCGATGGCCAAGGACTCGACATCGTCGATCACAGCGTTGCCGCCGTAGTAACGCTTGCCGGGATATCCCTCGGCGTACTTGTTGGTCAGCACAGAGCCGACGGCGCGCATGACGGCGGGCGACGTGAAGTTCTCGCTGGCGATCAGCTGCAACCCTGTCACCTGTCGCTGAGTTTCGGCCTCGATGAGATCGAACAGCTCGGTATCGGGCTGGGTGTCGGATGGGAAGGGCATCGCTCACATCTCCATTCGTGATTCGTCGACTTCGATCGCCATCACCTGTTCGACGCGGCGAGCATGGCGGCCACCTTCGAAGTCCGTCGCAAGGAACGTCGAAAGGATCTCCTCGGCGAGCCCGACACCGACGACACGGGCGCCGATGCTGAGGACGTTGGCGTTGTTGTGGGCACGCGCGAGGCGCGCGGTGAACAGGTCGTTGCAGAGCGCGGCGCGCACCCCGTGCACCTTGTTGGCCGTGATCTGCTCGCCCTGCCCGCTGCCGCCCAACACGATGCCGACCTGGGCCTCGCCATCGCGGACTGCGCGGCCCACTGCGGCGCAGAACTGCGGATAGTCGCACGGCTCGGTGCTGTTGGTGCCGAGATCGAGGATCTCGTGGCCCTTGGCAGCGAGGACGCCGATGAGATGTTGTTTGAGCTCGTACCCGGCGTGGTCGGACCCGATCGCGATTCGCGGCATCCGCCGAGTCTACGAAGTGCCGTTGCCGGGGTGAACTTCTCGCACCGAGCCTCTCGCAGCTCTCCTCGCGAACCCGGCCTCGCGTACATTGGGACCGGTATGGCATTCGACCCGCGCTCGCCCGTGATCGTCGGGGTCGGCCAGACGGTGCAGCACACCGACGACCTCGTTCACGCGCTCGACCCGAGCCTGTTGATGTGCTCGGCCATCGGCGACGCCACGGTCGACGCCGGCCTCCGCTCGATTCCTGATCCCCAATCGATTCGCGTGGTCAGCCTGCTCTCGTGGAAGTACGGCGACCCCGGCCATCTCATCGCCCAACGGCTCGGGCTGTCGCCACACGAGACGGCGTACACGACCATGGGCGGGCAGAGCCCACAGAGCCTCGTCAACGCGACGGCGGCCGAGATCCAGGCCGGCACGTTGGACCTCGCAATCCTCACGGGCGGCGAGGCGCGGCGTACGAGGGCGCGGGCTCGGGCTGCCGACCATCAACTCGACTGGCCGTCGGCGCCCGAGGGGCAGTCACCGCGAATCATCGGCGACGAGATCGCCCTCAACCATCCCACGGAGCTCGAACGCGGCGTGATCATGCCGGTGCAGATCTACCCCCTCTTCGAGAGCGCCGTACGGGCCCGAAGCGGCGCGACCCCGGACCAACACCTACAACGGATCAGCGAGCTGTGGTCGCGGTTCAGCACCATCGCCGCGGCGAACCCGTCGGCGTGGTCGCGCAAGGCGCGTTCGGCAGAGGAGATCCGTACCCCTACGGCGGCGAACCGGATGGTGGGGTTTCCGTACACCAAGTACATGAACTCGAACAACGATGTCGACATGGCGGCGGCACTGATCATCTGCTCCGCCGAGCGAGCAGAGTCCCTCGGCGTGCCGCGCGACCGTTGGGTGTTCGTGCACGCCGGCACCGATTGCCACGAGCATCAGTTCGTCAGCAACCGTTGGTCGTTTGCCGAAACGCCGGCCATCGAGCTCGGTGGGCGTCGGGTGATGGAGCTCGCCGACTGCACGATCGACGACGTCGCACTCCTCGATCTCTACTCGTGCTTCCCGTCAGCCGTCCAGCTCGGGGCTCAGAGCCTCGGGCTGTCGCTCGATCGACAGCTGACGCGTACCGGCGGATTGAGCTTCGCAGGTGGGCCGTGGAACAACTACGTCATGCACGCGATCGCCACGATGGTCGGTGAGCTGCGTGCCGTTCCCGGCGAGCTGGGCCTGGTGTGGGCCAACGGCGGATACGCGACCAAGCACTCGTTCGGCGTCTACTCGACCGGCCCGCCTACCGGCGGCTTCCGCCACGACCAACCGCAAGCCACGATCGACGCGCTGCCTCATCGCGATCTGGCCGAGATCGCCGACGCGGCCGGACCGGCCACGATCGAGGCGTACACCATCATGCACTCCCGCGACAACGAGCCGGAGGTGGCGATCGCCGCCTGCCTGCTGGCCGACGGCCGTCGCGCCTGGGGGACGACCAGCGACGCGAGCCTGGCGACGGCGATGTGCGACGGGGAATGGGTCGGCACCCGGGTCTCCCTCGACGACGCCGGCGCGCTACTGGGGCCGTAGCCGCCCGACCAGCCCAGTGGAGTGTCCCGAGGCACCCAGGTGGGCGTGAAACACTCCACTTGGGTTTGGGTCAGAGGGCGTCGCCGACTCCGCTGGAAGCAAGATCGGGGCAGTTGGCGGCGAGGTAGGCATCGGTCTCCGGGGTCGATACCGAGTCCACCACGAGGCTCGGGTCCTCGGGGAACGGGGTGACAGCGGCGTCGTACGTGGCGGAAGCGGCGTCGAGCTTGGCCTGCAGATCGCCACCGAGCGGTGCGAGGTCGATGATCGGCGCGTCCTCGTCACGGGTCGATAGGCCGGTCTGCCACGTGGAGCTCAGCGTGCCGAGGTCTGCCGCGGCGAACCCGGCAGCGGTCAACACTTCGACGGCATGGCGTGCGCGCCGGGCGAACGGACCGATCCGCCGTTCGACCACGGTGTCGTGCTCTGCCGCCAACTCGGGTGGCCAAGCCGCATCGATCGCCAAGGTCACGTCGACCAGACGCGGCGCGGCCCGCAGCTCGAGTGCCGCGAACTGATCGCCGGCCAGGTTCCCGAACGAGGCAGCGATCCCGAGCGCCTGCAACGTCCCGACGTACGCTGCCCACGCCGCGCACAACGGGTTGACTGCATCGAGACCGGGCACGCCGGTTGGCGCGGGATCCACCGAGAGCACGACGGTCGCAGGCACATGTGCAGGCACCGGGGCGGGGACCTGGGTGGGCGCCTCGCCGGGGGGCACGCCCGGCGGCACGGAGGTCGTCCGGCCCGTCGGTGTCGCATCCGACGCGCACGCCACGACCATCGGCGTCAAGAGCGTCGGGAGTAACGCAAGCACCCACGATCGTCTCGACGCCACCGAACGATCGTAACGGTGGCATGCTCTGCAGGTCATGGCACCACCGCTGCAGCAAGACCTTCCCATCATCCTCGATTGCGATCCCGGCCACGACGATGCGGTCGCCATGGTCGTCGCCGCACGCCACACGAATCTGCTCGGCATCACCACCGTCGCCGGCAACGCGCCGCTGGAATCGACGACCCACAACGCAATCATCGTGCGCGACCTGTTGGGAATCGAGGTGCCCGTGCACTCGGGCGCGAACCGGCCGTTGATCGCCCCGCCGCGTCACGCCGGATACGTACACGGCGAGACCGGGCTCGACGGCGCACGGCTCCCTGATCCCTCCGGTCCTCCTGCCAGTCGGGACGCGAGCAGGTTCATCATCGACACGGTCCGACTCCACGAAGGGGTCTGGCTGGTCGTCGTCGGGCCGATGACCAACGTCGCGCTGGCACTCCGCGCCGCACCCGACATCGCCGCCCGCCTCGGCGGCATCTCGTTCATGGGCGGCGGACTCTTCGGCAACAGCACGCCGGCCGCAGAGTTCAACATCTGGGCGGATCCCGAGGCGGCGGCGATCGTGGTCGGCTACGGAGGCCCGTTGGTGATGGCCGGCCTCGACGTCAGCCACCAGTTCCAGACAACATCCGAACGAATCGAGGAAGTCCGAGCCACGCCGGGCCAACTCGCGGCGACACTCGCAGACCTGATGACGTTCTTCAGCGGAACGTACGTGAGCCGGCACGACAACATGCGCGGCGCGGCGATGCACGACCCTCTCGCCGTGATGGCTCTGACTCATCCCCACCTGTTCACCCGAGCGTTCTCGCACGTGGTGGTGGAGACCACCGGCGAGCACACCCGAGGTATGACGGTCGTCGACCAGCGGACACTGATCGACCGCCCGGCACCGAACTGCGACCGGCTGGTGACCGTCGACGCCGATGCGGCGTGGGCCGTCGTCACCGAGGCCATCGCCCACTTCAGCCACTGACAGCCAACCGGCAACGCAGTACGGTCGGGGCAATGCGCGCCGCGGTGATGCGAGATTGGCAACTACGGGTCGACGACGTCCCGGATCCCACGCCGGGACCCGGCCAGGTCTTGACCAAGGTGCTGGCCTGCGGGATCTGCGGCAGCGACCTGCATCTCCTGCAGCACGGCCGGGAAAGCCGGCGGCTGATGGACGAGCTCAACGCCGATCGACCGACGGATCCGATGCAACTGAAGATGTTCGAGCCCGGCATCGACACGGTGATGGGTCACGAGTTCTGTTGCGAAGTCGTCGAGCTCGGCCCCGGTTGCAGCAACCTCGCGGTCGGCGACATCGTCGTCGCCCTGCCTGTCGCGTTCGATGTCGCCGGACTGCACGCCGTCGGGTTCTCGAACATCTACAACGGTGGCTACGCCGAACTGATGGTGCTCAACGAGATGGTCGGCGTGAGGGTTCCCACTGGTCTGGGCGCGGGCATCGCGGCCATGACCGAGCCCCTTGCGGTAGGTGTTCATGCCGTCGCCAAGAGCCGCGTCACCAACAACGAGAGCGCGATCGTGCTGGGCTGCGGCCCGGTCGGCTTGGCCTGCATCGCCGAGTTGAAGCTGCGCGGCATCGGCCCAATAGTCGCCGCCGACTTCTCGCCGAAGCGACGTGCGCTCGCCGAGCTGCTGGGCGCCGATGTAGTCGTCGATCCACGGGTCACGCCCGCCATCGATGCCTGGCGCGCCGCCGACGGTGTGCGCACGCCGGTGATCTTCGAAGCGGTCGGTGTGCCGGGCATGATCGATCAGGCCATGCGCGTCGCACCGCAGAACTCCCGCATCCTCATCGTCGGTGCGTGCATGCAGGAAGACACGTTCCACCCAATGCTCGGGATCAGCCGCGAGCTGAGCCTGCAGTTCTCGTTCGGCTACGAACCCGGGGAGTTCTCAGCGGCCCTCACCTCGATCGCCGACGGCAAGGTCGATCTGGCGCCGTGGGTGACGGCCACGGTGGGCATCGACGACATCCCGCAAGCGTTCGAAGACCTCGCCGACCCCGAACAACACGCCAAGATCATGGTCGCACCATGACCCCCCAAATCGAATCCTCGCCTGTCAACACCGACTCGTTCCCGCGTCAGTACGCACGCACCCGCCGCTTCAGCCTCGGTGAGCCGCGCAACCTCGTCGTCTCCGCCGATGGTCAACGCATCGTCTTCATCCGTAGCCGCGCCGGCGACGACCCGGTCAACTGCCTGTACATGCTCGGCGTGCCGACCGGTGACGAGCGACTGATCGCCGACCCGTCGGCGCTGCTGATGCAGGACGATCCCGACGACATACCGGCGGAGGAACGGGTGCGCCGCGAGCGGATGCGCGAGACCGCATCGGGCATCACGACGTTCGCAACCGACGCAGCCGTTACGGTCGTCGCCTTCCCGCTGTCGGGCAGGCTCTTCGTCGCCGGATTGCTCAGCGGGGTCGCCCGCGAGCTGCCGGTCGACGGTCCCGTGTTCGATCCCCGGCCCGACCCGAAGGCCGGCCGCCTGGCGTACGTTTGCGGCAACGCGCTTCGCATCGCCGAGCTCGACGGAACCAGCTGGGAGTTGGCCAGCGACGAGGACCCCGAGGTGTCGTGGGGATCCGCGGACTACATCGCCAGCGAAGAGATGCACCGGTTCCGCGGCTACTGGTGGAGCCCCGACGGATCCGCGATCGCGGCATGCCGGGTCGACGCCTCACTCGTCGATCGCTGGTACATCGCCGACCCCGGAGCACCAGGCCAGCAGCCACGTGAGATCCGCTACCCGGCCGCAGGAACCCCCAACGCCGTCGTCGAGCTCCACGTGCTCGCGTTGAACGGCGGAAGCATCGACATCGCCTGGGACCGCGACAGGTTCCCATACCTCGCCGGAGTGCACTGGGTCTCGAACGACCGGTTGCTGTTGGCTGTGCAATCGCGCGACCAGCAAGACCTGCAGGTGTTGGAGGCCAACCCGACGACCGGCGACACCTCGACGGTCTTCGCCGACCACGACGACAAATGGGTCGAGCTCGTGCCCGGCACACCCGACGAGCTCGACGACGGACGCCTGGTGATGGCCGGGGATCGCGGCGGAAGCCGGCGGTTGCTGATCGATGGCAACCCGGTCACACCAACCGAGCTGCAGCTGCGTTCGGTCATCGCGGTCCGCGACACGTCGGTGGTGTTCAATGCCAACTACACCGACGACGCAACCGTCGAAGACGTGTGGGAATGGAACGACGACGGGCTCCTTCGACTCAGTGACAGCGTCGGTATACACACCGCTGTCATCGGCGGCCCGACGACGGTGCTGCGCAGCGCGTCGCTCGGCGCGTTCGGCTCCTTGACCCAGGTCGTCGGCGGGCCCGTGCTGCAGTCGCTTGCAGAGCAACCGCTGATCGACCCCAACGTCAGTCTGCACCGCTACGGTGATCGCCGCCTGGCAACGGCGGTTCTGCTGCCTCACGACCACGACGGGTCGCCGCTGCCCGTTCTGCTCGACCCCTATGGCGGTCCGCATGTGCAGTACGTGCTGGCCGCGCGAAGCAGGTACGCACTGTCGCAATGGTTCGCCGATCAGGGCTTCGCTGTCGTGGTCGTCGACGGGCGCGGCACCCCCGGCCGCGGCAGCGAATGGGAACGTGCCATCCACCTCGACCTGGCGACGGCGATCCTCGACGATCAGGTCGATGCGCTGCATGCCGCTGCCGGCGAGCATCCACTCGACCTCGGTCGAGTCGCAATCCGCGGCTGGAGCTTCGGCGGCTACCTCGCTGCGCTGGCAGTCATGCGCCGTCCCGATGTGTTCCACGCCGCGATCGCCGGCGCACCCGTCACCGACTGGCGCATGTACGACACGCACTACACCGAGCGATATCTCGGTGATCCCACCATCGACGACACCGCGTACGCCAACTCGTCGCTCCTCCCGTTGGCGTCGGCGTTGACCCGTCCATTGCTGCTGATCCACGGACTCGCCGACGACAACGTCGTTGCCGCGCACACCCTGCAACTGTCGTCGGCCTTGTTGGCTGCGGGCAGGCCTCACGAGGTGCTGCCGCTCGTCGGCGTCACCCACATGACGCCGCAAGAGATCGTGGCCGAGAACCTGCTCCTGCACCAGCTCGACTTCCTGCGGCGCTTCCTCACCCCGACGAGCGATTAGGTTGGGCCTTTCGATGAACAACTTCCTTCGCGACCTGTACGGCCATGTGTCGGTGCACGCCACGGCCGACCGCGAGCACGAGGCCGTTGTCGAGCTTCTGCTCCTGGTGATGATCGCCGATCGACACATCAGCGACGAAGAGCTCGACGAGATCCGCGCCATCAGCGTCGACTCCGGATGGGAGTCATCGACGTTCTCGTTCGATCAGTATCTCGGGCAGGCGATGGCCAAGGTTCGCGCCGCCGTCGCCGCCGACGAGATCGACGAACTGCTCGACGACATCGACGACCGCGTCGTCAGCTCGGTGCTGCGCAGCTCACTGTTCTCCGCGGCACGCGACGTTGCCGGCGTCGATCACGACATCGCGCCGGAAGAGGAGTCATTGCTGGGACAGGTCGCCGCCCGCTTCGCCTGACAACGGTTTGCGCCTCGCCACCGCGACCCGGTCGCGGCCGGTGAGGTCCGCGGCGACGACCACGTCGTCGAAGCCCTCGGCCTGCATCATCGCGCGGACACGGTCGCCCTGATCGGCACCGATCTCCAAGACCAGCCGGCCACCTGGCTGTAGCCATCGCGCAGCCTCGTGGACGATGTGTCGAATGTCGTCGAGCCCATCGGGACCGCCGAACAAGGCCAGACCCGGCTCCCACGCCCGGACGATCTGCTCGAGCCGAGAATCGTCGTCCGACACATAGGGCGGATTCGACACCACCATTGCCAACCGGCCGGCCAGCTCATGCGGCAATGCGTCGAACCAGTTCCCTTGCGCCATCCGAACGTTGGCCGCTGCCCTTCCGATCCCGGCGGCATTGGCACGGGCAACGTCGAGCGCATCGGCCGAACGGTCGGTCATCCACACCGTGACCCCTTCGACCGGCAGCTCGGCGGCCAGCGACAAGCCGATCGCGCCGCTACCGGTGCCGAGGTCGGCGCAGACAATCGGCCGTGCCATCCCGCGTGCGTACCGCAGGGCGAACTCCACAACCGTCTCGGTTTCGGGACGAGGGATCAGCACGCGCGTGTCGACCATCAGATCGAGTTTGCGAAACCCCCAGCGACCGAGCACGTACTGCAAGGGCTCGCCGGCGTCCAATCGGATGAGCATCGCGTCCAGGTGGGCGACCGAACGGTGGCCGGCCGGCTGATCGAGGATTGCCAGGAAGTCGTCTCGATCGTGGCCCGAGGCGACCTCGCACAACCACCTCGCCTGCGGCCGGCCGACACGTGACGCCGTGTCGTCCCACAACGACCTCCAGCGGATGGTTCCGTCACTCATCGCCGGCGAGTTGGCGGGCCCGTTCATCGGCCGCGAGCGCGTCGACGACATCGTCGAGATCACCGGCGAGCACTTCCTGCAGCCGGTAGATCGTGAACCCGATGCGGTGGTCGGTGACGCGGTTCTCCTTGTAGTTGTACGTACGGATCTTCTCGCCGCGTCCACCGGTACCCACCTGGGCCCGACGCTCGACAGACTTCGCCGCGTCCTGTTCGTCCTGGGCCAGCTTCAACAGCCTGGCACGCAGCACCTGCATCGCCCGCGCCCGGTTCTGCAACTGGCTGCGCTCGTCCTGCATCGCCACGACGACCCCGGTCGGCCGGTGCGTGATGCGAACCGCCGAGTCGGTGGTGTTGACACCCTGCCCGCCGGGACCGCTGGCGCGATAGACATCGATCTCGAGGTCGCGTTCGTCGATCTGGACCTCGACCTCTTCGGCCTCCGGCAGCACGAGCACGGTCGCCGACGAGGTGTGGATGCGGCCTTGGCTCTCGGTGGCCGGCACCCGTTGAACGCGGTGGGTTCCGCCTTCGAACTTCAACCGGCTCCACGCAGTGTCGCCGTTGATCAGGATCGTGACGAGGTTGACGCCGCCGAGGTCGCTGACGTCGTGCGACAGCACCTCGACCGACCAACCCTTCAGCGTGGAAAACCCGCGGTACATCTCATACAGATCGCCGGCGAACAGGTTGCCCTCCTCGCCACCTTCGGCGCCGCGGATCTCCATGATGACGGCTTTGCCGTCGTTGGGGTCCTTGGGCAGCATCAACAGCCGCAGCTGCTCCTCCAGATCGGCGAGGTCGGTCTCGGCGTCGGTGAGTTCGCCGCGCAGCATCTGCCGATCGATCTCCGACGCGTCGACCAACAATTCGCGTGCTGCCTCCGCGTCGGCCGAGCGTTCGCGATGCGCTCGCAGGCACTCGACCACGGGCGTGAGATCCTTGTAGCGCTTCGACACACTGCGCAGCGCGGCGTGGTCGGCCTGCACGTCGGGATCGCTGAGGCTCACCTCCAGCGAGATGAACTCATCTTCCAGGGACGCCAGTCGTTCGAACACCGACCGAGCAGGTTACGGCCTCAGCCGACAGGAATGATCGGGGCCGGATCGCGCAACAGCGCGGCGATCTCGGACTGCACCGCAACCGCGTCGCGAGCGGGCACGACAATCCGTGTAGGCCGGCCGCTGGCCGCGCGGGCGTCGGTCGCGAAGGGCACGAGGTCCAGATCGACGCCGGCACTGACCACGACGGTCACCTCGACCCCGTCGATCAGCGCAGACGCGACGCACGGATACGGGTCCTTCAGGTTGGGACGAACGAGGGGCGACGGCGCGGCCTCGACCAGCGAGGCGCCGATCAGTTGCGGCTCGTCGATCAGCCGGGCGCGCAGGATCTGTTCCCGGCCGAGACGGTTGAAGGGGTGTGGGTCGGCGCCCGGCCCGCGGTGCGGAGCGACTGCGGCGACCACCTTCGCCAAGGCCTCGACGGTCGGCACGTTCCCGTGCAGCATCTGAAACGCCTCCCGATCGTGTTGACCGATACCGACCTCGAGCCTGGCTGTGCCGCTGATCGGATCGCTGATGACCCGGCAGACCTCGAGCCCACGGACCTCGCCGATCAGCACGCCGTGGTCGACGGCGGGCATCGCGCCGGCTTCGGCGATCAAGCGGCGGAACTGCTCGTGATCGATCGGCACGGCCGGCGTTGCCGGTAAGGGCTCGGCGATCGCCGGCAGCAATCCTCGCTCGGCGACATGCCACACCCCGATCGGCATCCGAAACGCCGCGGCACGGCGGGCCAACGTGCCGGTGGCCTCTTCGGCCAGGATCTGCAACTCCTCGACCCCGGCGCGAACCGCCCAGGCCAGCGCCGGTCCGAGCCCGCGTTGCTGTCGTTCGTCGAGCAACACCCAGCCGGCACGACCGTCGATCGCCGCCGCACCGAGCGCGAACGGCGCAGGCCGAAACTCGGCGCCGGCGCCATGATCGTGGGCCAACGCGGCGAGCTTCATCGACAGCAGACGCCCGCGGCGGGATTCCTCGACCATCGCCGCCACGCTACCGACTACCCACGATCCCTCCCCCGCCACGCCTCCAGCGTCCAGCCCACCCACGTCCTCCCCAAAGTTTGTCGCTCCGCAGTCGCTCATCGACGTGGCAGCGACAAACTTCCGTCGTTGGGGGTGGGGTGCGTGGTTGGGGGTGGGGCGCGTGGGGCGGGCGGGTCAGCCGGTGAAGTAGCCGACCACGTCTGCCACGAGGTCGACGTGGCCGCCGTTGTTGTAGATCATCACGGTGCCGGATGGCCCGACCCTGGCGAGGACCATGTTTGGGATGACCTGGCCGACCGTGACGTTCAGGTTCGACGCCAACGGGCGGTCGCTGCCGCTGGGGTAGACGGTGATGAAGGTGTTATCGGTGGGGGCCACCGCGGTGACGTTGAGCATCACGCCGCTGACGCCGACCGACGGGACGCCACCCTTGCCCAGCAACGTGACTTCGAGTGGGGTCTGGCCGACCTGGGCCAGCGGTGCGCCGGTGCCGTCGCGAGTGTCGAGCACCCGGCGCGGCCCGAGGGCGACATATCGACCACTGGCACCACTGTCGAAGCAGCCGAGCACATCGACGACGACGTGCGTCGCGCCGGTGTTGTTGTAGATGCTGACCATGCCGTTGCTGCCGACCCTGGCGAGCACCATGTTGGGCACGGTCTGGCCGGGGACCATGTTGACGCTCGAGGCGAACGGGCGCGCCTCGCCCGATGGCCACACGGTCAGGAAGCTGCCGGCTGTCGGTCCGGTGACGGTGACGTTGAGGGCGACCGCCGTTGGGTGAGCCGACACGCCGCCGCGACCTGCGACCTGCAGATCGATCATCTGACCGGCGCCGATCGCCCCGATGGCGTCGCGGGTATCGAGCAACCTCGCCGGTGCCAGCGGTGCCATTCCGATCGAAGTGCCGTCGCGGAAGTATCCGACGACATCGGCCAGCAGGTGCACCGACCCGGTGTTGTTGAAGAACTGCACATCTCCGGCGTTGCCCAGCCGGATGATCGCCAGGTTGGGGACGGCCATCCCTGGCACCGGGTTGAGGTTCGAGGTCGTCGGTCGTGCCTGCCCGCCGGGCCAAGCCGTGACGTACGTCGACGCGGTTGCGTCGACCGCGGTCAGGTTGATGGCCACGGCGATCGCTTCGGCCGGTACTCCGTGCCCGCCGCGGATGATGAACGGCCACGACTCGCCCTGCCCGAGCGGGCCGAGGCGTCCGCCGGTGCCGTCGCGCGTGTCGAACAACCGCTGCGGGTTCATCGCCACGAACTCGGTGGGGCTCGACGGCGGCGTGATCAACGGCGGAATCCCGCCGCTGGGGGGTGGCTCCCCCGGACCGATCTGGAAGAACCCGAGGTTCTGGTATGCGCCGCCGAGAACCGTCGAGGCCCCGCCGCCCATCCAACCGTCGATCACCGTGCCGAGCACGTTGCGGAAATCGGTGGTCATGTCGAAGCGGTCCCACTGATTGTTGATCGTGGCGAACGAGGACGGCTGACCGTAGTGGCCGCCCTTCACGTTCGGCCCCATCACGAACTGCACGTTGGAGGTGCCGTGATCGGTGCCGGCCGAGTCGTTCGAATACGGGGTGCGGCCGAACTCGGACATCGTCACGATGGTGACCCTGCTGTAGTACGACGGGTCGAGCGTCGCGAAGAACGTCGCCAGGCCGGTGTCGAGTTGTGTCAACAAGTTCGCGTGGCGGGTCGGCTGACCGTCGTGGGTGTCGAAGCTGTCGAGCCCGAGGTCGAGCACGCGGAAGCCGAGGTTGGCGTTGATCAGCCTGGCGGCGACGGTCATCTTCTGGACGAACTCGTCGCCGGTCGGTGCCGGTGTGTAGACAGGGCCGACGTCGATGGCCAGATCGAGTTGGGTCTTCAGCACTCCGGCGAACATGTCGTGCCACTGACCGCGCCCGGCGGAGCTCGCCGACAAGGCGCGCAGGCCGTTGAACATCCGCGTGTCGGACGGGGCGTCGACGATGCCGAACATGTTCGAGCCGTTCTGCGGAACGGCGACCGCGCGGTGGGCGGCCCCGAGGAGGTGCAACGGGACGGACGAACCGATCGTGGCAGCCATCAGGTCTGCGGTCGCCGGTGGCTGACCGTCGAGCCACCGGCCGATCCACCCGGTGCCGGGCGAACCGGAGCCGAACTTGCCCGCCATCCAGATGGCCATCGAAGTGAAGTGCGAGAGGTCCGGAGTTGGATATCCGACACCGTGGACGATCGCCAGCTGACCGGCGTCCCACAGGCGCTTCGTGTACGTCAGGCTGGGATGCAGGCCGTACGTGGCGTCGAGCGGCAAGACCTGACTCGCGGGGATGGCGAGGTTGCCGTTGCTGGGGCCGCGAACGTCGAAGTACTTGCCGTTTGTGTATGGGATGACGGTGTTGAGGCCGTCATTGCCGCCATACAGCACGATATTGATGACGATGCCGTCGTGGCTGCCGATGGGTGTGCCGGCGAAAGCCTGCGGCATGTCGAAACCGAGTCGGTCGAGACCGAACTGGCCGGAGCCGAGCGAGCCCAACGCGGCTCCGCCGAGCACGCCGCCACCGACGGCCTGCAGGAACTTGCGTCGTGTCCAACCATTGGGGCCGGGAATGTCTCCGAGGTGGCCTGGCAGCGACAGCAGGCGGCGGGCGGCGGCGGTAGAGATATCGGGATCAAGCATCGTCATCTCTCATGCCATGTGGAATTCGGGTGCGAGCATGACCATCGTCAGCAGGTTCGTCGGCGCCGCCCAGTTGCGGTACGCGGTCGCGTTCCGCTCGGCTTGGTGCGCTGCGATCAGGGCGTTACGTGTCGTGGTGGACAACGGGCTGATCCCGAGGTACGCGGCGACATAGTCGACCGCATCGGCGACCGTCTTGTTGTAGATCACGTTGCCGTCGGCGAACGGCCTGCCGGTGCTCCGTAGCCAGTAGGTCATCGACCGGGCGAAGTCGGCGCGACCGGCGAGGGCACTGGTGTTGAGCCAGTACGCGTTCGGTTTCCAACCCGCGACGTTTGGCGGCTGGTACATCTGCTGCCCGGTGGACTCGGCACGCCAGGCGACACCGAGGGCCGCTGGATCGATGCCCGTGTAGTAGCAGAGTGCGACGACGAACTCGATGGGAGTTCGCACCAGTCCCTGCTTGGCCGTCGTGCTGTAGAACTCGGGCCGGTTGAGGATCAGCCTCGCCAGGTTCATCAGATCCATGTCGGCCGCGAACACCGGCGCGATCGCGTCGAGCACCGCGGTCGGCGGCGTCGGGTGGGCAAGGAACTCCCACAGCTTCTTGGTGATGAAGCGAGCTGCGATCGCCTTCTTGGCGGCGTTTGTGACGAGGATCTCGGTGATGATCTCCGGCCCGGTCCACGCCTTGGTGGTGCCGAAGAACGTCTTCATCCCGTTGTCGTGGCGATTCGGGTAGTACTGGTACACGTAGGCGGGCCAGTCGGCGTTGTAACCCGTCCACGCCCGTGCCGAAGCCTCGACATCGCTCTCGGCGTAGTTGCCGACCCCGAGCGTGAACAGTTCCATCAGCTCTCGGGCGAAGTTCTGGTTGGGCGAGCCCTTCACGTTCTGGGCATTGGAGAGATACACGAGCATCCCCCGATCGATCGCCATCGCCTGGGTCAGGGTGTGGAAGTTGCCCAAGGCGTTGTCGCGATACGTCT
>JBDTYA010000018.1:0-3883 GCA_040005915.1 Ilumatobacteraceae bacterium
CACCACACCGTCGATCAACATCGAGGCTGACGGCCCAACGGCCTGTAAAACGAAGTTCGTCACCGCGTTCGACTCGCGCTCGCGGCCGACGATTGCAGCGCTGAGGTGGACCATACGAACTCTCCGGACTGAACGCCGAGCGCCCAGGCGAGCGTACCCGCCACTCCGACGGCGCTCACAGGCAAAGTTGCGTAGTGGCACGGATGCGCCTGCGGTCCGCTTTTCCGTACTTTGACCGGGTGAGCCCCGCCTGCACACGCACTCGCGTTGCCACCGGCTTGCTCGCGGTTCTGGCGTTGACGATCTCAGCGTGCTCCAACTCGGCGAGCGTCTCATCGCGTTCGGCCGACACGTCGCCTGGGGCGGCAACCTCCACCGCCACAACGCTCGCCGACCCTGGGATTCCAGTGTCGAGTACGGCTGAGACCACGGGCTCGTCGTCGTCACCGTCGGCGGCCGACGTTTCCACCCTTGCTTCGGTCGGGGTCGGCGTATATTCCGACGCCGCAGGAACAGCGCCCATCGATGCGATCGCCGTCTCTGCCTCTGCCGCGCCGAACCCGATTCGCTTGCTCGGCACCCAAGCGCGGGCGATGTTGCTCGAGGCCGCCGACGGGCAAGGTCTGTTGGGCGCAACAGTCGACAGCATTGTCGGCACCGACCCCGGGATGCCTCCGCCGTCCTTCCTCGTTGCAGGCTGGGTCACCGGCTCGACGAGCCCACGGGCCGTGTACGCGCACACGTTGATGGGGCTGCAGACGTGGAAGAACGCTCCCGCGATCGTGTTCCCGAACCTCGTCCTCGCTCTGTACGCAGCGGACACGGCGGAGTTCGCAGCGTTACTGAGCGGGACGAACGACGGCACCACCGTCCCCGTCGTGTCGTCGCCATCCCTTGCGACCAACGCGGTGTTGCCGGCATCCACGCCCACGGGGCAGTCAGGTTTCCGGTCGCTCGCCGGCAGTCAGATGACTTCGACGCGTTCGCTGGTCGTCGGCCTGTGTTCGAGGGTGCAGGGGTTCATCAACGGCACGATCGCGGCGCTGTTCGATGCGATCGGACACCTTGCAAAGCCGAGCCCACCGTCATCGTCGAGTGGCCCCTTCGGAACATTCCTTGCCGGCGTCACCGCCGGCTACAGCCTCGCGGTCGGCGCGGTGAATGGCCTGATCGACGTCGCCCACTTCCTGGTGCAGAAACTGATCGGTCTCGTGACGCAGCCAGTGCTGGGTTACATCGCCCGCATCGCCGGCGTGCTCGGCGCAATCAGCCTCGTCGTGTCGTTTCTGCGACCGTGGACCGTCCGGATGGACGCATCTCCGCTGTCGACCCGCAAGGCGATCGGCGACGAGCCCGGACTCGCTGGTGCAGTTACGGCGACCGTCGACCTCGGAGGGTACGAAGAGTGGCCGAGCGACATCGCCGACTGCGCGCTCAACGCCAATGTCACATTGCCACCCTTGAAGCCGGTCGGCGCGCCGATCGAATGGACGATGACGCAGCCGGATGCGCTCGCCGTCGCGAGCGCCAATATTCCTGCACTTCTCGACGCCAACGCCAGCGCCGTCTACAGCTATGCAACCACTCAGGAGTCGGTCGAGACGTCGAAGGGTGACCCTGCCAGCGCCATGATGACGCTCCACGCGGCGATTCGCCGTCCCGCGGTGGCCGACGCCGAGCAGACGATCTCCAACCTCGTCTTCGACCAGATCCCTGATCTGATCAGGCCGATCCTGAAGCCTCTGCTCCAGCCGACCGTGCAGCGGGTGCTCGACAAGATCGCCACCGTCCTCGACAGCACAGCCGACGCGCGGGTGACGGTCGAATTCCACTCTCCTCCCGCCACCACGACCACGAGCACACCTCAAACCACGGTCGCCCCGGCGAATGCAACGCGGATCGAGCCATGCTCGTTGCTCACCGAACAGGACGTTGCCGCAGCGATGGGCTCCGACCTCGGGCCAGGTATTTCGACACTCGAGCCGTGGGGCGGTCAATGCAACGTCGGCGACGGCACGATCCTGCTCAACGTGGTGACCGGCGCGCCCTACGGCGGCGGCAAGGATGGCTACGGCAAGTACCTCGCAGGCGCACAACAGGGCAAGGCGAACGACACAACCGGCCAATCGGTGTTCGAGGTCGTCGACGGAATCGGCGACGGAGCGTTCGTCGACGGTGGTGGCTCGATCGCCGGATGTGCCTTCTACATCGGCAACACCCTGGTCGCCCTCACGGTGGCCACCGGCAATGCCGAGGGTCCGCCGCCGATCGCCGAGATCACCGCCATCGCCAAGACCGCCGCAGCACACCTCGGCCGCTAGCCCGCACGCACCGAGTCCCGAAGACAACAGATCGTGAGACCCAACGATGATGACCCAATCCGGTACTACGAAGAAGCTTGTTCGAGCGAGTTTGGCGCACACTCTCGTGGGCGGTTGCGTTGCGCTGGCCGTCGTGGCGGGCTGCGGCGGCACAACGTACAAGTCGTCGAGCAACGCGATCACTCCCGTCACCACGGTGATCGGAGATGTCGGTGGTCAGGCCAGTGCAGCGTCGGGCGACGACACCGACACCGGCGCCGCGGCATGCAAGTTGCTCAGCGAAGATGAGGTGAGCGCGGCGATGAAGCAGCCGATGAAGATCGCCGGCGGCGCTGGGAGCGCTGTCTGTGAATACGCGGCGACGGCTGACCCCAGCGTTCTTCTGGCCGTGCAGATCTTCGCGACCCGGCAGGACGCGAGCGTCTATTCCTCGCCCGAGACGAGCTCGGAACACATCGACGGTCTCGGCGACGACGCGTTCTGGAACTCGGCGCTGGACATGGTGTTCGTGCGAAAGGGTGAGCGAAGCATCGCAGTGACATCGCCATCCCTCTCCAACCTCACCGGCGACCCACAAGCCTCGAAGACCGCCATGGTCGCCCTGGCCAAACTCGTCATGGCCAAGTTCTGACCCGCCGACGGTCGTGGTTCAACGTCGGACTTCGTATCGTCGGACGGGGAGGCACAGGTCAATATGTCGGCGCGCGTGGCCGGTATTCATCTGCTAAAAGCCACACATGAGCGAGTCGTTACTGGACCAGACCATCACCCTGTCAACCGGTCGCAGAGTCGGCGTTGCCGATTTCGGCTCCGCCTCCACGACCACGACATCGGTTCTCTGGTGTCACGGCGGACCGGGTAGTCGACTCGAACCAGCGCACGTTGCCGACGCCGCACGCGCCGCAGGAATGCGACTGATCGGCATCGATCGACCCGGGTACGGACTATCGCCTCCGCAGCCCGGACGCACGATCGGGGACTGGGTTCCCGAGGCGTTGGAAGTCGCCGACAGCCTCGGCATCGACCGATTCGTCACGGTCGGCGTCTCCTCCGGCGGCGCCTTTGCACTCGCGGTCGCCGCTCTGGCTCCCGAACGTGTGCTCGGTGTCGTGTCGTGCTGCGCACTCACCGACATGCGTAACCGTTCATGCCGGGCCACGATGAGCAAACGACACGCACTCGACGTATGGGACGCTCCAGACCGTGACAGTGCGCTGGCTGCCGCCACCGAGGCACACGGTGCGCACGGCGAGCGGATGGGAATGGAACTGCGGGACGCGCTCCCGGCATCGGACCTGGCGCTGTTCAGGGACCCGGTGTGGTTCGGGCAACTCATGGCCGAGGGTCCATCGATGTTCGCCTACGGGTTGCAGGGCTACACCGATGACCGGATCGCCGATCGCGACGGGTGGACCGAGTTCGATGTGCACACCATCCGTTGCCCGGTCACCGTGCTGCAGGGCGACCAAGACATCATGATTTCGGTCGAGCACGCCCGTTACACGGCGTCGCTCATTCCTGGTGCGCAGCTTCGCCTGATCGAGGGGGCCGGCCACTTCAGC
>JBDTYA010000019.1:0-16958 GCA_040005915.1 Ilumatobacteraceae bacterium
CGCGCGGGCGACGGATGAGGCGCCACCGCGCCGTGAAGCCTGCGGCCCGCGTGCCGCACGGTTCGCCTCCCGCCGATGAGCGTTTCGCGGAGCTGGAGAGCGGTTTGCGACAAGCGACACGGACCACCGCCGAAGCCCTGACGTTGCTGGAGACGATGCTGATCAACGCGCCGATCGGCTTCGGCTTCGTGGATCGCGACTTCCGCATCCTTCGACTCAACGAGCGGCTTGCCGCTGACAACGGATCAACAGTGGCCGAGCAGTTGGGACGCACGGTTGCTGAGTCCATCCCGGGTCTCTGGCCGCAGCTCGAGCCGTTGTACCGCCACGTGCTCGAAACCGGGACCGCCGTTCTCGACAACGAGGTGACGGGTGTGACCGCCGCCGAACCGCTGACGATCCGCAGTTGGTCGACGAGCTACTACCCGGTCTTCGTCGACGATGAAGTGATCGGGATCGGCGTCGTCGCCGTCGACGTCACCGAAAGGCGCAGGACGGAACGCGACCTTCGCTTTCAAGCCGATCTCCTGGCATCCACCGGCCAGGCGATCGTTGCCACAGACCTCGATGGGCTCGTGGAGTATTGGAATCCCGCTGCGGAAGAGCTGTACGGCTGGACGGCGGCCGAGGCGGTCGGGTGCGGGGTCGCCACCCTCATCTCGACGGGCGAGACCAACACCCAGGATCTCGTGATCCTCGAGGGCTTGCGCAACGGTGTGACCTGGTCGGGCGACTACTGGGTCAGGCACCGCGACGGGAGCCGAATCTCCGTCTACGTCACCGACTCGCCGATGTTCGACCAAGACGGTCAGCTCGTGGCCGTCATCGCTGTCTCCGTCGACAACAACGAGCGGCGGCAAGCGCGGCAACGGCTGGAGACCAGCGTGCGTCAATTGGCCGAAGCGCAGAGCGTGGCCCACTTCGGGAGCGTCGAATCCGATCTCGTCACCGGCGTGATCACCCGGTCCGACGAATACGACCGCATCCTCGGGCTTGGGCCGAATGGTCACGAGAGCAGCCAGCAGATCATTTCGATGGTCCACCCCGATGACCGGCCGGCAGTCGCCGCACGGTGGGCGGCTGCCATCGAGCAAGGGACACCGTTCGACATCGCCTGTCGCATCGTCCGGCCGGACTCGGTGCAGCGATCCGTGCGTTTCACAGTTGCTCCGCAGGTCGACGGCGATGGGACGGTGGTCAAGCTGATGGGCACCGTGCTCGACGAGACCGAGCGGATCGAAGCGGAACGCGTCACCAGGTCGGCAGAGGCTCGTTTCGAGATCGGCTTTCAACAGTCCGGCATCGGAGCGCTCATCGTGAACCTCGAAGGGATACCGATCCGTGTGAACTCGGCCGTCGAGGCCCTGCTCGGACGGCCGGAGAGCGAGCTGGTCGGGCATGTCTGGGACGAGTACACCCATCCGGACAACACTCCGCTCCGCCGGATCATGCTGGCCCGAGCCGCCGCGGGTCGCGACATGTATTCCGACGACCGAAGGTACCTGCGGCCGGACGGCTCGGTGGTCTGGGCATCGGCACACGTCTCCCTGGTGCGCGACGACTCGGGCAAGCCCGAGTACTTCTACTCACAGCTTCAAGACATCACGGAACAGAAGGAGATGGAACAGGCACTGATCCATCAAGCGCTGCACGACTCGCTGACGGGGCTGCCCAACAGGGCGCTCCTCACCGACCGCTTGTTGCACAGCCTCGCCCAGGTACGTCAACGCGGCGCGTATCTCGCCGTGATCTTCCTCAACGTCGACCACTTCAAACAGATCAACGACGAGCTGAGTCACGCCGTGGGAGATGAGGTGTTGCGGCTTGCCTCGGAGCGGATCGCTGCGGCGATTCGACCGGGCGACACGTTGGCACGATTCGGCGGTGACGAGTTCGTCGTGGTGTGCGACAACGTCTCGGTCGTGGATGCCGAGCGCATCGCCGAGGACGTGCTGGATGCGCTGTGTCAGCCCTGTGCGATCGGCGATCAGGAGATGAGGATCAACGCCAGCATCGGGATTGCACTGTCCGATCAGGCCGCAACACCCGAAAGCCTGCTGCGCGATTCGGACGCGGCGATGCACCGCGCCAAGGAGCGCGGGCGGGCCCGAATTGAACTGTTCGACGACGAGTTGCGGTCAAAGGCCCAGCGCCGAATCGCCACCGCGATCTCGTTGCGCCGAGCACTGGAACGAAATGAATTCATGGTGTACTACCAACCCGTCGTCGACCTGTCGACGGGCGCGATCGTTACCGCCGAGGCATTGGTGCGGTGGCAGCACCCCGATCGCGGGATCGTGCTGCCGGCCGAGTTCATCCCACGCGCCGAGGAGCTCGGTCTCATCGTGCCGATCGGCACGTTCGCACTCACGCAAGCGTGCGAGCAATTGGTTCGGTGGCAACGCATCGAACCGACGATGACCGTGGCCGTCAACCTTTCCGTCCGCCAGGTGCTGATCCCGCACATCGTCGATTTGGTGCGTGGGATCCTCGCCTGTGCGGGGGCGAATCCCGAATCCCTCTTGCTCGAACTGACAGAGAGCCTCTTCATGGAGGACGTCGCCTACTTCGGGACGACGCTCGCCGGCCTCAAGGCGCTCGGGGTGAAGCTCTCCATCGATGACTTCGGTACCGGGTACTCGTCGCTGGGCCGCCTGAAGCGATTCCCGGTCGACAGCGTGAAAGTCGATCGGGCGTTCGTCGCCGGTCTCGGCGACGACGCACACGACACGGCGTTGGTCGCAGCGATCATCGCGATGGCCGCGGCACTCGGTCTGGATGTGACGGCCGAGGGCGTGGAGACGCGTGATCAGTTGTTGAACCTCAAGCGATTGCACTGCCAGCGGGCCCAGGGCTTCTACTTCGCGCGGCCGATGCCGGCCGAGGAGATGCACCAGCTGGTCGTCGATCGTCATCGATGGGATGTCGACTGATTCGAGCGACGGTCACCCGTCGTTGTCGAGCTTGTCGAGCACCCTGTGCGCAGCGTCGGCGATTGCGCCCTTGACGCCGCCTTCGCCGGCGATCTCTTCCAACCGGGCGTCGACCAGGCCGAGCCTGGCGCGCTCCGCTTCGATCAACGAGACCTTGCCATCGCCATCGAGATCGAACGTCTCGAGCTCGACCTCTTCGGGCGTCGCTCCATCATCGAGCGGCCCGGTTGGTGTCTCGTTTGCATCAGTCATGCGGCAAGTATGCCCGACGGTGGCTGAGTCAGTCGGCGCTGCCGATCGATGAGCCGGCCACCGCAGCTACGCCCGCGACGACGAGGACGGCCGCCGCGGCGAGCAATGTGTCGTGATCCCCACCGGTGACCGGCAGGGTACCCGTCTGTGGTGCGGCGCTGGACGCCGCGTCGGTGGCCCGGCTCGTCAGCAGTGTGCCGAGCGAAATGCTGGAATCGTTCGAGGTGGCGCCCGGCGCCGGGGGAGAGACGACGATGACAGGAGCCGTGGGGTCGGGCAGTGTCGGGGGCGCAGTCGGATCGGGCGGGGGCGCCAGCGATCGAACGACGGCTGCGTCGAAGCGTGCGCGGGCGTCGTCGTTGCGCAGGTCGATGCTGTTGCCCGAGGGGCTGCCGACGAACAGCGTGACTGCGTCGGCGGTGAGCAGATCGACGCTGTACGGCTGGCAGACACAGCAGGGATGAATGCGATTTGCGAGCGCGACGGCCCTCGTTGCGAAGACCTTGTTGGCAGCGTGACTGCGACAGGCCCGACAACTGCAGCGAGTGCGACCTTTGGGCGGCACTGCGTATCCCCAGTCGGCGGAGAGACGCCAGACCTGCGTGACGGCCGGCGAGTCCGCCGCAGCCTTCAGCGCGGTGCCGCCGATCAGTGCCGCGGCGCTGCCTCCGAGGCCGAGCAGCAAGAACCGTCGTCTTCCAACCATTGTCTGACTCCGTCTCTTGTGAAGCGCTTCCGAATGGCTGCCGGCTCCGGGAGCGTCACCGTCTTCGAAGCTCTGCTTTGGTCCCCTTTTCGGACGTCCTCGGCGCGGATTGCTCCATGCGACCGACCTCGTATCCGGCCCTCGGGCGTACACCCCAGGGATGCCGTTTCCGAAAACCGTCAGAGGCCACTACATGAAGCTCGCCGTGGACGGCGCTCGACAGGTTGACTTCTACTTCACTTCTCGAACGATGACGCATCCGCAACCGGCGACGTCACCGGTACTTTCGGCAATCTTTCGGAGAACTTGAGGCCTTCTTGACATTCTTCTTTCAAGGGCCGCAGACCGTCGCCGTACGTCCGGTCGGTGATCGGTGGCTGCGATTCACTGTGGTCGCCGCCCGCCGGGCCACTCGCCACTGGCGGAAGTGGAGCGCGGCCCCTGTGAATCGCCGAGGTCCGCAGGCGAGCCGACGCAGGCCGACCCATTCATTCGGGTCACTTGTGAGCGAAACTCTTCACGCAGCGTCGTGATCGTCCGACGAAGAAGCCGGGCCGCCGACCGCAGCTCGGGTACGTTAGGAGCGATGACGCGACTGTGTGAACGCCCTGGATGTTCGCAAGTCGCCGAGATGACCTACGGCTTCGATGCCGAGCATCTGATGGTGTGGATCGATGCGTACGAGACGGTCAACATCGACCGCACCGGTGTGCTGTGCCGGCGCCATGCCGACGCGATGGTCGTTCCGCTCGGATGGATGCTCGACGATCGTCGCGACCCGATGCCGCGGCTGTTCAGGACTCCGGCCCAACCGACGGTCATGGCGCCTCGGCAACGCCGTCAGTCGCGCCATCGCGACGACACCGGCCAGCTCGAGCTCGGTGCCGATGTCATGCTCGACGCGGCCGAGGCGCCGGTCGACGTAGCGGTGGAATCACCTGCTGTACTCGCGGTCGAAACGGTTCCCGCTGCCGAGAGCGAGGTGTTGCCGTGGAAACCGATGTTCGACCAGACCGATGATCTCGATGGGCTGCTCGAGGCCCGCAGCCCGCTGTTGGCGCGTGCCTTCGGCGGTCAGCAACGACGTCGCCGCAACACCTAGGCGATACTTGCGGGATGGACATCACCGCCTCGCTCGAAGCACCGTGCCCGGCCGCGCAGTTGTTCGACCTCGTCGATGACCTGTCGACGTACCCGCAGTGGAACGGTTTGGTGCACAGCGCCGTGGCCGAGCCCGGTGACGCGCCTGCGTGGGATGTCGAGCTGCGAGCCAGGCTCGGTCCTTTGGCACGTAGCAAGCGGTTGAGGATGATCCGCACGGTCCGCGATGCCGAGACGTGCACCGTCAAATTTGAACGCGACCAGGCCGACGGTCGGATCCATTCGGCGTGGGTCCTCGACGCGGTGATCGCCGAGGAACGCGACGTCAGCACCCTGACCATGCACCTGCACTACGGGGGCTCGCTGTGGACCGGCGGAGCATTGGAACGTGTCCTCGCCGAACAGATCACGTCGGGCCGCGAGCGGCTCCTGCAGCTCGTGGCGACCAGGCGCTGAATCGGCCGTCCTGGCGGCGCTCCAAGGTCAACGGAACGCCGAAGCATTCGGTGAGATTCGCCGAGGTCAGGGCGCGTTCGATCGGTGCCTTCACGACCACCTTGCCCTCGCGCAGCATCAAGGCGTGGGTCATCCCGGGCGGAACCTCGTCGAGGTGGTGGGTGACGAGAATCGTCGGCGGCGCTTTGGGATCGGTCGTCAGCTCGGCCAGTGCCTGGACCAGTTGTTCGCGGCCACCGAGATCGAGGCGGGCGCTCGGCTCGTCGAGCAGCAGCAGCGCCGGCTCGTTCATCAACGTGCGCGCCAGCAGGACCCGCTGCTGCTCGCCCGACGATGTCGTGGCCATCGCCCGCTCGGCCAGCCAGGCGACGCCCATCCGCTCGAGACATGCCATCGCCCTGGCCTCGTCGGCCTCGTCGTACCGGTGCCACCACGGTTCCAGCGCGGCGTACTTCGCTGTCATCACGATGTCGAGGCAGCGCAGCTCGGGACGGAGCTGCGTCGCGAGCGAGGGCGACATGTAGCCGATACGGCGTCGCAGCACGCGCACGTCCGTCCGGCCGAGCCGTTCGCCGAGCACGCGCACATCGCCGGTCGAGGGATGCTCGTACATCGAGGCGATGCGCAGCAACGTGGTCTTGCCCGAGCCGTTGGCACCCAGCACGACCCAGCGTTGGCCGGCGGTGACGCTCCACGTCAGCGGAGCGAGGATCGTGCGATCGTCGCGCACGAAGCTGACACCGACCAACCTCAGGACCTCGCGTGGGAGCACGCCGGGACCCGCTACCTCAGACATGAACGTGTGACGATAGCGCCACGGAGAGTAAGAGATGCCGGTTGCAAGCGCCGAAGCGCTGGTACCCTGCCGGTCGGATGCGACGGATCTTGGTCATTGTGTCGGCTATGAGCTTGCTCGGGCCGCTGTTGTCGACCACGGTCGGACGCGCCGCCGACTCGCAGACCGAGGCCGAGAAGGCTGCCAAAGAGATTGCCGACGCCCGCGATCGCGCCAACGCCGCCGCCGACGCGTACTTCGCGTCAGAGTCGAGGATCGATCAGCTGACGGTCGAGCAGGCGCAGCTGCAGTCCGAGATCAGCTCGCTGGAAGGCGACGTCAAGGCGCTGAAGCTGTCTGTCGAGAACGTCGCGATCGGGCGCTTCACCCGGTCCGGCACCAGCGGTGTTCCGCTGCTGACGGGCTTCCAGTCGCCGAAGGATCAGGTCAAGATCGACGCGCTGCTGGAGATCATCTACGACTCATCGGCGAACGACTTCGATCGCTTCGACGCGCTCAACGCCGACCTTGCCGACAAGCGCCAGAAGCTGGCAGACAAGAAGGACCAAGCCGAGAAGGAACGGGTCAACCTGGCGACACTGAAGGATGCTGCGACGGCCGAGGTGCAACGCTTGAAGGACGTCGAGGCTGACCGCCTGAAGGACGACGCGGTGCAGAAGGCGCTGGTCGCCGAGCAGGCCCGCCGCAAGCGCGACACGGACCGCAAGCGACTGCTCAGCGCGCCGGCACCAACTGTTCCCGCGCCCGCCATCACCACTCCAGGAGACCCCTCGACGCCCGCCTCGTCATCGACGGCTTCGCCCGGCGACGATTCGGGCGACGGCGTCGCGCCGACCGGTGTGGCTACGCGCCCGTCGCTCCCTGACGCCGGCGGGGGCCAGACGGGGGGCGGTGGCAACGGCAGCTTCCCCGGCGGAGGCGGCAACGATTACGGCGGGGCCGGCTGGGTGTGCCCGACCGGCAGCGCGGCAGCTCCGTTCGGCGACACGTGGGGTGCGCCGCGCAGTGGCGGTCGTCGCCATCAAGGTGTCGACATGATCGGGCAGCGTGGTATCCCGGTGCTGGCCGTCGTCGACGGCGTCGCCGCGCCGCGCACGAACGCGCTCGGCGGTACGACGATCTGGTTGACCGGCGCCGACGGCAACGGCTACTACTACGCCCACCTCGACGGCTACCTGCAGCTCGGCGCCGTGACTGCCGGTACCAAGATCGGGATCCTCGGCCAGACCGGAAACGCGCAGTTCAGCATCGCTCACCTTCACTTCGAGGTACATCCCGGTGAAGGCGCAGCGGTCAACCCGTACCCCACGGTCGCCGCGCACTGCCCATCTCTCGGCTGATGTCCGACGGGCTCAGCGCTGCCGGCTGATCGTCACGGGCTGTCCGGCGGCCAGCTGACCGCAGGCCGCGTCGATGTCGGTTCCGCGGTTGCGTCGCACGGTCGCGTTGACGCCGAGCGCTTCGAGCGAGTCGCGGAAGTCGTGCACGCGCCTCAGTGGTGACCCGACCGTCGGATAGCCGGGCGTCGGATTGAGCGGGATGAGGTTGACGTGTGCCGGCAGGCGAAAGCGTCGACACAGCTTGGCCAGCTCGGCGGCGTCGCCGGGCCGATCGTTGACGCCGTCGATCATCGCCCACTCGAAGCTGAGGCGCCTGCCTTTGACCGCCAGGTAGTCGGCGCACGCTCTCATCAGATCATCGAGCGGGTACCGCTTGTTGATCGGCACCAACTCGTCGCGGAGGCGGTCGTTGGCGGCGTGTAACGAGACGGCGAGATTTACCGGCAGGGGGCGTTCGGTGAGGCGTCGGATGCCCGGGACCAACCCCACCGTGGAGATGGTCAGCTTGCGCGCCGACAGACCGAGATCGTCGTGCATCCGTACGACCGAGTCCCAGACGACGGACTCGTTGGCCAGCGGCTCACCCATGCCCATGAACACGACGTTGCCGAGACGGCGATCCATCGCCCGTGCCTCACGAGCCGCCATGGCGACCTGCTCGACGATCTCGCCGACGGTCAGGTGTCGACCGAAACCCGCCTGGCCGGTTGCGCAGAAGCCGCAACCCATCGCACAGCCGACCTGGCTGCTGACGCACACCGTCGCCCGATCGGGGTACAGCATCAACACGGTCTCGATGCGTCGTCCATCGTGCAGTTCCCAGAGATACTTCACCGTGTCGCCACCATCGCTGACACGCCGCACCACCACCTGCAATGCCGGTATCAGCCGTTCGGCCAGCGTGGCGCGGAGCGCCTTCGGCAGGTTGGTCATCTCCTCCGGTGTCGCCAGGTTCTGATACAGGCCTTGCCACACCTGATCGATGCGGTAGCGCGGTTCACCGTCGAGCAGCTCGGCCAGTTCGACCCGGCTCGGTTCGTAGAGCGACGCCGTCACGCCTCGGTCGCCGGTAGTGAGGCGGCCAACGCCTCGTATTGATCGATGTGACCGCGCACCACGTCGAGGCTCGAATCCCAGAACGATCGATCGGACACATCGAATCCGAACACAGCAGCCAGTTCCTCGGCGGTGTTCATACCGGCGCGTGACAACACATCGTCGTACGAGAGTTGGAATCGCGCCGGATCGTCGCGGTACTTGGCGAACAATCCCAGCCCGAACAGCAAGCCGTACGTGTAGGGCCAGTTGTAGAAGTGCGAACCGTAGTAGTGCGGCTTGACCGCCCACATGTAGGGATGCGCCGTCGACTGGTCGAGTCCGTCGCCATACGCATCGGCCTGGGCCGCCAGCATCATCTCGTTCAACTCGGATACGCCGAGGGTGCGGCGTTGCCGGCGGGCGAACACCTCCGTCTCGAACGTGAACCGGCTACGGATGTCGACGACCGTTTGCACCGCGTCGATGAGGTTGAGGTCGAGCAGCGCCAGCCGGTCGAGGCCGGTGAGATGTTCGAGCCCTTCCTCGACCACCAACGTCTCGCAGAAGATACTGGCCGTCTCGGCCAACGCCATCGGCATGTGCCGCTGCAGTGCCGTTCGGTGGGCGAGTTGCGTGTTGTGGTAGGCGTGACCGAGTTCGTGCGCCGTCGTCTGCGCGGAGCCGATGCTGCCACTCCAGTTGAGGAACACGAGTGAGCGGTCACCGACGAACGGCATGCAGAACGCGCCACCTCGCTTGCCCTCGCGTGGTCCGGCGTCGATCCAGTGTTCGTCTACGGCCCGGTCGACCAGACCACCGAGGGGTTGGCTGTACGACATGAACGCGCCCCGGACGATCTCGAGACCGTCGGTCCATGAGATCGAACTCGACGCGGTGGGAAGCGGTGCGATCAGGTCGTACCACGGGAGCGCACCGGGTCGGCCGTGCAGACGCGCCTTTGCTCGCATCCAGCGGCGCATGTCGGGGAGCACGGCATCGACGGCCGCCTGCATTGCCTCGAACGTCGCCCGTGTGATGTGGTTGGCGAACAGCGAGGCCTCGATCGGACTGTCCCAACCGCGACGCCGATTGACGATGTTGGCCTCGCCCTTCACCGCGTTCATGGCGGCCGCACAGGCGACCGCGACACGCGGCCAGGCGCGCAACTCGGCCTCGTACGCAGCCCGCCGGACCGCGGGGTCCGCATCGCCGGCCTTGCCGCGGATCGCAGCCATCGGCAGGGTCAGTTCTCCATCTGGCAGGGCGACGACTTCGGACAGCTGCGACGTGATATCCGAGTGCATCCGCTCCCACGCCGAGGAACCTGTGGTGCTGAGCTCGGCGTAGAGGCCTTCCTCGGACTCGTCCATCTGGTGCGCAGCGCGTGCGGCCAGGAAGGTGAGCGGGCCACGGTGCTCGTCGACCTCGGTGCTGACCGCCGCCAAGGCATCGACGCCGAGCGAACTGACCCAGTCCGCGAGGCGTGCCAGCAACGGCCGCTGCCGGGAACCGATGACCTCCAGTTCGCTGAGCAAGCCCTGGGCGTTCTCGTCGAGACTGTCGGTCGAAACGCTCGCGTAGACATAGGCCTCGACCACGTTGGTTCGAAGTTCGGTGTCGTTGAGGGCTCGCAACACCTCGTCGGCGACCGCGCCGTCGGCTTCGGTGACAGCGCGCGGCGCACAGCGGCGCACGTCGGACTGGTCGAACAACGCCGTCAGTCGTGTGGAGTCGGCACCGGTCTGCTCGAGTGCGTCGACGAAGGATCGGGCCTCGAACGATTCGTGCACGTCGGCGACGCTCCAACGGGGGAGTCGTTCGGTCGTGTCGGTCATGGATGTGCTCCGGTCAGTGTGGTCACGTAGGCATGGTCTTCGTGGTGGATGGAGAAGCCGAGTCGTTCGTACGTCGCCATTGCCGCGGTGTTGGCCGCGTCGACGTGCAACATCCCGACGATCAGGCCGTGGTCGCCCAGGTAAGCGAGTCCGGCGATGGTCAGCGCCTTGCCGAGACCGAGCCCGTGGAACTCGGGATCGACGGCGATGACATAGATCTCGCCCACCGCCGGCACGGCATCGGCGTGGATCTTGGTCCAGCAGAACGCAGCGAGCTTGCCGTCACGCTCGTGGAGCCGGAACCCGTCGGGATCGAACCAAGGCTCCGTCTCGCGTTGCCGCAACATTTCGGCCGTCCAGCCGCCCTGCTCGGGGTGGCCGTGGAACGCGGCGTTGTTGACGCGCAGCCACTCCGTCTCGTCGCGGCCGATGACGAAGGATCTGGTGGCGACGGTTGGAGCCGAGCCGCCCGGCTGCTGGATGGGGAGGTCGCGTCGCATCTGCAACAGTCGGCGTCCGAGTTCGAAGCCCATCTCGGTTGCAACAGCATCGGTGCCGAGGACGGGATGATGAACCCACCAGTTGACCCGTCCGCCTCCGGACGAGGCGACGACGTCGAGCGCAGAGCGCAGCAGGCCGACGGTCAGGTCGTTCGTGAACTGTCGGGCATCGGGTGCAACCACCAACTCGATCACGGTCGATGCGTTGGCCCGAGCGAGTTGCGCGTAGGCGGCGAGCTCATCCGAGTCGCCGTAGGTGAGCACGGCCGCGAAGCCGTCGCCGCCGCGAGTTGCGATCTCCAGTAGCAGATGATCTGACAGCGGCGGGAAACCGTCGTGCTCGGCGGCATCGTGGAGCAGCGTGCTGATCGCCTCGAAGTCGGCGTCGGCGAGCTGGTGCCGGGTCTCGATGCGCCACATGATCACCGAGGTTAATGGCACCCCGCCACGGAGGCTCCCGCTATCGGCCTCGTCGTCGACACCCACATCGTCCGGCTCGCCAAGCGTCTCGCATTGAGCGCTCGAAGACATCTGCCCGTCCTCACTCGGGCCGCGCCGAGCGTCACTGAAGTAGGGCGAATTGCCACAGAGGGTGGCATCTTGCGAATATTGCCGTTCGGTGTATAGTGACCCCACCAACCAGGTTCCCGCCACCTGGTTTGCGGGCGATGCCGGGATCCGCCGCCTGGCATTGCAGAGCGACGGCCCCGTTCACCGGGGCCGTTGCCGCGTTCCACCCCAATGAATTGCCGACCTTCAGGCGATCAGCTTCAGGGCCCGTCGCAGCAATCGTTCGGCGTTGCGAAGGCCCTGTTCGGCCTCGGCGACGGCGGCGCGGAGGTCCTCGCGGCCCACTGGTATCTGCAATGGCCCGACCTCTGCGAGCTGCTGCCGATACCGCTCTACGTGTTCGGCGATGATCGTCAGGGTTGCGGCGACCGGGTCGTTCATCGGGCAAGTCTGGCGCGCAGCGCGGCGAAATCGAACCTCCCTGGTTTGCGGTGCTGTCGGTATCGTGGCCAACTGTGCATTCGGTGACGGTACGCGACGACCTGAGGGCGCTCGAGGGCTACCACTCGCCGCAGGTCGACGTGCGCGTGCGGCTGAACACAAACGAGGCGCCGACGCCACCGCCGGCCGCGTGGCGCGACGCATACGCGGCAGAGCTCTCACGGGTCGAATGGCACCGCTATCCCGATCGCTCCGCCTCAGCCCTGCGCGCTGCGATCGCCGAATCGCATCACGTCCGACCGGATCAGGTCTTCGCCGCCAACGGCTCGAACGAGGTCTTGCAGACGGTGCTGTTGACGTATGCCGGCGCAGGACGCCGCGTTGTCACCTTCGAACCCACGTACCAGATGCACGGGCACATCGCCCGGCTCACGGGTGCGACCGTTGTCGAAGGAGAGCGCGGCGCGGACTTCCGCCTCGACATCGACTCGGCCATCGCGACCGTCGACGAGGTCCGTCCGGCGGTCACGTTCCTGTGCTCACCCAACAACCCCACGGGTCTGGTCGAGCCGGCGTCGAACGTCGTGTCGATGCTTGCCGCGCAACCCGGTCTGTTGGTGGTCGACGAAGCGTATGGACAGTTCGCCGACTGGTCGGCGCTGACGATGGTCGACGAGTCCTTGCCCCTGGTCGTCACCCGTACGTTCTCGAAGACGTGGTCGATGGCGGCAAGCCGGCTCGGCTACCTGGTCGGCCCATCGTGGGTCGTCGCCGAACTCGAGAAGGTGGCCCTGCCCTATCACCTCGATGCCGCCAAGCAGATCGCCGGCCGGCTGGCGTTGCAGTTCACCGACGAGATGGATGCGCGCGTCGCGCAGATCGTGTCGGAGCGCGATCGCATCACGGCCGCCCTCGGCCGCCTCGCCGTCGATGTGTTCCCGAGCGGCGCCAACTTCATCCTGTTCAGACCACGTGACAAGCCCGGGCGCGCGGTGTGGCAGGAGCTGCTCGACCGCAGCATCCTCATCCGAGATTGCTCGGGATGGCCGCGCTTGACCGACTGCCTGCGAGTCACCATCGGCACGCCAGATGAGAACGCCGAGTTCCTCGCGGCGATGGCCGAGGTGGCGTCGTGAGTCGCGTCGGCACCGTGCATCGGGCGACGAAGGAGACCTCCATCGACCTCTCGATCGAGCTCGACGGCAGTGGCGCAACCGATGTCTCGACCGGCATCCCGTTCTACGATCACATGCTCGACCAGGTCGGCAAGCACGGCGGTTTCGACCTGCGGATCGCCGCGACGGGCGACCTGCACATCGATACGCACCACACGGTCGAGGACGTCGCCATCAGCCTTGGCGAAGCATTCCGCCAAGCGCTCGGCGACAAGGCCGGGGTTCGACGTTTCGCGAGCGGGCTCTTCCCCCTCGACGAAGCACTGGTGGAGGTGGCGTTGGATCTGTCGGGCCGTCCGTTCGTCGTGTGGGAGGTCGAGCTACCCGAATGCCTGCCGCTGGGCAACCCTGCATTCGATCCGCAACTCGCCGAGCATGCTGTCACCTCGTTCGCGACCGCTGCCGGTATCACACTGCACGTGACACTCCGCCGAGGACGCAACGTGCATCACATCATCGAGGCGGTGTTCAAGGGCTTGGCCCGTTGCCTCCGCGATGCCGTGCGTGTCGAGGGTGCGCAGGTGCCGTCGACGAAGGGCGTGCTGTGAGCCGATGACCGAGCAACCCCTGATCGCAGTGCTCGACTACGGAATCGGCAACCTCCGATCCGCCCAGAAGGCGCTGCAACACTGCGGCGCGGATGCCCGCCTGACGGTCGACCACGGGTTGATCGCCGAAGCCGATGCCGTCGTGCTCCCCGGCGTGGGGGCGTTCGGCGCGTGTCTGGCCGCGTTGCGCGACGCCGATCTCGAAGCCGCAGTCGATTCCGCCGTCGACAGTGGCCGCCCCTTCCTCGGCATCTGCGTCGGCATGCAGATGCTGTTCGACAGCAGCGAGGAAGACGACGCGACAGTTGGGCTCGGTGTCATTCCCGGTACGGTCGCCTGGCTCGGCTCGGAGTTGCCGCGCCCTCAGATGCAGTGGAACCTCTTGACGCTGACCCTCCCGGACGATCCGATGTTCGAGGGTTTGTCGAGCGAGGCGTGGGTCTACTTCGTGCACTCGTTGCACGGCGTGCCCGATGATCCCGGCGTGGTCGCGGCAACGTGCGCGTACGGCGGTGTCGTCAACGCCGCGTTCCGTCGCGGCAACGTGTTTGCCACGCAGTTCCACCCGGAGAAGTCGGGTTCGTGGGGCCTCGCCCTCCTGGGCAACTTCGTTCGGATCGTTGCGGGAGCGTCGGTGCGATGATGGTCGATCTGTTCCCGGCGATCGATCTCAGCGACGGCCGGGTGGTGCGCCTGACCCAGGGCGACTACGGCAACGCCAAGGTGTACGGCAGCGACCCGGTGGCCGTTGCCCGCTCATTCGCCGATGCCGGGGCGACGTGGATACACGTCGTCGACCTCGACGCGGCGCGGTCGGGTTCGCCGCAGAACCGCCCGGTCGTTGCCTCGATCGCGGCTGCGCTGAGCGGCCGGGCCCGGGTGCAGACCGGAGGGGGCGTGCGCGCCTTGGCCGACGCGCAACAGCTGGCCGATGCGGGCGTTGCGCGCGTCGTGATGGGCTCGGCGGCCATTCAACACCCGGAGCTGGTCGAGGCAGCGGCACAGGTGGTCGATGTCGCAGTCGGCCTGGATCACCGCGATGGCGAAGTGGCCGTGCACGGCTGGACCGAGGGAGCCGGGGTCTCGCTCGACGAGGCACTCGGTTGGTTCCCAACGGCCAGCGCCTTCGTGATCACCGACATCGCTCGCGACGGGATGCTCGAAGGCCCCGACGTCGAGGGGCTCGCTGCGGTCGCGGCGCGTTCGTCGGCACCTGTCATCGCCAGCGGCGGGGTCTCGTCGCTGGCCGACATCACTGCGCTGGCCAACGTGTGGGGCATTGCCGGGATCATCACGGGCAAGGCCATCTACGAAGGCCGGTTCACCGTTGCCGAAGCGCTGAAGGCGCTGCGCGCGTGAGGGTTGCTCGCGTGATCCCGTGCCTCGACGTCACCAACGGTCGCGTCGTGAAGGGCATCAACTTCCTCGGTCTGCGAGACGCGGGCGATCCGGTGGAGCTCGCGTCCCGGTACGACGCCGAGGGTGCCGACGAACTGGTCTTCCTCGACATCACCGCCTCGTCGGACGGCCGCGACACGATGGTCGATGTGGTCTACCGCACGGCCGAGCAGGTGTTCATCCCGCTGACGGTCGGCGGTGGGATCCGCGCCGTCGACGATGCCAGGCGCATGCTGCGCGCCGGCGCCGACAAGGTCAGCGTCAACACGGCTGCCGTACAGCGGCCCGAACTGATCAGCGAGATCGCCGCCGAGTTCGGTTCGCAGTGCTGTGTGTGCGCGATCGACGCCAAGCGCCGGCCGGGCGGTCTCGGCTTCGACGTCTACCTGCACGGTGGGCGTACTCCGACGGGGCTCGACGCGCTCGACTGGGCCATCGAGGCGGCGCGCCTGGGCGCCGGCGAGATCCTGTTGACATCGATGGATCGCGACGGCACGCGTGAAGGGTTCGACATCGAACTCACGTCTGCCGTCGCCGACAACGTCAACGTCCCCGTCATCGCCAGCGGCGGAGTGGGTACCATGCAGCATCTCGTCGATGGCATCATCGAGGGCGGCGCAACGGGCGTGTTGGCCGCCAGCATCTTCCACTTCGGCGAGCACGTCATCGCCGACGCCAAGACCGCCATGGCGGCTGCAGGCATCACCGTCAGACCGGTTTCGGCAGAGCGCTGAACCGCCGTACAAAGGAGAACACGATGGCCGACAAATCGGCACGCAAGAAGATGGTGTACCGCCGGCTGGGTCGCAGTGGCCTGCAGGTCTCGGTGCTGTCGTTCGGTAGCTGGGTGTCGTTCGATACCCAGATGAAGGACGACCTGGCCATGGAATGCATGCAGACCGCGTACGACGCCGGTTGCAACTTCTTCGACAACGCCGAGGCGTATGCGGCCGGCGAGAGCGAGGCCATCATGGGGCGTGTCCTCGCGTCGCTCGGCTGGCGCCGTCAGAGCTACGTGTTGAGCTCGAAGTTCTACTGGGGGATCGAACGTGGCCCCAACATGCGCAACACGTTGAACCGCAAGTACCTGATGCAGGCGATCGATGGATCGCTGGAGCGCTTCGGTGTCGATTTCCTCGACCTCATCTACTGCCACCGCGCCGATCCCAACACCCCGATCGAAGAGACCGTGTGGGCGATGAGCGACATCGTGTCGTCGGGCAAGGCCCTCTACTGGGGCACGAGCGAGTGGAAGGCCGACGAGATCCGGGCTGCGTGGGAGATCGCCGAGCGTCATCACCTGCACAAGCCGATCGTCGAGCAGCCGGAGTACAACCTGCTGAATCGCAAGCGAGTCGAGGACGAGTATTCGCGGCTGTACGACGAGATCGGTCTGGGCCTCACGACCTGGAGCCCCCTCGCATCCGGTCTGTTGACCGGGAAGTACAAGGATGGCATCCCGGCCGATTCACGCGGTGCGCTCGCCGGGTACGAGTGGTTGGCAGAATCGATCACGAACGAGGAGAACGTCGCCAAGGTCGAGAAGCTTCGGCCGATCGCCGACGAGATCGGATGCTCGCTGGCTCAGTTGTCGCTGGCGTGGTGTGCCTCGAACCCGAACGTCTCCACCGTCATCACAGGCGCCAGCAGGCCGAGCCAGGTGGCCGAGAACTTCGCGGCGATCGATGTGTTGCCGCTGCTGACGCCCGAGGTGCTCGCCCGCATAGATCGAGCGGTGGCATAACCAAGAGCCCGGCTGTACCCTGCCGCCGTGGCCCTTCAAGACGGAAAGCTGCCGATCAAGATGCTCAACGATCGGCTGCTGGTTCACATACCCGACAAGGACGGCGAGCGTCGCTCCTCGGGTGGCATCCTCATCCCGGCAACCGCCCAGATCTCGAAGCGATTGGTGTGGGCCGAGGTCGTCGC
>JBDTYA010000020.1:0-10676 GCA_040005915.1 Ilumatobacteraceae bacterium
TCCATCGCGGCGCGGGCTGCCTTCTCGGCGGCCATCTGCGCGGCGAACGGGGTGCTCTTGCGCGAGCCCTTGAAGCCGACCCCGCCTGACGACGCCCACGAGATGACGTTGCCCTCGGTGTCGGTGATCGACACGATCGTGTTGTTGAACGAGCTCTTGATGTGAACGACACCGACGGTGACGTTCTTGCGCTCGCGCTTGCGCGGGCGACGCCCGCCTGGCTTCGGCTTGGCCATTACTTCCTCACTGCCTTCTTCTTGTTGGCGACGGTCTTCTTCGGGCCCTTGCGGGTACGGGCGTTGGTGTGGGTCCGCTGACCACGCACCGGCAGGCCCTTACGGTGACGGACGCCTTGGTAGCAGCCGATCTCGATCTTGCGCTTGATGTCTTGGGCGACGTCGCGTCGCAGGTCGCCCTCGACGGTGAGGTTGGCGTCGACCCAGACGCGGATCTTGTTGACTTCGTCCTCGGTGAGGTCGCGCACACGCTGGTTGGGGTCGAGGTCGGTGTCGCCGCAGATTTTCTGCGCGGTCGGCTTGCCGATACCGAAGATGTAGGTGAGGGCGATCTCGAGCCGCTTCTCGCGGGGGATGTCGACGCCGGAAATACGTGCCATGTGGAAACTCTTCCTCAGCCCTGACGCTGCTTGTGACGCGGGTTCTCGCAGATCACCCTGACGCGGCCGTGCCGACGGATGACCTTGCACTTCTCACAGATTTTCTTGACGCTCGGACGAACCTTCATGATGAACGTGCTCTCTATTTGTATCGATACGTGATGCGACCGCGGGTGAGGTCGTACGGGGTGAGTTCCACTTGCACCTTGTCGCCAGGGAGGATTCGGATGTAGTGCATCCGCATTTTTCCCGAGATGTGCGCCAGCACCTTGTGGCTGTTCTCGAGCTCGACCCGGAACATTGCATTGGGGAGAGATTCGAGGATCGTGCCTTCGAGCACGATGGCGTCGTCTTTTGGCTTGGGCAGAGTGGGCCTCTTTCGAACGGTGACAGATACACCCAACACCTGCTCCGCACGCGCGAAGCCGATCTGGGCCGAGGTGCAATGCTATCGCCCGGGGGACTCAACGCCAAGTGACAACGGCGCGGAATTCGCGCGGCATCGGATCGCCGGCGGCCGCACACCGAAATTCACCGTCCTGACGACGCGCCGAGGGGGAAGAATCGTTCCGATGTCCCCTGCAACCTCCCGTTGGCGGGCCCTCGCGGCCCTGCTCCGACCCGACGCCTGGCGTTGGGCGGGCCTCGGCGCGCTGGTGGCCACGGGTTCGGGCCTCATCCTGACGGGACCGTTGATCGTTCGCACCATCGTCGACAAGGCGGCTGCCGGCACCACGGCGAGCCAACTGACTCGCCTTGCCGTGTTGTTCCTGATCGTCGCCGTCGCGACACAGCTCATCAACATGGCGGTGGCCTGGATCGCGACGATCACTGCGTGGCGCACCACCAACGGCATACGAGTACGACTGGCGCGTCACGTGCTCGGCCTCAGCCACAACTTCCACCGGCAGCACACGCCCGGCGAACTGATCCAACGAGTCGACGGTGACGTGACGTCCGTCAGCGATTTCATGGGCCGTGTCATCCCTCGAGCGGCTGGGGCGTTGTTCACCGTCGTCGGCATGATCGGGGTGCTCGTCGTGGTCGACTGGCGACTGGCCCTCGGTGCCGCCGCCTACGTCGGCGCGGCTGTCGGCGTCGTGGTCAGCGGCCGCCACCGTGCGGTGGGCGAATCGTCGGACGAGATGGGCTCCTACGCCCGCCTCTACGGCGGTATCGAGGAGCGGCTCACCGCGGCGGAGGACCTCAGGGCCAACGGCGCCGGCGCCCACGCGATGTGGCGCTTCGTCGAGGACAGCTCCGATGCCCTCGGCAGCGCAGTCCGCCGCGAGAAGGCATTCCTGCGGATGTGGTGGGGCGTCGACGGTTCGGTCGCCGCCGGTTCGGTCGTGTCCCTGATCGCCAGCGCGCTGCTGGTCAGCCGGCGCATCATCAGCATCGGCGACGCGTTCCTGCTGTTCCAGTACGTGCTGCTGATCTCGCGGCCACTCGAAGACATGGTCGATCAGTTGGAGACCGTCCAGAAGGCGAACGGGGCGATGGTCCGGGTCATCGACCTGCTGGCCGTCGCGCCCGACATCCTCGACCAAGGCACGACCCTGCCGCCCGCCGGTCCGCTCTCCGTCGAGTTCCGCAACGTCGGCTTCGACTACGGAGACGAGCAGATCGTTCTGCATTCGATCGGGCTGTCGTTCGCCGCGGGCCGATCGATCGGCATCGTCGGGCGCACCGGCAGCGGCAAGACGACCTTGTCGCGACTGGTGTTGCGACTCGTCGAGGCCACCAGCGGCACCGTGCTGCTCGGGGGCGTTGCGATCGGCGAAATACCCATCTGTGAGCTCCGCAGCCGGGTCGCCCTCATCCCCCAGGAAGTGGAGCTGCTCAAAGGCAGCGTGCGCGACAACGTCACCCTGTTCGACGAGTCCCCGACCGACGAAGCGGTCGAGTCGGCGCTGCGCAACGCCGGGCTCGCTGCATTGGCCGACGGTGGTGTTCACCGCCAACTCGGCGCCGGAGGTGCGGGCCTCTCGGCAGGTGAGGCGCAGCTGCTCGCGCTCGCCCGCGTGTGGTTGCGCGATCCCGACGTCGTCGTGCTCGACGAAGCCACGGCTCGCGTCGATCCACTCACCGAGACGCGTCTCGAGCAGGCGGTCGCCCGCCTCACCGAGGGACGCACGACGCTGATAATCGCTCACCGCCTGTCGACGCTCCGCCACGTCGACGAGATCGTCGTGCTCGATCACGGCAGCGTCGTGGAGCATGGCGACCGATCGGACCTTGCCGACGACATCGAGAGCCGATTCCGGCGCCTGCTCGACCTGGCCCACGACGACGAGGAGGTGGCCTCATGAGCGTGTGGCGTCTCGGTTGGCGGGTGTCGCAGCACGAGCCACGCAGCTTCTGGTCGGGCTACCTGTTGTTCGTCCTGTTCTTCACGTTTCCGGTCCTCAGCGGGTGGCTGCTCGGCCGCGGTTTCAACGCGCTCTCGACAGGCCACAACTCGCAGGTCTACTGGATCGGTGCCGCACTCGTCGTGGTCGAGGTCGCCAGGATGAGCACCATCCACGTCGGTGCGCTGATGTGGACGCGGGCGTGGGTGCACATGCAGTCGCTGCTGCGGTCGAACCTGCTCGCCGCGCAGGTGGCCAGCGGCGGCCCCGAGGCCGGCCAGCCGGTCGGCTCGGCGGGCGAGGCGATCACCCACTTCCGTGATGACGTCGAAGACGTCACCATGTTCATCGACGGCTTCGTCGACATATCCGCAGGCGTCGTGTTCACGGTGCTTGCCGGGCTGGTGCTGGGCAGCGTCGATGGCAGCGCCGCGCTGGTGCTGCTGATCCCGCTGATCGGCGTGGCCATGGCGACGCGGACCCTCGACGGACGTATCAAGCGCTACCGCGCCGCGGACCGTGTGGCGGCCTCCGCCGTCAGCGGACTGCTGGGCGACGTGATGGCAGCGGCAACAACCGTGAAGGTCAACAATGCGATCGAGCCGACGATCGCCCATCTCCGCAAACTCGTCGACGAGCGCCGCAGAACAGCTGTGCGCGACCGCGTACTGGACGAGAGCGTCTGGGCGTTCAGCCAGGGCGCGGCGGATGTCGGGCTCGGCCTGGTTCTGCTGACCGCGGCCGGCGCCATGGCCTCCGGCAAGTTCAGCGTCGGCCAACTCGCGGTGTTCTCCGCGTACCTCGGATGGTTGAGCTTCCTGCCGCGAATGGTCGGGCGGATGCTGGCGCGTCGCAAGCAGGTCTCCGTCGCCTTCGACAGGATGAGCCTGCTCGTCGCCGATCGTGACGTCGGCAACACCGTCAACGACCGCGACCTGCCCATCGGCTTGCGCGACCAACGCGAACGTCCGCAGACGAGCCGACCGGACCGGGTAGGACTCGGCGTCATGCAGGTACGCAACCTCACCGCCGTCTACCCCAGCGGCGCTGGAGTGCACGACATCACGTTCAGCGTGCCGCGTGGCAGCTTCGTGGTGCTCACCGGCCCGATCGGATCAGGAAAGAGCACGCTGCTCCGTGCGGTGTTGGGGCTCGCTCACCAGGCAACGGTCGCGGGCGATGTCGAGTGGAACGGAACGAGGCTCGACGACCGCGCCTCGTTCTTGATCCCACCCAATGCTGCGTTCCTGCCACAGGTTCCACAGCTGATCTCCGACTCGGTTGCCGACAACATCGCACTCGGGATCGTCGACGACGCGCGGCTGACCGTGGCACTGGAGCTGGCTGCCGTGCTCGACGACATCGGCGAGATGCCGGAGGGCGCGCTCACGCTGATCGGCCCGCGCGGCCTGCGGCTGTCGGGTGGACAACGACAGCGTGTGGCCACCGCGCGAGCGCTGGTGCATTCCCCCGAGCTCGTCGTGCTCGACGACCTGTCGAGCGCACTCGACATCGAAACCGAACTACAGCTGTGGTCGAACCTCGCTGCCGCCGGCATCACCGTGTTGGCGGTGTCGCACCGCACCGTCGCCTTCGACCGCGCCGATCAGGTTCTGCGCCTCGAGGGTGGCCGGCTTGTCTGACCGGTCACTTCATCCACTTGCGCAACTTTCGCCGCGACGCCTTCTTCCACACGACAGCGAACTCGGCGCGCAGGCGCGATCTGTCGTCACGCTCGAAACCGATGAGCTCTCCCGCGACGAGGCGGGTCGACGGCACCGCGCGGGCGGCGTCGCGTAGCCACGCCTCGGCAACGGTGGTGTCCTGGTAGCTGCCGAGCACCGTTTGCACCTCGGCCATCGCGCTGCCAAATCTTCTGGCAGGGCGGCCGTACAACGGAACCACCGCGTCGGCCGCGTAGCGGGCCCGCTTGCAGAGGATGCGGATGGCATGCAGTGCTGTCTCGTGCGCATCGGGCGTCAACGCGTCGACTGCCCGGTTGAGGCGACGCCACGGTTTGCGCACCAGCGCGATCAGGTTTGGCCGTGCTGCGCGCAGCGCGACCTCGGGCGACTCCGCGGCAAACCGGGGATTCCGCGCGCCGTCGACGAGGGCGTCGAGCAATTCGAGGTAGCGGTCGCCCGACAAGGTGGTCAGCACGTGAGCGAACGCCTCACTGGTCGTGGCGCTGAGGCGCTCTACAAGATCGTCGACCGACTTGGCGTCGCGATCAGGTAGTCGGGCCAGTTGTGCCCGTAATCGCTCGGAGAGCACGTCGGCATCGCGACCGATGCCGACTTCGCCCGCGAGCCACGACAGTTCCTCGCGTAACCAGTTCGTCCAGTGAGCGTCGAGCAGAGGCAGGAACGTGCGCAGGTCGGACCGAAGTCGACGAGCGGCAACCCGAAACTGGTGGAGCGCCTCGGAGTCGTTGCCGGCGCAGATGCACGCATGGCGACCGATGATCTGTGTGACGGACCTGGCAATCGTGTGGCGTACCACGGTCTCGATGGTGGCGTGTTTGCCGATCTCGGGGATCGTGACGTCGGGTGGATCGACCGCCCGCGACCCGAGTGCACGGAGTGCCTTGGCGATAGGAACATCGTCGGCACTGCACCCAGCGTTCCGAAGAGACTTCACGACGGCGTCCAGCGCGTCGAGATCCTTCTGTGCCGGGACGCCAGTGGTCTGAGCGAGTTCGACCTCGATCTCCCTGAAGGTGCTGACCGTATCGACGCCGCCTTCTGCCACGACCGTGTCGTCACAAATGGTTGCCAACGGCCTGCCGTCGATCTCCAGATCGAACGTGACCCGCTCGGTATGCAGTCGGACGACCGGGCCGAGAGCCTGCGAACGGGCGTATCCACGGGCTGCGAGGTGGGCCGCTACGGGGATGGGCCCGACCGGCTCGTCGAACGTGCACTCGTGCCGCAACAACTGCGAGCCATCGACAGCGACCGGCAACTTGAGCGTCCAGACGGCACCCGGCTCGCCGCTACGCGATCGGAGTGTGGCGCCCCACCGCGCCAGCGCAAGCGAGGGTGTATCGAAGTAGACCGCGTCGAGTTGCAGGACGGAGGGCGAGCCGACCCTGATTCCCGGCGCCGCCGCGGCGAGGTCGGGCATCGTCATGCCGGCGGCCGCCGATAGTTTGATCTCGCGCTCGATCATTCGGCATTCTTGTGAGCTTCGGATGCGAATGCAATCCGTTCATGTTCAACGTTGGCCGAACAGTGCGTCGAAGCGGCACGAACATGATGGCGGATCGGCTTGGTAACATCGCGGACCGAACGTGAAATCGGTCCCGTGAGGCCGATACGTGGAAGGAAGTCATGCCTGCAACGACGGGGCCACGCGAGGTCCTGAGCGCCGACGACGTGCGCCGTGCATTGACCCGCATCGCTCACGAGATCGTCGAGCGCAACCACGGCACCGACGGCATCGTACTCGTCGGGTTGCAGCGTGGTGGTGTGTGGATCGCCGACGAGCTGGCGTCGATACTCACCGGCATCGGCCAGGTCGTGCCCGTCGGTTCGCTCGATGTCAGCTTCCACCGCGACGACGTCGGCCTGCGCCCGATCGTCCCGGGTCGGGTCACCGCAATCCCCGTGTCGCTCGACGGCAGCACCGTCGTGTTGATCGACGACGTGCTGTTCACCGGGCGAACCGTGCGTGCCGCGCTCGAAGCCCTCAACGAATACGGCCGGCCGCACGCGGTGCAACTCGCTGTCATCGTCGACCGCGGGCACCGCCAGCTCCCGATCCGGCCCGACTACGTCGGCAAGAACCTGCCCACATCCGGCGACGAGGACGTACAGGTCAGCGCGGCCGGCGTGGTGATCGCATGAAGCACCTACTGTCGATCGACGATCTGTCGCCCACCGACCTGCACGGTTTGCTGGAGCTCACCGATCACATGGTCGAGATCTCCCAGCGTCCGATCGCGAAGGTGCCGGCGCTCCGCGGCAAGAACGTCGTGAGCCTGTTCTTCGAGGACTCGACACGCACCCGCACCAGTTTCGACACGGCAGCAAAGCGGCTCAGCGCCGACACGATGAACTTCGCCGTCTCGTCGAGCAGCGTCAACAAGGGCGAGAGCCTGCGCGACACGATCGAGACGATCGCGGCCATGGGTGTCGACGCGTTCGTCATCCGTCACAAGTCCAGCGGCGCCCCGCAACTCGTCACCCGCTGGACCAACGCCAGCATCATCAACGCCGGCGACGGCTGGCACCAGCATCCGACTCAGGCTCTGCTCGACTGCTACACGATCCGCACCAACCTCAATCGCCACGACGGATTCGAGGGACTGCGCGTCGCGATCGTCGGCGACATCAAGCACAGCCGCGTCGCCCGCAGCGACGTCGGCGCGTTCACCGCGCTCGGCGCGCACGTCACGCTCGTGGCCCCGCCGACCCTGCTGCCGCCGTCGCTCGAGGAATGGCCCGTCGACGTGTCACACGATCTCGACGCGATCCTGCCCGATCTCGACGTGCTGTACCTGTTGCGTGTCCAACGCGAGCGGATGGACGACGCGTTGCTGCCGAGCCTGCGCGAGTACTCGTCGATGTACGGGTTGACGACGCAGCGCGCCGCACGACTGCCGCCCCATGCGCTTGTCATGCACCCGGGGCCGATGAACCGCGGCGTCGAGATGGTCGTCGATCCGTCGGAACTTGCGGGCTCCGTCATCCTCGATCAGGTCACCAATGGTGTGGCCGTGCGAATGGCCGTGCTCTTCCGGCTGCTCGGATCCGGCAGTGACCTGAAAGGTGATGGCTCATGAACCGCATCGTCGTACGCGGCGGGACCGTGCTTGACGAAACGGGCGAAAGGAAGGTCGACGTAGCGATCGAGGACGGACACATCGCCGCGGTCGGCACGTCACTCGACGGCGACGAGATCCTCGACGCCGACGGCTGCACCGTCGCCCCCGGGTTCGTCGATCTACACGTGCACCTGCGCGAACCCGGGCGAGAGGAGGCCGAGACCATCGAGACCGGTAGCCGTGCCGCGGCTCTCGGCGGCTTCACCGCGATCGTGGCGATGCCCAACACCGAGCCGGCACAGGATTCGCTCGCAGTCGTCGAGTTCGTGCGTGCTCAGGCGCAGCGCGCCGGCCTGTGCGAGGTCTTCCCCGCCGGATGCATCACGATCAACCGCGAGGGCAAGGCACTGGCTCCGTTCGGCGAGCTCTCTGCTGCCGGTGTTCACCTGTTCACCGACGATGGCAACGGTGTGCAGGATCCTCTGCTCATGCGGCACGCCATGGAGTACGCCCTCGCCCTCGACATCACCTTGGCGCAGCACTGCGAGGTCGCCTCGCTGACGAGGGGCGCCGTGATGCACGAAGGTTCGTGCTGCAGCCGTCTCGGCCTGCCCGGCTGGCCGGCCATCGCCGAGGAGCTGATGGTCCACCGCGACATCGAGCTGTCGCGCCTCACCGGCGCACGGATCCACCTGCTGCACCTCTCGACTGCGGGCAGCGTCGCCCTTGTCCGCGCAGCGAAGGCCGCTCGGCTACCGGTGACCGCCGAGGCCGCGCCCCATCACTTCACGCTCACCGATCAGCTCCTCGCCGGCTACGACGCCACCTTCAAGGTCAACCCGCCGCTGCGCACGCCCGCCGACATCGCGGCGATCAAGGCCGGGCTCGCCGACGGCACGATCGACGCGATCGCGACCGACCATGCCCCACATCCACCCGAGTCCAAGGAGGCACCGCTCGACCAGGCGCCGCCGGGGATGCTCGGCCTCGAGACCGCGTTGGCGTTGGCCATCAGCGAGCTCGACATGCCGCTGGCCGACATCGTGGCCGCGCTCAGCTGGAAACCGGCAGCGATCGCCGGCATCGACGATCGTCACGGCCGTCCCATCGCCGCCGGAGAGCCGGCCAACCTCGTGGTGTTCGATCCCGTTGCGGAGTGGACCGTGGTGCCCGCCAGGTTGGCCAGCAAGAGCCGCAACACCCCCTACGCCGGCCGCACCCTGCGTGGCAAGGTGCGCCACACCATCCTTCACGGCACCCCGACCGTGATCGACTCCCAGCCCATGCGATGAGGTGAGCCGAGCGGCTGCGCACATGTGTGAACGCACAGGCCTATAGGCGGGTGAGGATTTCGGGGGCGTGATCGGTGACGAGCACGGTGTGCTCTGTGTGCGCGGCGAGCGAGCCGTCGGCGGTGACGACGGTCCAGTCGTCGTCGAGCACCATCACATCGTCGCGTCCGCCGGCGATCAACATCGGCTCGATCGCCAGGACGACACCGGGCTCCAGCCGCGGTCCCTTACCACGGCGGCCGCGATTCTCGACGTCGGGATCTTCGTGCATCGCCCGGCCGATGCCGTGGCCGCAGTAGTCGCGCGGGCTGCCGAAGCCTGCCGCTCTGACGACCGCATCCACCGCCGCGCCGACGTCGCCGAGATGTCCCCCGGCCTTCATCGCTGCTACGGCAGCAGCGAGCGCGTCGTCCGCTGTATCGATCAGTCGTCGTGCCTCGGCATCGATCGCGCCGATGCCCATCGTGAAAGCCGCGTCGCCGTGCCATCCGTTGATGATCGCGCCGCAGTCGATCGACACGATGTCACCGTCGCGCAGCGCCCGTTCGTTGGGGATCCCGTGCACGATCTCGTCGTTCACCGAGGCACAGATCACTGCGGGGAATCCGTGGTACCCGAGGAAGTTCGACTTCGCGCCGTGCGCCTTCAAAACGTCGCGGGCGACACGATCCAGCTCCAACGTCGTCACCCCGGGGCAAGCGGCCGTACGAATCGCCGAGTGCATCTCGGCCACCACCCGTCCAGCGGCACGCATCTGTTCCAGTTCGTCGACCGATCGTCGAGTCAAGCGTCTCACCGCAAACCTCAGCGGGTGGCGTCGACGGCCGCAGCGAGCAGCCGGAATACCTGCTCGGGGGAGCCGACACCGTCGATGACCGACAGGCGGTCCTGGCTCTGGTAGTACTCGATCAACGGCGACGTCTGTTGCTCGTACAGATCCAGTCGGTGCTCGATGGCTTCGGGAGTGTCGTCGTCGCGGTGCATGACGTCGCCACCGCACACCTCGCAAATCCATGGCGACTTCTCGTAGCCGCTGGCAACGTAGTTGGTTCCGCAGTCGCGGCAGACACGGCGAGCGCTCAGGCGGGCCAGTACAAGGTCGCGGGGCACGTCGAGGTCGAGCACGAGATCGATCGGCTGCTCGGCAGTGACGCCGTCCAGTGCTTGCGCCTGAAAGACCGTGCGCGGAAAGCCGTCGAGGATGTAGCCACGGCCCTTGGCGTCGTGATGACTGAGCCGCTCGTTGACGATGCCGATCATGATGTCGTCGCCGACCAGGCCGCCGTCGTCCATCACCTCTTTCGCCATCCGACCGAGGTCCGTTCCTTCCCGGACAGCGGCGCGCAGCATGTCGCCGGTGGAGATGTGGGGGACGACGAAGTGGCGCGACAAACGAACGCACTGTGTTCCCTTACCCGCGCCTTGGCGGCCGAGCAGAATGAGCCGAGCGCCGGGGATCATGCCGCTACGACCCGCCCTCTGACAGACGGGACAGGGTCACTTCAGGAAGCCCTCGTAGTTGCGCAGCATGAGTTGGCTGTCGATCTGGCGCATGAGTTCGAGTGCGACGCCGACGGCGATCAACACGGTGGTACCGGCGAACGGGAAGTTCTGCACGTCGAACAACCACAAGATGATGTACGGCGTGA
>JBDTYA010000021.1:0-6231 GCA_040005915.1 Ilumatobacteraceae bacterium
CGCCGATGGGCACCTCCTCGACCGTGACATCGGGCCACATGCCGGCGAACATCTCACGGCTGACCTTGCCGTGCAGTTGAGCGACGCCGTTGCTGCGGCCGGCGAGGCGCAGACCCATGACAGCCATGTTGAAACGGTCGTCGTCGGGTTCATCGGGACGTTGGCCGACCGCCATCAACTCGTGCAGGCCGACCCCGAGTGACGTGGCGAACGACGTGAAGTACTTCTCCATCAGATCGCGCGGGAAGCGGTCGATGCCCGCGGGCACCGGCGTGTGCGTGGTGAACACGCCACCGGCGCGGACGACCTCGATCGCCTCGGAGAACGTCAGGCCGGATTCGACGAGCTCGCGGATGCGTTCGAGTGAAAGGAACCCGGCATGACCCTCGTTGGTGTGGAAGACCTGGGGGTGCAGGCCGAGGGCGCGCAGGGCGCGGACCCCGCCGATGCCCAGCACGATCTCCTGGCGGATGCGGTGCTCGATGTCGCCGCCGTAGAGGCGGTTGGTGATGGCCGCGATCTCGGGGGTGTTGGTGTCGACGGCTGCGTCGAGCAGGTAGAGGTGGATGCGGCCGACCTTGACCTCCCACACGTTGAGGCGGGCGAGGTCTTCGCCCATCTCGACCGACACCTGCAGCCCGGTCGGAGTCAGCGCCAGGCCATGCGGATCGAGCCGCGGGAAGCGCTCCTCCTGATAGCCGTCGGCGTTGAGTCGTTGGCGGAAGTAGCCCTCGGCGTAGAGCAGGCCGATTGCGACCAGCGGGAGCCCCAGATCGGAGGCAGCCTTCAGGTGGTCGCCGGCGAGGATGCCGAGGCCGCCGGAATATTGCGGCAGTGTCTCGGTCAGCCCGAACTCGGGGGAGAAGTACGCGACGAGGTCGAGTGGGCTGTCGGTGCGCCCCTGGAACCAGCGGGGCTCGGTGGTCGCCTGAGCCAACCGTGCGGCAGCAGCGTCGGTGAGAGCCGCTATTTCGGCGTCGGCAGCCAGTTCGGCCCATCGGGCTGCGGTGATCCGGGCGATGAGGCGCAGTGGATCGTGGCCGCTGGACTGCCACAGCGATTCGTCGAGTTGCGCGAAGAGGGCCTGCGTCTGGCGGTCCCACGTCCAGTAGATGTTGTTGGCCAACGCGCTGAGCGCCTCGAGGCGCGCTGGGATGGCGGGGATGACATTGAACTGGCGGACAGCGCGCATTCAGGCAACTTTAGTCGCCAGTCGTTCAGCCGCGCTTGGCCTTGCCGTACACGCCAAGCGTGGTCGCGGCAATCGCGTCCCACGTGTACCTTCCGGCCAACAGCGATGCCGCCTTGGTACGCAAGCCATCGGCGACATCGGGATGACCGAGGACGTCGGCGATGCAATTGGCCAGGGCGATGTGGTTGCCCGGCTCGAACAGCACGCCGGCACCGGTGCCCTCGACGATCTCTGCAAGGCCGCCGGTGCGAGCCACGATGGTGGGCGCGCCGGCAGCCATCCCCTCCAACGCAACGATCCCGAAGGGCTCGTACAGCGACGGGATCACGACGCAGCTGGTGCGCTGCAGGAGCCGCCGGAGTTCGGCGTCCGGCACGAAGCCGGCGAGCTGCACGATGTCTCCGACGCCTTCCATGTCGATCTGCGTCTGCAGCTCGGCCAGGTACGTACCGCGGCCGGCGATGACGCAACGGATGTCGGGGAGGCGATGACGCAGATGACCGATCGCGCGCGTGAGGACCTGAAAGCCCTTCTCGTATTGGATACGGCCCCAGGCGACGACCAGCGGTTCGCGGTCGCTCTGCGACGGTGTGACCGGCGACAGCCAATGGCCGATGTCGATGCCGTTGGGCACCAGGTTGACCTTCTCGGAGGGCAGTTCGAAGCCCTCGGTCACTTCGCGCACCATGAACCGCGAGCAGGCGATGATCTGTTGGGCCTGAAACGTGAGCCACCACTCGACGGCGTTGATGGCCGCCGGCGTGCCCTGGGGTACGTAACCGCCATGACGCCCGCGTTCGGTGCCGTGGATGGTGGCCACCAGCGGCACGCCCCACAGCGTCTTCAACGTGTCGGCGCTCCACGCCACGAGCCAGTCGTGGGCATGGATGACCTGCGGCCGCCATGATCCGAGGCGTGCAGCGAGTTGCGTCAGTTGGTGGTTCGCCGACGCCGTGCAGGCGACGAGGTACTCGTCGGGTAGCCACGGCAGATCGGCGTTGGCCCTCAGCACGCGGACGCCTTCCATCATCTCGTCGTCGCCGACCTTCGGGTGATCGAGGCTGAACACCACGACGTCGTGACCACTGCGGGCCATGGCCCTGGCCAGGCCGTCGACGTGGGCGGCGATGCCACCCACCACGCGTGGCGGGTACTCCCACGACAACATCAGGATGCGCATCAATCGTTGACGGTAGCCGCCGGTGCCGTCACCTACGCTTCCGTCGTGCTGCTCGGCGAACACGATCTCCACTTCTTCGGCGAGGGCACCCATCGACGGTTGTGGGAGTGGCTCGGGGCCCATCCGCTTCCCGATGGAGGGGTGCAGTTCGCCGTGTGGGCGCCCAATGCCAAATCGGTGCGCGTTGTCGGCGATTGGGATGGCTGGGTCGATGGCGATGTGCTGACACCTCAGGGCAAGTCGGGCGTGTGGGCCGGCGTCGCCAGGTCGGCTGCGATCGGCTACCGCTACAAGTTCAGGATCGAATCGGCCAACGGCCACACGGTGATGAAGGCCGATCCGATGGCGTACCAGACGGAATGCCCGCCGGCGACGGCGAGCGTCGTGGCCGGCGCGAGTCAGCACTCGTGGAACGACGCCGCGTGGATGTCGGCACGCGGGCACGGCCCCGGCAAACCGCTGCGCATCTATGAGATCCACCTCGCCTCGTGGCGCCACGGCGTCTACTCGTACCGCGAGTTGGCCCATCAGGTCGCCGACCACGTCAGCGCCCTCGGGTTCACTCACATCGAACTGCTCCCCGTGGCTGAGCACCCATTCGGCGGTTCGTGGGGCTATCAGGTCACCGGCTACTACGCGCCCACCGCGCGGTTCGGCACGCCCGACGAGTTCCGTGCGTTCGTCGACGAGCTCCATCAACGCGGGATCGGCGTCATACTCGATTGGGTCCCAGCGCACTTCCCGCGCGACGAGTGGAGCCTGGCGTTGTTCGACGGCACCAAGCTGTACGAGCACAGCGACCCGAGGCAGGGTGAGCACCCGGATTGGGGCACGCTCGTCTTCAACTACGGCCGCCACGAGGTGCGCAACTTCCTGATCTCCAACGCGCTGTACTGGTTGAAGGAGTTCCACATCGACGGGCTGCGAGTCGATGCGGTGGCCAGCATGTTGTACCTCGACTACTCGCGCGGGCCGGGCGGTTGGGTGCCCAATGAGCACGGCGGGCGCGAGAACCTCGACGCCGTCGACTTCCTTCGGCAGCTCAACGCGACGATCGTCGACGACGAGCCGACAGCGATGATGATCGCCGAGGAGAGCACGGCGTGGCCCAAGGTGACCCATGCGCTCGAGCACGGCGGCCTCGGGTTCACCCACAAGTGGAACCTCGGGTGGATGCACGACACGCTCGACTACTTCGGCACCGATCCCGTCCACCGTCGTTGGCATCATCGGCAGCTGTCATTCGGTCTTCTGTACGCATTCAGTGAACGCTTCGTGTTGCCGATGAGCCACGACGAGGTCGTGCACGGCAAGGGCAGCCTGCTCGGCAAGATGCCCGGAGATGACTGGCAGAAGTTCGCCAACCTGCGGGCGATGTTCGCGTGGATGTGGGCGATGCCCGGTGCGCCACTGGTGTTCATGGGTGCAGAACTGGCCCCGTGGACGGAATGGAACGACGCCGGTGGCCTGCCGTGGCATTTACTCGACCATGCACCGCACCGTGGCGTGCGAGACCTGCTGGCCGAGCTCAATCGCGTCGCCGCGCAATGGCGTTCGATGTGGGAGCGCGACCTCGAGCCGACCGGGTTCCAATGGCTCGACGCCGACGATGCCCCGCACTCTGCCTTCGCGTTCCTCCGGTGGGGCTACGCGGGCGCCGAGGCTGTGGCGTGCGTCGCCAACTTCACACCGGTGCCGCGGCCGGGGCACCGTGTCGGGCTCCCCTGGCCGGGCGAGTGGCGTGTGCTCCTCGACAGCGACAGCGGTCAGTTCGGAGGCTCCGGTTACCGCGGCGGCGCCTCGACAGTCACGGCTACGACCCAGTTCACGTGGCAGGGCCAGCCGGCCTCGGCGGAGTTCGATCTTCCACCGCTCGGAGTTGTGTTGCTCGGCGGGGTACGCCCGTGATCGAAGCGCTGCGCGACCAGCGCATGCGCCCCGTCATCACCGCCACGACGACGCTCGCGCTCGCCGTCGGTGTTTTCGGCATCTCGTTCGGTGTCGGTGCCGTCAGCGCGGGCGCGTCGGTCGCGCAGGCGTGTGTCATCTCGCTGTTGGTGTTCACCGGCGCCAGCCAGTTCTCGGCCGTCAGCGTGATCGGCGCCGGCGGCACGACGGGATCCGCCCTTGGCGGCGCGCTGCTGCTGGCGGCGCGCAACGGTGTCTACGGATTGACGATGGCGCGTCGCTTGGACGGCTCGGTCGGCCGCCGATTGGTCGCCGCCCAGTTGACGATCGACGAATCGACTGCGATGGCCGCCGCGCAGAGCGACCTCGACCTGCAGCGCGCCGCGTTCTGGATCACCGGTGTCGGCGTCTACATCTTCTGGAACCTCGGCACGCTCCTCGGCGCGTTGGCCGGCAGTGCAATCGATCCGAAGACCTTCGGACTCGACGCAGCGTTCCCCGCGGCGTACGTGGCGATGGTCTGGCCGCTGCTACGCGACCGCAGAGGTCGACTTGCGGCGGCGTGCGGCGCGGTGATCTGCGTGTCGTTGATCCCATTCGTGCCTGTCGGCATTCCCGTCCTGTGCGCGGCTCTGGCCATCCTTGTGGGGCTGCCGCGATGACGTGGACGCTCGTCTTCCTGCTGGCCGGCGGTGCGTACTTCTTCAAGGCTCTCGGTTTGGTCGTGATCGGCGATCGCCCGTTGCCGCCCGTGCTCGAGCGATGTCTTGCGTTGATCCCGGCTGCGTTGATCGCCGCGCTCGTCTTCAAGGACACGTTCAGCATCGGCCAGCACCTGCAGCTCGATGCCCGCGCCGTTGGTGTCGGTGCGGCCGCGGTTGCCGCCTGGAGGAGGGCGCCACTGATCCTCGTGATCGTCCTCGGCGCCGGAATCACCGCCGCCCTCCGCGCCCTCGCCTGATCGGCCCGTGTCTGCAGGCAGGCCGGTCGTCAGAATCGGGATTCGATGATGCGCTTGAGCGTGCGGAGGTTTCGCTTCCAGATCGCCCGCAGCACCACGCGGCCGCCGATCGTCGCCCCGACAGCGCTGCCGAGCCACCAAGGGAACGTCAGCGACTCCTCCCACGCGAATCGGGTGCGGCGCCCGAGATCGATGGGTGTCAGCGTGAAGCGACCGGTACCGGTCACCACACCGATGTGGCGCACTCCCATGGCCTCCCCGGGTTCCCACTCCGTGATCTCCATGTGGTCGACGAGCTTCAAAGGCCCGACCTTGGTGTCGCACAGGAACTCGGTGCCGACGCCGCGGTGCTGCGAACCTTGGAAGTGGATCGCGACCGCATCGTGCATCCACGACACATGATCTTCGATCGGTTCGAGGATTGCCCACACCTGCGCGGGCGTCGCGGCAACGTCGATGGCCACTCTGAGCCGCGACATGGCCAGGCGGATCAGGTCTTGACGGATTCGCGGCGCAGTTGCGCGGCCGCTGCTTCTGGCGACACGATGTTGAGCATCACGCCGGTGCCACGCTCGAACCCGGCGGTCGTGACGAGCTTCGGCCACAGGTGGACGTGCCAGTGGAAGGCACCGTTGTAGTGGTGCGGCGCGGTGTGGAAACCGATGTTGTACGAGATGTCGCCGTGGCTGTCGCGGAGCATCTCGATCGCGTCGCGGATGGCACGCCCGACGGAAGCCAGCGAGGTGTCGGTGGCGTCGGTGAGGTGCAGTTCGTGATTGCGCGGGATGATGAGCAGCTCGTACGGCGAGCCGCTCCAGTACGGGGCGACGCACACGACATCGTCGTTGGAGAACAGCACCCGCTCGCCCTCGCCGACCTCGGCTTCGATCGTCGCGCAGAGGATGCAGCCACCTTCGAATCGGCTGAACGCCCGTTGCTCTTCGAGCAGTTCGCCCGGCACGAACGGCAACCCCAGCAGCTGGCCGTGCG
>JBDTYA010000022.1:0-7017 GCA_040005915.1 Ilumatobacteraceae bacterium
TCCACATCGATCCCTCGTTCGATCAGCTGGTTCACGAGTGCGCCGAGTCGGACCTGTGGTGCCCCGATCTCGGGCTCGAAATACTGTGTCACCAACAAGAGGCGCTTGACCCGCATGGATCCAGGCTAGGAGAGACCCAGTCACCGATTGCAAGTCTGTCCGACCTCTGGTGACGAGCACGTGGGAGACATGCGCCGGGGGGACGCAGGACTCGGTGGCGTCGGTCACTAGACGTGTTCCGATGCCACCGGAGCGAGTCGGGCCGCCGAACGGCGGGTATCAAAAAGCCTGGCTCGCCGGAGTTCGTCCAGTTCCAACGCTCATCGCGGCATGCGGCCTGGCGATCCTCACAAACGGTCCGTCGATCGCCCTTTCTCACCGATACGCGGTCCCCCTAGGTTGGGAGCGGTGGCCATATATCGTGCCGATGGGGACGACCGCTCTACTGGCCGTCTATTTGTGTGGGCGGGACTTGAGGTACGAGCAAGTCCGAATGTCACGCTGGCCACTCTCCGTCCTCACTGCCTATCTGCTGTGGAGCTTCGCCTCGGTGATGTGGTCGGTCGCTCCAGATGCGACCGCCATTCGATGTGTCATCACGACCGGCGTGTCTGCTCTTGGAGTTTGGTATGCCCTGTGTCTCCGATTCAAGGAACAGCTCACGTCGATGTTCCTCGCGACTGCGGCGCTGACACTCTGGAGTCTCGCCCTTATTCTGCTGCAACCGCACACTCACCAGATCTATCCGCCGCCGCAGTACCCGCAATGGCACACCGCCGTCTTCGGTGTATTCGGCAACCCGAACAGCTTGGGACCGATCGCAGCACTCTCGGCTCTGTCAGCACTCGGAATGTGGGTGGCTTTCCCCACCTGGAAGGTTCGCTTTGCCGCGCTCACAGTCGCGCCAATCGGGTTGATTCTGACGCTTTGGTCGCAGTGTATGACCGCAATCGCAGGCCTGGCTCTGGCAGTACTGGCGGCGGGCATCATCTTCGGCCTTCCTGCCGTTCGAAAATTTCCCGGATGGCTGGTCGCCACGTCGCTTGTGGTGGCTGTGGTCGCGTCATGGAACATCTTCTTTCACAACATCGCGCGCATCGCACCGGATCTCGGCGCAACAGTCACGCTCTCCAGTCGCCGGATCATCTGGCAAGATGTTCGCGGGATCATCGCCCTTCGGCCGTGGCGAGGCTACGGCTTCTTCGCCTTCTGGGACAACGAGACCTTCACCGCGGCCACCTACCAACACCTTGGCAGCGCTTACGGCAGCGCACACAATTCGGTTCTGGAGGTTGCCCTGGGCTTGGGGCGGATCGGGCTCGTGTTCTACATCGGCATGGCCCTCTTCATGGCCATCGGCACCGCCAGGGCGATCTGGGCCGAGGTCAATCTCGCAACAGTCGCATGGGTCCTTGTTGCGCTCTTTCTCATCGTGCAGAACTCGATGGAGAGCTTCGTCTTGTGGCACAGCTACCTCTGGGCACTGTTCGTCGCTGCGACGCTCATGCCCAAGCGATTGCAGGACTACCGAGACTCCGATGGGAACAGTCGAGCAATCGGGTCTTCGGCAACCCACCCGGAGGACTTCGCTGACGATTTCGAAGTGCACGAAAGTGTTCCCGCTCTCGCCGAAACGCCTACATGAGCCCGGCTGTCCGGGCGATAGCGTTTCGTGCTCGATGCTGGTTGTGACCGCCCGCAACGCGGGTCGACTCGAAAGGGCCTATGGATATCTGTGTTGTTGCGTTGGGCAAGATAGGGCTGCCGCTTGCCGTCCAGTTCGCACGCAGCGGGCACCAAGTGATCGGTGCCGATATAGATCAGCGTGCGGTCGACTTGATCGAGGCCGGTGTTGCGCCGTTTCCGGGCGAAGAAAATCTCGACGCCTATCTGGCCGAGGTGCGCGCCGCCGGCACCTTGACCGCTACGACTGACACCGTCTCTGCGGTAGCAGAGTCCGAAGTCGTGGTGATCGTCGTTCCACTACTGGTCGACAGAGCGGGGGTGCCGGACTTCCGCGCAATGGATGCCGCGACAGCCTCGGTTGGGGCCGGCCTCCGGCCAAGCACGCTCGTCGTGTACGAAACGACCCTCCCGGTGGGCACGACGCGGCAACGGTTCGCCCCGGCGTTGATGCAGGCGACCGGATACAAGCTCGGTGACGACCTGTTCGTGGCGTTCAGTCCCGAACGGGTCTACTCCAGTCGGATTTTCAGCGATCTCAGCCGGTACCCGAAACTGGTCGGCGGGCTGGAGGAGGCAAGCACCGCAAAGGCCGTTGCGTTCTACGAATCTGTTCTTCAGTTCGACGACCGCGACGATCTCTTCCGGCCGAACGGCGTGTGGGATCTCGGCACTGCGGAGGCGGCCGAGTTGGCCAAGCTTGCGGAGACGACGTACCGCGACATCAACATCGCCTACGCAAACGAACTCGCCAAGTATTCGGATGCGCACGGTCTCGACGTGCTGGCAGTCATCGGGGCTTGCAACAGCCAGCCGTACAGCCACATCCATCGACCCGGTGTTGCCGTCGGCGGACACTGCATCCCGGTCTACCCGCGGTTCTATCTCATGGGCGATCCAACCGCTGCACTGCCGGCTGCGGCTCGCATGGTGAACGAGTCGATGCCGGCGTATGCCGTGCAGCGGTTGATCGACTCGATTGGGGATATCTCGGGAAAGACCGTGGCTGTCCTCGGATTGGCCTACAGGGGTGGCGTGAAGGAGAGCGCGTTTTCAGGAGCGTTCGGCGTCGTAGACGCACTCCGCGGCGCGGGCGCAACGGCTTTGGTTCATGACCCGCTCTATTCCGAAGATGAGATCCGTTCCCATGGCTTCGATACCTATTCGATGGGCGATCGATGTGACGCAGCCATCCTGCAGGCCGACCATTCCGAGTATCAGCGCCTGTCGCGGTCGATGTTGGGCGGAGCCGCGGTGATCGTCGACGGACGCAACTGCCTACCGGCGTCGACGGATCTGACGGTCATCTCGATCGGTCGGTAGCAGCGAGCTGCAGCTAGGCGCAGTCCTCGCATACGAGTTGCGGCGGAGCATCGGCATCACGCGAGACAACCTTCCCGCACCGGCACACCCAGCCGAGGTGGCGCGCAGGAGTTCCGGCAACCAACTGATGAGGAGCCACATCGTGAGTCACGGTGGCGCCGGCCGCGACCATCGAGTACTCCCCCAACGTCACACCGCACACGATCGTCGCGTTTGCACCGATCGATGCTCCATCGTGCACGAAGGTTTCCACGACCTGCCACGAGGCGTTGAACGCTCGTGGTACGAGATCGTTCGTGAACGTCGCCGACGGCCCCACAAAGATGTCATCACCGATGTGCACACCGTGGTAGACGCTGACGTTGTTCTGCAGCTTGCAACGATCGCCCACGACAGCTCGTGCATCGACGTAGACGTTCTTGCCGAGAATGCAATCCTTACCAACCCGGGCGCCATCACGGACATGTGCGTGATGCCACACGCTGGTCCCGGCCCCAACGTCGGCCCCGACTTCCACGATCGCAGTTGGGTGGACCCGGATCCCAGTCGTTGACATGTGGAGACGCTACCGACGATCGACGTTCGAGTGCTCGGTCAGAGACGCAACTCACTCGTGCTGATGCGCAGAAGTGGGGCGCTTAGTCATTCAGCAAGTTGGGCATCGTGGCCCATTTTCGGAAGATTTGGCAAACTCGGAGTTCGCTAGCGATCTGTTCCCTGCGCGGGTGCAGCGCGCCATTCGAGCACCATGTAGGTCGACCCGACGGCGGCGAACTCGGCGATGATCGCAGCCTCGAACTCGCGTTGGTAGAACTCGGCAAGTCGCGGATTGGCAGTTTTCGTGACCACGGAGTGCTTGCCACGTTCGGCCGCGATCGCAGTCGCAGCGCGAACGAGGTCCGTCCCATGACCGCGACCAGCGTGACGCTGGTCGACCGCGACGAACGCGATCTCGGCGCAGCCGTCCCAGTCGCTGACGGTTCGGCGTCGTGCCTGCACGATGCTCGATGCGAGAAGACTGGGCGAACGAACAACTTTGCGAGCGAACGTCCACAGGTCGGTGGGGCGAAGCGCGGCACGCAGGGGTGGCGGCTGCATGGCAAGCGCACAGAACCCCTCCACATCATCACCGTTCCGCACCACCAGCAGCACCTGGTCGGGCGAGGAGAGCACCCGACGATAGAAGCGTTCGAGAAAGGGGGCTCCGAGTGCGGGTGCCACGTCCCGGGGCAACGCACCGCGATGGATGGACACCACCGCATCGACGTCGGCGCATGTTGCGGGTTTGACTGACACTGAGCACGGCAGGCTAGTGCTGTGAGCGGTCAGAGCCCGGCACGATTGCGCGCACCAATGGAAGCGGCACGGAGTACCCGGCTTCCCAAACCCTCGCTGGTAGAGTCCGCAACAGCGCGTGCCGACAAACGTACGTCCTCGATCCACCCCTCCCATGTCGCCCCAGCCCTCGCAGACACCTCGTCCCACCCACGCTCCGGCGCGGTGCCAGTCGATCGGAGGCTCGCCGCGATGATCGTCGCCGTGCTGCCCGCTTACAACGAAGCTGAAGCGCTGCCTCTTCTCGTGCCGAAGCTCGCCGATTCGCTTGGCACCATCTCGCCGGACTTCAGAATCGTGGTCTGCAACGACGGCAGCACCGACGGGAGCTCGGCAGTGCTGGAGGAACTTCGCCACCGGTTTCCGCTCGACGTAATCGAGCATCGCTACAACCGTGGCCTCGGCGAATCGGTGCGCGATCTCATCGAATTCGCGGTGCAGCTGACCGGACCCGGCGACTTCGTGGTGCGAATGGATTGCGACGACACTCACGAACCGCAATACATCGACACCATGGTCCGCCGCGCCAGAGCTGGCACCGACGTCGTGATCGCCTCCCGGTTCGCCGACGGTGGAGGCCAGGTGGGCGTGAACGGCTACCGCCGGTTTATCAGCCGGATGGCTACCGCGTTCATGCGTACCGTGTTTCGGATCGACGGATTGCAGGAGTACACCTCCGGGTTCAGGGTGTATCGCGCCGAGATCCTTCACCTGGCACTCGACCGTTACGGAAGCAACTTCATCCAGCTCAAAGGACTCGGGTTCACCTGCACGCTGGAAAAGCTGGTCAAATTGAAGATGCTGGGCGCCACGTTCGGCGAGGAGCCGTTCGTGCTGCGATACGACCAGAAGACCAGCGAGAGCAAGATGGTCGCCAGTGTCACGACGCTCGGGTACTTCACAATGGCGGTGCTGTACCACTGGCCGTGGGGCGGGTGGAAGTCGGCGAGTCGCCGTGCGAGCACGTTGCAAAGTATGTCCAACGACCAGGCTTTGTAGCGTCGATGTGCGGACTTGTCTCAATCCACGTCTCCAACAGCCCGATCGACGCCCATGCAGAGGCCGTCGAGGACATGCTCGCCGCTATTGCGCACCGAGGCCCTGACGGTTCGGGCCTGCACCGAGTTGAAGGGCAGATGGTTCAGGGCCACGTTCGGCTCGCGATCATCGATCCCGAGAACGGCCAGCAGCCGATGGTTTCCACCGACGGTCGCTATTCCATCGTGTTCAACGGAGCGATCTACAACTACGTCGAACTGCGCGCAGCGCTCGAACGTCGTGGCATCTCATTTCGAACTCAGTCAGACACGGAGGTGCTGTTGGCCCTGCTCGCCACGGACGGGGCGCGCTCGATAAGCCAGCTCAACGGCATGTTCGCGTTTGTGTTCCACGACCGACTCACCAATCGCTGGATCGCGGCGCGCGACCCGTTCGGCATCAAACCGCTCTACTTCGCAAGGCACGCGAACGCAATCGTCTTCGCGTCCGAGACCAAGGCGATACTCCGCCATCCGCAGACCACGGCGCGCCTTGACTTGCACTCCCTCGCCCAGTACGTGGTGTTCCAGTACACGATCGGCGCACGCACGATGTTCGAGGGCATCGAGAAAGTGCCGCACGCCACCTACGTCGAGGGATGCGGTGCGACGATCATCCGTCAGCACCAGTACTGGACACCGAACACAACCGTCGACATCGACGACGAGGGCGATGCCGCCGAGCAGATCCGGGCCTTGCTCGACGACAGTGTGCGCATTCAGCTGCGGTCCGACGTGGCCCTGGGCGGGTACCTGTCCGGCGGCATGGACTCGAGCGCGGTGTGCTCGCTGGCCACGAGGTTGTCCGGACGCCGTCTGACCGTGTTTCACGGCAGGTTTGCCGACGTACCCGGCTACGACGAGTCGGAGTACGCCCGTGCTCTGGCTAGCTACATCGGCGCCGACCTGCGCGTCACCACGCCGACCTGGCAGGACTTCGTCGAAGTGATGCCACGTCTGGTGCACTTGCTCGACGAGCCGGTCGCCGGTCCCGGGGCCTTCCCGCAGTACATGGTCAGTCAGCTCGCGGCCGGCGAGGTGAAGGTGGCGTTGGGCGGCCAGGGCGGTGACGAGATCTTCGGCGGCTATGCGAGGTACCTGGTCGCCTACCTGGAGCAGGCACTCAAGGGAGCGATCACCGAGACCCAGGAAGAGGGCCGACATGTGGTGACCCTCGAGAACGTCGTACCGCAGCTGCGCGTGCTCAAGTCGTACTTCCCCCTCATGCGCGACTTCTGGAGCCGTGGTCTGTTCGACAGCATGGATCGCCGCTACTTCGCTCTGATCGATCGAAGTCGAGGCGTGCTCGAACTGCTCGCGCCCGAACTCCGCGCGGCACTCGACGTGGAGGCGGTGTTCGACGAGTACCTGGATCTGTTCAACACACCCGACACAATCTCATACATCAACAAGATGTTGGCCTTCGACATGTCGACGCTGCTGCCGGCGCTGCTGCAGGTGGAGGATCGGATGAGCATGGGTGCATCGCTGGAGTCGAGGGTTCCGCTGCTCGACACGAGGGTCATCGATCTCCTCGGCAGCGTGTCACCGCGAATCAAGTTCAGCGCTGGCGTCGGTAAACACGCGCTCAAGTTGGCCGTCAGCGATGTCCTTCCACCGGCTGTGCTCGACCGAGGAG
>JBDTYA010000023.1:0-2088 GCA_040005915.1 Ilumatobacteraceae bacterium
CCGCTGCACAACATGCGCCCGTCGATCCAGTCGCCGCCGTTGGCGATGTTGACCTGATGCAGTACGGCCATGAGTTCGTTCTCGCTGACGCCAGGTTCAGCCTTCTCGCGCATGGTTGCGATCGCCGATTGGGCGACCGCGATTGCATGGCGGATGCAGAGCAGTTCCTCGTCGGACTTGATCGCTCGGGCGAGTTCGACGAGCGGCTCGACATCGATCACGTCGAAGCCGAGACTGCCGAGTGCATCGACGCAGCTCGGGTTGACCCGGTCGAGCCCGATGCGGGCTCCCACGCCGATGACGTCGGCGATGTCGGCGGCGAATCCCGTGGCCGAGGCGAGCGTGTCGAGCCCACTGTCGAACACGTTGGGGTGGTGAGCGATGCGGAAATCATGGATCGTTGGGTGTTGTTGGCGATAGGCGCCGAACATGGTGAGGCGAGCGTCGGCTGTCAGGACCAGGTAGTAGGTGGGAATGTGAGCCTGGAACAGCGCGTACTCGCGCCAGTCGGCGGCGTACCTGAGCGTCACCGGGTTGGTCAGCACCAGTGCGTCGACGTGGTGGGCTGTCATCTGTGCACACAGTCGGCGCACTCGGTGGGCGCGCAGTGCTTCGAAGTCGATGTTGGGTACTTCGAGTGTTGGTACGTTCACGGGGCCATCATTCGATCGGGAATCGCCGCGCCAGGTCCGGCCCGTAGGTGAATCCGGTTCCCGGCCGTTCGGGGATGACGAGCTTGCCGTGTCGAAGTTCGATGTCCTCGATGAACAGTGGTGCGAACCAGTCGATGTGCTCGACAGAGATGCAGTTCGGCAGCGATCCGGCGAGGGCCAAGCTGTGCTCGGTGAAGAAGTGGCTCGAGACCGGGAGATGGTTGGCCGCAGCGGTCGCGGCGGCACGGCGGAACTCCGTGTAGCCGCCGATGCGCTGCAGGTCGGGCATCAAGATGTCGGCGGATCGGGCGTCGATCAGGGATTGGATCCCGAAGCGGGTGTACTCGGTCTCGCCGGTTGCGACGGCAGTATCAAGCGCGGTGCGCACATCGGCGTGGCCGCGTAGGTCGTTCGCGGCGACTGGTTCCTCGATCCAGACGAGCGAGAACTCCTCGAGCATGCGGCCGAGTCGGATCGCCTCCTTGGGAGTGAACTTCTGGTTGGCATCGACGAGGAGTCCGACCTCGTTGCCGATCGCGTCTCGGACCGCACGGACCCGGGCGACGTCGTCGTCCGCCTGCGCGCTGCCGATGCGCAGCTTGACCGCACGGAATCCTTGCGCCACGAACGCGGAGGCTTCGCCGATCAGCTCGTCGATGCTTGCCGACAGCCACAGGCCGGAGCTGGCGTATGTGTCGACCTCGGTCCGGCACGTGCCGAAGACGTGTGACAACGGGAGGCCGATGGTCCGGGCGAAGGCGTCCCAGCAAGCGACATCGATCGCTGCGAGTGCCGAGATCGTGACACCCTTGTGGCCGGTCGGGTTGATCTCCAACCAGATCGACTCCCAGATGCCGGCGGTTTCGTGGACCCCCCGGCCGACAGCAAAATGAGCCAGCCCGCGGATCATCTCGTCGAAGGCCGCCAGGCGGTTGGCATTGATGGTGAAGGCGAACGACTGCCCGACGACCCCGTCGGCGGTGTGGACCTCGACGAGAACGCAGCCGACCGAATGGATCGAGTGGATCGCGGTGCCGATCGGAGCGCGCAATGGCAACGAGACCAGGGTCGTGTTGACACGCTCGATCAACACGGCGGGCTAACGGCGATAGCTGGAATCGCTCTGGTCGAGCAGTCGCAGCAATGCCGGCCACTCGTACAGGCCGAGCGGGAAGTTGTCGTATTGCCGCTTGGAGAGCTCCCAGATGTCAGTGGGGCCGGGATCGACCTCGAGGCCGCTGCCGTGGGCGCGGAGCAACGTGCGACAACCCCGAATCAGGTAGTGCATCACCATGAACGCCTCGCCCGGTGTCTCTCCCACTGTGAGGAAGCCGTGATTCCGCATGATCAGCGCCCGGTTGCCGTCCATGTTCTTGGCCAGCCGTTCGCGTTCTTCGAGGGTCAGCGAGAGGCCTTCCCAGTCGTGGTAGCCGAT
>JBDTYA010000024.1:0-3461 GCA_040005915.1 Ilumatobacteraceae bacterium
GTTGGCGGGGGAGTGCGCCGGACTCGGCAAGCGCTGCGATGTCGCGAGCGCGCAGACTCGCGGCCGTGGTCGCAGCATTGTCGAGCCGTCCGCGGAGCATGGCTACGAGCAGTATGGCGCCGATGGTGAGGGCGACACCGACGGTCACGCACGCGACGGCGGCGACGCGGATGCGGAGCCCAACCCGTCGAAGACGCGAGTGATCAGCCATCGGGCACGAGGCGGTATCCCGCGCCTCGAACGGTTCGAAGACTCTCGGTGTGAAAGGGTTTGTCGATCTTGCGGCGGATGTTGGACATGTGTACCTCGATCACATTCGGGTCACCGTCGTAGGCGAAATCCCATGCATGCTCGAGCAGGTCAGCCTTGGAGATGACCTCACCGTTGCGCCGGGCAAGGAACTCGACGATCGAGAACTCCTTCGCGGTCAACTCGATCAACTTGCCGCCACGGCTGCAGGTGCGCGCGGCCGGGTCCACGACCAGTTCGCCGATGATGATCTGCACCGGGCGCTCGGCCGCGCCGCGTCGTAGCAGCGCGCGCAGATGTGCGACGAGGACCACGTAGGAGAATGGTTTTGTGAGGTAGTCATCGGCGCCTGTGTCGAGTGCTTCGGCTTCGTCGAGCTCGCCGTGCTTCGCCGTGAGCATCAGTATCGGTGTCCAATTGCCCATTTCGCGGAGGCGTGCGCAAACCGCGAATCCGTTGACCTTCGGCAGCATGATGTCGAGCACGATCGCGTCGTACGGGTTTTCGGACGCCAGCCACAGACCCTGTTCGCCGTCGAGCGCATTGTCGACGGCGAATCCCTCGGCCTCCAACCCGCGGCGCAACGTCGCCGCCAGCCGCTTGTCGTCCTCGACCACCAGTACCCTCACGTGCCCAGCGTGCCAGACAAGCCTGAAGCTCGGCTGAAGTGACGCTTCAGGTCGCTTCGGGCCAGCTCAAGGTGCGATGGATCACTGTGTCGACATCGGGACGGATCGTCCGACCCGAGTCACACGAAAGGACCCTCCCAAATGACCTCCCGATTGAAGAAGGCCGGCTACACGACCATCGTCGCTCTTGGTCTGTTCGCCGGCGCCGCAGGGATCGCCGCAGCGGCCGGCGGCTCCAGTACCCCGACTCCGGCACCCCCTGCCGTTGTGACCCCAGCGGCCGCGAACAGGGCCGCCGACAACAAGGCATCCGACACACCTGAGGCCAACGACACGCCGGACGTCACCGAGACTCCCGGCGACAGCGGCGTCAATTGCGAGAACGGCATCGACACCGCCACCGGCGCCCAATGTGACGGCGGCCCGGCGGCGAATCAGGCAAATGACGCCACCGAAGCCCCTGTGACGGAGTCGAACGACGCGTCCGACGCCAACCAAGCCGCGGACGTCACCGAGGCTCCAGGCGACAGCGGTGTGAACTGTGAAGACGGCATCGACACTGCGACCGGCGCCCAGTGCGACGGTGGCCCGGCAGCCAATCAGGCCAATGACCCGACAGAGGCGGGTCAGTTTTCCGAGGGCAACGGCTGAATCTGGAATCAGGGCGGTTGATCACAGAGGCGAAGGATCCAACGATCCTTCGCCTCTGCCAGAAGTCCGCTGGGGAGCCGATCGGTTCGTACCGACAGGGGACGGCGACGACAACCAAACCCGCCGCGATCCGCCACGACAGTCAGTCAGCCAAGGACGCACAGCTGCCAGGGCCGAGATGAATTGCTCAAATAGTGCCGTTGGGAATCAGTGGAGCGGGTGACGGGAATCGAACCCGCATAGCCAGCTTGGAAGAACGTTATGCAGGTGCTTACGGCCAGCGTCGAATGCGCAAAGTAGCAGCTAAATAGACCCGTGATCCGACCGTTGTTCGCCCTTGCAGACCCCTATACGCCGTTCTGAATGCCGCGCCAATGCCGCGACGGGCGTAGGATCGCTCTGTGGCACGCAAGCGCCAGCGCCGAGCACCCGAGAGCGGGGCGGTCATCCAGAACCGCTCCGGCACGTGGCGCGCCCGCACCTACGTGGGCGACGGCAAGCACGTGTCGCTCGGTTCGTTCCGCACCAAGGCCGATGCCGAGCGGGCGCTGCTGCTCGCCGGCGCCGACCAGCGACGCGGAGGCTGGGTCGACCCGCGCAACGGCAAGGTCACGCTCGAGCCCTACGCCAACCGTTGGCTGACGCATCGCCACAACCTGCGCATCCGCACGGTCGAGCTGTACCGCAGCCAGCTCGACAACCACATCGTCCCGACGCTCGGCCGGCGCGAGCTGTCGAAGCTCTCGACGGCCGAGGTCCGCGTCTGGTTCGCCAACCTCGTTCAGGAGAGCGGCCTCGCGCCGACGACCGCGGCGAAGTGCTATCGACTCCTGCGCACGATCCTGCACACCGCCGTCGAGGATGAGCTCATCGTGAAGAATCCGTGCGTCATCAAAGGCGCTGCCACCGAACGTTCGCCCGAGCGGCCGATCGCCACGATCGCTCAGGTCGACGCCCTCGCTACCGCGATCGATCCACGTTGGCGAGCCCTCGTTCTTCTTGCCACCTATGGCTCGCTGCGGTGGGGCGAGCTGACAGCACTCACTCGGCAACGCATCGACCTGCAGGCCGGCACGGTCGAGGTGGTCGAGCAAGCACTGGAGCTGTCCGGCGGAACGAGGGTGCTCGGTCCGCCGAAGACCGATGCCGGCCGACGCACGATCACCATGCCGGCGTTCGTCGTCGACGAGCTCGCCGACCACATGCGCCGCTACGTCGGGCCAGAACCCGACGCGGTCGTGTTCACCGGTCCGAAGGGCGCGCCGCTGCGGCGTGGCAACTGGAACGGCAAGTGGAACGCTGTGCGCAAGGCTGTCGGCTGCGACGGATTGCGCTTCCACGACCTGCGCCACACCGGCAACACGCTCGCCGCCTCCACGGGGGCGAGCACCAAGGAGCTGATGGCGCGCGTCGGGCACCGTTCGGCGCGAGCGGCATTGCACTACCAGCACGCCACGAGAGAACGCGACGAAGCGATCGCCGCCGCCCTCGATGCGATGGCTCGACCGAAGGCCCCGACGGCGACGACGTCCAATGCCACCAGACCGCTGCGCAGCCTTCCGTACAATGGGCCTATGTCCGTGCAGCACTTCGTCGACGAGCAGGGGCGCTACGACGGCAAGACGCTGCAGGAGCTGTGGCCGTCGGTCGTCGACGAGGTGGTCCGCGCCGTCGACCCGGCCGAGGTGATTCTTTTCGGCTCGGTGGCTCGGGGCGAGGACGGACCCGACTCCGACATCGATCTGCTGGTCGTGTTCGACAACATCGAGCCGACGGAGAAGCGACCGATGATGGCCCGCATCCGATCGGCGATCGAGACGTTCGCGCCGGTCGATGTGATCGTCACTGATGGGGCCGAGATGGCGGAGCGTCACGACGACGTCGGCTCGATCCTGTACTGGCCCTCCCGCGAAGGCCGCCCTGTGTATCGGC
>JBDTYA010000025.1:0-1863 GCA_040005915.1 Ilumatobacteraceae bacterium
TGCTGCTCGGCCTGTCGCGAGACCGCGGCATGACGATCCTCGTCGTCACCCACGACCTCGGCCTGGCATGGAACATCGCCGACCGCGTCGCCGTGATGTACCTCGGAAGGATCGTCGAGGTGGGCACCACCGAACAGATCCTCGCGGCACCGCAACATCCATACACGAAGGCACTGCTGTCGGTCGTGCCCGAGCACGCGCGGGTCGCGCAGCAGATCCTCACAGGCGAGGCACCGGACCCCACAGACATTCCGGCGGGCTGTCGCTTCCATCCGCGATGCCCGCTCTATCAGAGCGGCGAGGCCGAACGGCTCGGCATCCTGCATGCCTGTAACGCAGCCGACCCGATGCTCGTCGACGGCGTCGCCTGCCACGCCGCCCATCTTTGAGACGCCGAGGGCCTCAGTTGAGGCGACGGGGGAAGCGTCGCGACCAACGTCGCTCACCAACGAGCTCACCGGATTCGAAGGCATTCAGCTCGATGTCGACCCAGTACTCGTCGAGGTTGCTCGCCACGATCATGTTGGATTCGACCACGACCGAGGCCTCGGGCCACTCGATCTCGAAGCGCACCGTGCCGCTGGCTGACGCGAGCGATGGATCGGTGACCACGACGCTCACCTGCCCCTCGTAGTGATCCTTGACGTGACCGCCGTGGCGGGCGTCGTACGGTCCGCCGTACTTCGTCTCGACCCGCGTCAGTCGGGTCAAGGCGTCGTGGCTCGAGCTCCACGTGAGATCGTTGACCTCGGGAGGCGATGGCGGTTCGACCGCCGCAAACTCCGGAATGCCGGCGCCGCCCGGTGGGAGCACAGGTAGTTGCATCTGCAATGACTTGATCGTCAAGGTCACCGGGGCCGGCGGGACCCAGGTGTTGGGCCAATCGTTGCCCGCGACGCTGAGACGGATCGAGTGACCTACCGCGAACACCCACGAGGTCGCTTCGAGCTCGACTTCGATCTCGTACGGCTGACCGGGAACGAGCACGGCGGGTGGATCGACTCGATGGGTGAGATTCAAAAACCCGCGGGCGACGAGCGCCGAGGTGCCGTCGGGCCACACGTCGTTGAGCTTCAGCGAGAGGTACGCGATGGGCTGGTCCGACGTCACAGTGGCCTTCACCGTGACGTGGCCCATCACCTCGGTCTGTTCGGCCAGTTGCCAATCGGTGGTCAACGACCATGCATCGTCGCTGCGTTGATCGAGGGGTTGACCCCATGGCAGGCCGCCTGCGCAGGAGTTCCACGCCGCCGTACCCGTGTCGGCGCGGCAGACGAGTGTCCGTTGGCGACCGTCGTACATCGTCGTCGGTGTCAGCCGTTGCGGTGGCCACTGTGCCTCGTACCGCCATTCGCCTTCGATGACCGCGCAGTCGGGCTCGGGCCTGGTCGAGTGCCTCACGAACACGCGGATCGGCGGTTGCGGCCGGCGAGCATCGCCGCGCAACCACGTGCCGAAGAAGGCGATCATCTCGGGTACGAGATCGATGTGCGGACCTGGCAGCGAACTGGCGGGCGACATGTGGCTCCAAGGGCCGATCAGCAGTTCCTTCTCACAATGCAGGCGCTCGAACGTGCGGAACGTGTTGTTGCGGTAGCCGTCGGCCCAACCGGCGACGATCATCGTCGGGCATTCGATGCGGTCGTAGTCGGGGCGGACCGAACCGTGACGCCAGTACGAACCATCGAGCTGCTCGTGCATCCAGGTCAGCAGCCACGGTTCGTGCTCGGCGATCCGCGCCAGCCATTCGTCGCGCCAGCCTTCGCCCCACAACGCGGGCACGGGCGGCAGGGCGTTCATCGGGACCATGTAGTGGCAGTAGTCGACGAGGTCGATCGCCCGCAGCGCGCCGCCCATGTAGTG
>JBDTYA010000026.1:0-22139 GCA_040005915.1 Ilumatobacteraceae bacterium
CGTCACGCCGCGGTCATGGGCTTCGAACCGGCCGGGCCTGCGGCCACCATTGGTTCGCTGCGATGATCCTCATCGTCGTCAAGTTCACGACGAAGCCGGAGTGGACCGACCGGTGGCTGGAGCTGGTCCGACCGTTCACCGAGGCCACGCGCGCCGAAGCCGGGAACCTCTGGTTCGACTGGTCCCGCAGCACCGAGCACCCCAACGAGTTCGTGTTGGTCGAGGCGTTCACCGACGAGGGCGCCGGTCCGCACGTCAACAGCGATCACTTCAAGCAGGCGATTCAGACCATGCCCGCCGCACTTGCGGAAACGCCACGCATCGTCAACGCCAAGATCGAAGGCGTCGACGAATGGTCGAAGATGGGCGAGATCACCGTCGATTGACCGTTTCGCACGCAGGGTCAGACGCCGCGAGCGGCGTTGCCGAACTTGGTGAACTGACCACGGAAGACCAACCGCACCGTGCCGGTCGGGCCGGAACGGTGCTTGGCGATGATCACCTCGGCCATCGCCTTGTCGGCCGACTCCTTGTTGTACACCTCGTCGCGGTACAGAAACATCACCACGTCGGCGTCCTGCTCGAGGCTGCCCGACTCGCGGAGGTCGGACAACATCGGGCGCTTGTCGCCGCGGGCTTCTAGGTTACGGCTGAGCTGGCTCAAGGCGATGATGGGGACCTCCAGCTCGCGGGCCAGGATCTTGAGGCCGCGACTGATCTCGCTGACCTCCAGCTGGCGGTTCTCGGACGAGCTACCGCCGCTCATCAACTGCAGGTAATCGATCACGATCAGCGCGAGCCCGCCCTGGCGAGCCTTCATCCGTCGGGCCTTGGCACGGATCTCCATCACCGTGACTCGCGGGTTGTCGTCGAGATACAACGGCACGTCGAGGCGGTTGATCGCCTTGCCGATCTTCGTCCAGTCGGCTTCGACGAGCCGACCGGTGCGCAGCTTCTGCGAATCGACCTCGGCCTCGCTCGACAGGATTCGCTGGGTCAATTCGGTGTGGCCCATCTCCAACGAGAAGATCAGCACCGGTCGACGCGCTGTCTGCGCAACGTACGCGGCGATGCCGAGACCGAGACTGGTCTTGCCCATCGCCGGGCGAGCGCCGATGATGTTGAGTGTCGACGGCTGCAAACCTGACAACAGCTCGTCGAGGTCGTGGAACCCGGTGGCCGTACCGGTGATGATGTCGCCTCGTTCGAACGTCTCTTGCAGCTTGTCCATCGCCAACGGCAACAGATCGCTGAGCGACATGGTGGAATCGGTGATTCGGTCTTCGGCGATCTCGAAGACCTTGGTCTCGGCTTCATCGAGGGCCTTGGTGACGTCGTCCGGTTCGAGGTACGCGATCTCGGCGATCTCGCTGGCGACACCGATGAGCTTGCGCAGCATCGCGGTGTCTTGAACGATCTTGGCGTAGCGCGACGCATTGGAGACCGCCGGCGTGGCGTTCTGCAGCTCGAGCAAGGTTTGCGGTCCGCCGATCTCGTCGAGCAGTCCATTGCGGCGCAACTCGTCGGCGACGGTGACGGCGTCGACCGGCTGGCCATTGGTCATCAGACCGCGGATGGCCATGTAGATGTGCTGATGACTGGGCTTGTAGAAGTGGTCGACGCTCACGCCGAGCTCGCCGACCTGGTCGACGACGTCGCGCGACAACAGCAACGCTCCCAGCAGGCTCTCTTCGGCGTTGAGGTTGTGCGGAGGGACTCGGTTGTCAGACCGGCGTACGTTGCGATCGCGTCCGGGTTCCCGGGAGAAGTCAGTCATGAGTCACCTACCTTGCCTGATCTGGCCTGTGCGCTGTAAGGGCAACAACCTGTGAGTTGTGGGTCTACAACCTGTGAGGTTGCGGTGCGCGGATGTGGACAACCGCACCCCGCGCGAAAACCACAGACCCGAGTACGCCCGCGCAAACCCGCCGGGGCTGTGGACAACCCTGTGGAAGAGAATTCGTTGATGCCCGAGATCGAGGAACTACTTGCTGACGACCTCGACGGTGATGGGGAACTCGACATCGTTGTGCAGCTTGGCGGTCACCGTATGGGTGCCGAGCGACTTGATCGGTTCCATGTGCAGGTTCTTACGGTCGATGACGACCTTGGTCTGTTCCTCGACGGCGTGCGACACGTCCGCGACGGTGACCGAGCCGAAGAGCTTGCCCTCCGGGCCGGACTTGGCCGAGATGGTGATGATCTTCGGGACGAGCGCCGAGGCGATGGTTTGAGCCCCTTCGCGATCCTGTGCGTCACGCAGGTCGCGCGAGCGGCGCATCGAGGCGGCCTGGGCGACTGCACCCTCGGAAGCCTTCAGCGCGTGACCCTTCGGCAACAGGAAGTTGCGAGCATGGCCATCGGACACTTCGACGATGTCGCCGCGCTTTCCGAGGCCCTTGCGATCGGAGCGGAGAATGATTCTCATGCTGCTCAGGCCTCGACCGTCTTGTCGGTATCGGCCACGACGGCGTCTACCTGAGGTACTGCCTCGACCGCAGGGGTGTCGGCCTTGAACGAGTCACGACCCTCGCGGCCGCCACGATCCTCGCGGCCACCACGACCGCCACCATCCTCGTCGCGATCGCGCGGCGGGCGACCCGCCCGGGTCTGCGAGACACGCTTGGTGTAGGGCAGCAATGCCATCTCGCGTGCGTTCTTCACTGCGTTGGCGATGTCGCGCTGTTGTTGAACCGTGTTGCCCGTGACCCTGCGGTTGCGGATCTTGGAACGGTCACTGACGAAACGGTTCAACAGGTTGACGTCTTTGTAGTCGACGAAGTCGACCTTGTCGGTGACGAGAACGCTCGTCTTCTTCTTGAACTTCTTGTTGACTTCTTTTGGCGCCCTGGCGCGATTCTTCTTGCTGGTCATCGTTGGATCTTTCTCGGATCGATCGTCATTGGTTCAGAACGGCTCTTCGTCGCCGTACACAGGATCGCTGGCGCGGCCGCCGGCCGGCGCAGCGGCCGGCCGCCCACCGGCAGCGGGGGCGCCGTCAGGGCCGGTTCGCTGCGTGCGCTCGACCTCGGCGCGTGCCCAGCGCAGGCTTGGCCCGAGCTCATCGGCCACGATCTCGACGACGTTGCGCTTCTCCCCCGCGGTCGTCTCGTACTCACGCTGCTCGAGACGGCCGGTGACCATGATTCGGGTGCCCTTGGTGAGCGATGCCGCAGCGTTCTCGCCGAGGCTGTCCCATGCGGTGACGTTGAAGAAGGAGACCTTCTCTTGCCACTCGCCGTTGACCTGGTACCGACGATTGACGGCGACGCCGAAACTGGCGACACCCTTGCCGCCTGCGGTGAAACGCAGTTCGGGATCGCGGGTGAGGTTTCCTACGATGGTGACGGTGCTATCGGCCATGGCGGCCTCCTTGACGTGATGAGCGGCGCATCAGGCCGCTGGCTCCGACAGACCGCGGCGCTCGGCCTCGGTATCCGGAAGACGGATGAGCTTGTGGCGGACGATGTCGTCAGCGATGCGGAACGAGCGCTCGAGTTCGTCGAGGGCCCCACCGGGTGCAACGAGTTGGTACACGACGTAGTAGCCGTATTCCTTCTTGTTGATCGGGTAGGCGTATTGACGCCTGCCCCACCAGTCGGGCTTGCCGTGGATGGTGCCGCCGGCCTTGGTGATGGCGTCGGTGATCGATTTCACCCGAGCCTGGGCAGCGGTGTCTTCGATGTCACCATCGATGATGACCATGAGTTCGTAAGCACGCGTCATGCGTGTGAAACCTCCCTTCGGACCCGGGGGATACCCGGGGCCCCGGTATGGGGCAGGGCCAATATGACCGGGCGAGTGTAGCGGTGAAAGACGATGTCCACGCCCGGCAGCATGACACGGGGGTGTAACACGGTTCTGCGGGCAGGGGCGACCGGACTGCACGGCGACCTTGCCCACCAGCTCGGGACGGGTGAACTGGTGGGCTTGGCGCCACACTGGCCGACACCGGGAGGGTCAGCTGGTGGTTCTGTACACGGCGGCCTGTCCACAGAGAAGCCGTCGTGAGTTTTTGCTCCACCGAACCGCATGCGGCCCGGCAAGGCACACTTTAGGACTACGGTCAGCCCGTGGACGTGCATACCTGGATTGCCCACGACCTGGGGAGCCTGCGAACCAAGCTAGCCGACTCGGTACTGAGCGTGGTTCCAATACAACGCTGGGTCGAACAAGCAGATGACGGTGGGTCGTCGATCGCCCACCTGGTGCTGCACATGGCTCGACACCAGGACCTCGCGGTCAACACAGCAATTCGTGATCGTGTGCCGTTGTTCGCCGACCACAAAACGATCCTCGGGCTCAGTGATGCTCCACCGTCGGTCGGCCTCTCCGAGCGCGAGGATCCGGGGGTCAGCAGCACCCTGAACCTCGAGGCGTTGCCGAGGTTCGCCGACGCGGTCTTCGCCGCCACGGGGGCCTGGCTCGATCACGTCGGCACCATGGCGTTCGACACAGTGCCCGATACGAGTCACCGGTTGACGAGCAAGGCCGACCTGTCGCTCGACGAGGTCGATTGGTTGCACCGAATGTGGGCCGACAAGCCGGTGTGGTGGTTCGTGCAGTGGGCCGTGATCGGCCACGGCAATTCTCACCTGGGCGAAGCGATATCCGTGCGCAATCGAATGGGCCTCAGCCCGTTCTAGCGACGCCGCCACCGATCGGCAGCACTCGAAGCAGGTGATGCCACCGGCACTCGGTGCAGGCCTCGACGACGTAGGCCGTCAGCGGGTCGGTGCGGGTGTTGAGCTTGGCCAGTTCGGCGGCGGTCGACACACAGCGGCCGTGAGAAGGAAGCCGCGACCCGAACACGTAGGTCACGAGGTACAACTTCTCCTGGCGACAGATCGGGCACGGCATCGACGCCGGCGTGCCGACATTGCGTGCCGCCCGGACGAGTTCTGGGTGGGCGTCGCAGACCTGGTCCTGTCGAAGCCGGCCGCGGTGGAACTCGTTGATCAGATGGCGCCGTGCCAACCGGTGGTCGACAACCGCTCGCGATCCGCGCAGTGAGTCGATCCCAAAAGCCATTCCCGCAAGGCTAGCGAGTTGCGCATCCGCCAACGCCGCAAGGCCACGGTGCAACACTGTGGAACTATGAGCATCTGGTACGGCGACAACGTCGCCGACGACAGCGAGCTGCGGTTGTGTGGCGACATCCTCGGCAAGCGGGTCCTCGAACTCGGCATTTCCTCGACCTCGAACGCCATCACGATGGCGGCCGCCGGGGCCAAGGCCATCGCCGTCGACCCCTCGGCCGACAAGATTGCCCGCATCCGCGCCGCTGCCGAAGCGGCCGAGGTGAAGGTCGAGTGCCACCACGGCGAGCTCGCCGATCTCGGCCTGGTCAGCAGTGGTTCCATCGACCTGGCCATCGCCGCGCACTCGCTTGCCAACATCGACGACCTGCCACGCCTGCTGCGCCAGGTGCACCGCGTGCTGCGGTCCAGCGCACCGTTCGTAGTAGCCATGCATCATCCGGTGGCGGCGATGTTCGATGGTACCGAACCCACCGCCCGCCGGCCGTACGGTTCGGACGGCGTGACGTTCAGCGATCTCTACATGGCATACGAGCGAACCAACTTCCACTTCGATGCGATGTACGAGTTGAACACCCGTCACGTGCGCGACGCAGTGGCGCCATCTGTGTTGGTGTTGCGGGCCCGCAAACAGGGCAACTAGACAAGCGAGTACTCCGACTCGACCAGCTCTGCGGGTCGCGGCCTGCCGAACACGTAGCCCTGACCGTGATCACAACTGAGCTCACGAAGCCGGGCCAGTTGCAATGGCGTCTCGACGCCCTCGGCCACGACAAGCAGGCCCAGTGAGTGCCCGAGCTTGACGACGGCCTCGACGATGGTGGTGTCCTCGGGGTCGATGCCCAAACCGCTGACGAACGATCGATCGACCTTGATGGCCTCGACCGGGAAGCGCTTGAGATATGTCAGGGACGAGTACCCGGTTCCGAAGTCGTCAACTGCCAGGTGCAGGCCGAGGTTGCGCAGTTCACGCAATGCGACCGTGGCTGCCTTCACATCGCTCATCAACGCCGATTCGGTGATCTCGAGCCACAAGGCGTCGGCGGTGAGACCGCTCTCGGCCAATGCCTCGGCCACCACGCCGTGGAACGCCGAGCTCATCAACTGACGCCCACTGACATTGACCGACACCGTCAGGTCGGCGAACCGCGGCAGTCGGATTCGCCATTGCCCCAGCTGCGACAGCGAGGAGCGCAGTACCGCAGCGCCGACCTCGCCGATCAAACCGGTCTCTTCAGCCATCGGTAGGAACTGATCCGGGCCCAACAGCCCGCGATCCGGATGGCGCCACCGGGCCAGCACTTCGAAGCCGATGAGGTGGCCCGATTCGAGCTGCACGATCGGCTGGTAGTAGGGAACGATCTCACCTCGTTCGAGGCCTCGGCGCAGTTCGTTGGTGGTGCGCAGAGTCAGCACGGTGGCGTCGTGCGTGCCGGGCGAGAACACCTCGACGCAGTCGCGGCCGCGGGCCTTGGCGCGATACATCGCCGCGTCGGCATCGCGCAGCAGTTCGGTCGTCGAGACACCGGCTCGATCGGCGACGGCGATGCCGATGCTGGCGGTGACGAACAGCTCCGCCCCGTCGACCACCAACGGCTGAGCGATCTCGGCGCGAAGCCGCTCGGCGATCTCTACCGGAGACACCGTGGCGCCGATGTCGCACAACATGACGATGAACTCGTCACCACCGAAACGGCTCAGCATGTCGCGGTCTCGAACGACCGCGCGGAGACGCTCGCTCATGCCGCGTAGGAGCTCGTCGCCCACGCCGTGCCCGAGGCTGTCGTTGATGACTTTGAAGTTGTCGAGATCGATGAACATCACAGCGACCGCCCCGGGCTCGCTGGTCTCGAGGAAGCGAGCCAGTTGGTCGAGGAAGCGGAAGCGGTTGGGCAGCCGAGTGAGCTCATCGTGCGTCGCCGCCCACTCGAGGCGCTCGGCACTGTGGCGCTGCTCCGTGATGTCTTCGATGTGGGTGATGGCCAGGCTGTGCCTATCGCCGTCATCCATCACCGACACCCAGGCCCGCGCCCACATCACGCTCTGATCCTTGCGGATGTATCGCTGCTCCATGTGGTACGAGTCGGCAGCGATGCCGGCGGTGTGCGTCTCCCCGCGCTGCCAGTCGTCGGGATGGGTGATCGACTGCATGCCGCGCCCGACCAGTTCTTCACGCGTGTAACCGAGCATCGTCGCCAGGGACTCGTTGACGTCGATCAACTCGCCGTCGTCGCCGCTCGACAGCGACATGCCAGTCGGCGCACCGTGGAACGCGGCCCGGAACCGCTCCTGGGCGAGATCGAGGTCCTGCGCCTCGCGCAGCCTGCTCGTGATGTCGCGCAACGTCACAACGACGCGTTCGCGATCGCGCATCGGCACGTGCACGTCGGCCTCGAGAAGGATCTCGTGACCGTCGGGGTGATCGAACGGGAACACCGGGCTGCTGACTGGCACGCCGTTGCGCAGCTTGTCCCACACCTCGGCCAGCAGCGGCCGGTCTGATGGGCGGACCAGCGACGTGAACGTCTTGTTCAACACCTCGGAATGCGAACGCCCGGTGATGTCGAGGACCAGCTTGTTGGCTTCCACGAGGCGCCCTTGGCCATCGAGCACGATCACCGCGTCGGGCAGGTCGTCGAGCAGGGCGCGGAGCTCGGCCTCGGTGTGGCGGAGGTTGGTGATGTTGTCGCTCAGGCGATCCGACAGCGTCGACGAGTGGAACCACGTCGCAAACTGCTCCACGATGATCAGCAACCCGGCCAGGCCGCCGATGACGATCGTGACCGTCGTGGCGGCGTGGTGATGCAGCATGTAGCGCCAGGCAGCCAGCCATACCGCGACCATCACCGGCAGGTGGACGAACAGCACTCGCGAGAGCGTGGGACGCGCGTATCGCACGACCCCCCCGCTCGGCAGCCCGGCGGTCAATCCGATCACGGCGAACGCCAGGATCCACGCCGGGAACGAGACTGCGAACGACGACGTGTTGGTCGTCGCGCCGACCGACGCCGAGTAGGCGGTGTCGCCGACGGTCAGCAGCAGCGCCGCGGCAAACATGCCGATGCGCGCCGGTGAACGACCGATGAGGATCATCAGGCCGAGCATCGACGCGAACGCGATGTCGGTGAGTGGATAGATCAACATCGCCAACTGCGCCGCCAACGAGAATCGGGCGGGATCACCGACACCCGAACGGATGATGACCTCCCACGCCACGAAGCTGAGCGACACTGCGAGCACCATCGCGTCGACCATGAACACGATTCGCGTGGATCGTTCGAACGGTCGGGTGTGGATGACGATTGCGGCGATCGCCGCGATCGGCCACACGAGGTAGCCGATGTCGGCGAACGACGGCCAAGTCGTCGAGCCGTTGAGCGTGATCTGCGCCAACCACAGCAGCTGACCGAACGCCCACCCGAAGGCACCGATGGCGATCAGCAGCCATTCGATGCGTCGATCCGACCGGTACCTCCGCAGGTTGGCCACCCCGGCCCACGCCGGCAGCAGGAACAGGGCACTTCCGGAGATCGAGCCCCACGACTCGACGTCGAGGCCGTGTACCGCGACCTCGATGGTCGTGGTCGTGAGGATCAGGGCCAGACCGATCAACCCGAAACGTACCGCTGTGGCGCGCGAGGGTTGCAGCTGTCGAATTTGGTCGTCCCTGTTGTCCGTCACTGTCTTCACTGCGTGCCGATCGCTTCCGTGCCGCCCGATGGTATCAGCACGGCTCGTGGTCGACCCGCCACTGATCGAGCCGGCGGCGGATCTCGGTGTCGCCGAGCATCCCCTCCTCCAGGCGTATCTCCAGGAGGAAGGCCAACGCTTTGCCGACGGACCGGCCCGGGCCGATCCCGAGCTGCTCCATCACCTGTTTACCGTCGAGCTCAGGTCGGATCGAGGCCAGCTCCTCGCGCTGGGCGAGCTCGTCGATTCGTTCCTCCAGCTCATCCATGCGCTTCGACAACGTCGCCGCCTTGCGCTCGTTGCGGGTCGTGCAATCGCACCGCGTCAACACGTTGAGCTCGGCCAGCAACGGGCCTGCGTCGCGGACGTAGCGGCGCACGGCAGAGTCGGTCCAGCCCATCTGATACGTGTGGAACCGCAGGTGGAGTGCCACCAGTTCGGTGATGGATTCGATGTCGTCGTTCGAGTACCGCAGTGCGGTCAACCGCTTGCGAGTCATGCGTGCCCCGACCGCGTCGTGATGATGAAAGGTCACACCCTTGCCCTGCTGATATCCACGCGTCTGCGGCTTGCCGACGTCGTGGAACAGCGCTGCAAGGCGGGTGCGGCGATAGTCGAAGTCGGGTCGGGCGTCGGGGCGCACGTTCTCCACGACGGCCAACGTGTGCGTCAGCACGTCCTTGTGCCGATGGATCGGATCCTGCTCGAGCATCATCGACGGGAGCTCGGGCAGGAAGTCGTCGGCGAGCCCGGTCTCGATTGCAAACCACAGCCCCGAACTGGGATGAGGAACCGTGATGAGCTTGTCGAGCTCGTCGCGAATTCGCTCCGCCGAGACGATCTCGAGTCGGCCGTGCATCGCCTTGACGGCGGCGATCAACTCGGGAACCGGCTGCAGCTGGTAGCGGGCGATGAATCTCGCCGCGCGCAGCATGCGCAACGGATCATCGGTGAACGACACCTCGGGTGAAAGGGGGGTTCGCAGCGTGCGTGTCGCCAGGTCTGTGGCGCCGCTGAATGGGTCGACGAGGTTCGGTGTCGCCGAAGTCAGTTCCAACGCCATCGCATTGATGGTGAAGTCGCGCCGCGACAGGTCTATCTCGACGTCGTCCGAGAACTCGACCTGTGGTTTGCGCGAATCATCGTTGTAGGCCTCCGCGCGGTGCGTGGTGATCTCATACGTTCGACCGTCCTTCTTGGCACCGATCGTCCCGAACCGCTCGCCTTGTGTCCAGATCGCATCGGCCCACCCGGCGAGACAGGCCTTGATTTCTGCCGGGCGGGCGGGTGTGGTCGCGTCGAAATCGAAGTCGTCGCGATCGTCACCGATCAGCAGGTCGCGAACCGTGCCACCGACGAGATACAGACGATGGCCCGCGGCCGCGAATCGTGCTGTGAGTGGGGCGAGCTCGTCGAGGACCGGACGGAACCGGCCCGGGATCACAACCAGCCCTGCTGCTGCCAGTGGCGCACGGCCGCGTCGACGGCCTCGGAGCCTGGGCCCGCCGACGTTGCCCCCTCGGCATCGCCTGCGGCCTGTCCGGCACCGCGACCCGGCGACGCCGCAACACCGGCGAGCTGGCGCATCAGCTCGGCAGAGCAGCTCGTCAACGCATCGAGGTCGTACCCGCCTTCGAGCATCACCAGCCGGCGCCCCGCAGGCACGAGCGACAGCACCCGACCGGTCAGCGGGCCATAGTCGCCGGCGGCCAGACCCATGTCGGTCAGCGGATCGTCGCGGTGCGCGTCGAATCCGGCCGAGACGATCACCCACGTCGGTGCGAACCGTTGCGCCACGGGCGCGACGAGTTCGTCGAAGGCCCGCAGGTAGACGTCGCCCGTGGTGCCGGCCGGCAACGGGATGTTGAGCGTCGTTCCTGCGCCGGCGCCATCGCCGGTCTCATCGAGCGCACCGGTGCCTGGATACAACGGCCACTGGTGGTAGCTGACGAACAACACGCGGGGATCGTCGTAGAAGACCGCCTGCGTGCCGTTGCCGTGGTGGGCGTCGTAGTCGAAGATCATCACCCGTTCGCCTTGATCGGCGAGGGAGGCGGCGACGACCGCAACGTTGGAGATCAGGCAGAACCCCATCGACTCGACCGAGGACGCGTGGTGACCGGGGGGCCGCACCGCGCAGAAGGCGGCGTCGCCTTCGCCGTTGCGAAGTGCCTCGACCGCGGTCAGGCCGGCGCCGGCGGCAAGACTTGCTGCCTGGTAGCTGGCCGGGCCGGCGTAGGTGTCGGCGTCGAGTCGGCCCCCGCCGCCGGCACAGATCGTCTCGATCCGATCGAGGTACCAAGCCGGGTGGACACGTTCGAGATCGGCTCGCTTCGCCGGCTGGGGTTCGAGCGCCGTGATCGCGTCTGCGAGGTCGGCGCGTCGTACACCTTCGAGCACGGCCTCGAGCCGTTCGGGGCGCTCGGGATGGCGCGGACCGGCGAGATGCTGGAGGTAAGCCGAGTGGGTGGCGAACAGCACGGTCACGTCGTTGGACGCTACCTCGCGGCAGCCAACTCGGAGCTACCGTTTCACTCGTGAAGCCGGCGATGCAGTCACTGAGCAGTGCACCGCTGATACTTCGCGCAGGGCCCCTCGTCGCCCGAGTCAGACCATGGGCCTTCGAGCCCAACGTCGCACATCTCGTGCTGTACAACCAGACCCGGCTGCCGACCCCCACTGACATCATCGGCTGGATCGACGAACTTCGCGCCGCCGGTTTCGACACCATCCGCACCGGCGCGTTGGGCGCGCAAGCGGGCTCGCGTTTCGAGCGGCTCGGCTTCGAGGGCGTTCAGAGCCTCATCCTGCTCGAGCACACCAACATCAGCGCAGCGGCAGAAGGGGCGAGGAGTCAGCCCGGGCTCGTCCGTCTCTCCACCGACGCGGATGCCGATGCCAGCCGCGTCGACGTCGCCGCATTCGGTCCCGGTTGGTGCATCGATCGAATCGGCATCGCCGACGTTCGTTCGGCGACCCCGCGCCACCGCGCCCGTGCGGTGCGAATCGACGACCGGCTCGCGGCGTACTCGATCTCCGGTCGCGACGGCAGGAACGGTTACATCCAGCGACTCGCCGTCTCCCCCGAGCATCAGCACCAGGGCCACGGCGAGTCGTTGGTCTCCGACTCGCTGCGTTGGATGGCGCGCTGGCGCGTACAGCGAGCCCTCGTCAACACGCACATCGGCAACGAGGCCGCGTTGGCGTTGTATCACCGCGTCGGCTTCGTCGACCTCGGTGATCGATTGCACGTCTACGAACGGCGGATCGAGTGATTCGAACCCGGGGATTGCTCGCCTTGGTCGGTCTCATCGTCACATCGTTCGTCGCACTGGTGCCCTCGCATGTCGACGCGGTGCATGGCGACCTGCAGTTGATCGCCCAGAACTTCAACATCGCCGCCGACGGCTCACTGACGGCAACCATCGCACTGCCCGCGAGACTGCTCGGCGCCGACCTGTCAGGCGCTGTGTTGGCAGTCTCGGTCGAACAGCGTGTCGACAATCGCGAAGATCTCCTTCCCATCACGCAGCGCCAGTTGGCGCGCGCCGACGACACCGTTGCGATCTCACCACTGTGCTGTCCCGGCCCACAACCAGGTCAGTACACCTTCTCCATCCCGCTGGAGATCGCCGAGGTGCTCCCGACTTCGCTCAACATTTCCCGCACCGGCCTCTATCCGGTCAACATCGCCCTGCAACGCGACGGCCGGATCATGTCGACGGTGCTGACGTTCATCAATCGCCTACCGACCGAGGGCGAGGGGTCCCCGGCTGATGACCCGATGGCCGTCGGCCTCGCCATCGGGACCCACAGCGCCGTCCGCCTCGACGACAAGGGAACCACCAGTGTCGACATCGGCTCGACGGTGGCCGAGATGACCTCGCTCGCAGACACGCTCGACGCGATCGCCGCCAACAAGGTCTCGGCAACCGTCCGCGTCGCGCCCGCAGTTCTCGCGAGCTTGCAGGTACTGAACCCGGCGTTGTTCGCCCGGCTGATCACGGCGTTGCAGGCCGACCAGGTTGTCGTCGAGCCACAGTGGCCGATCGAGCCGTCAGCTGCGGCATCGGCGGGCCAAGGTGCGCTGTACACGTCGTGGCTGCGCGCCGGTCAGGATCGCCTCGCCGGTCTCGGCCTGGGCCCTGCCGTCACGACGACATCGACGATCCTCGTCGACCAGCCCATCGGTGAGACCGGGGCCGTGTTGCGCCGCAACCTCCTGACGAGCCTGATGGTCATGACGCCCACTGTGTACGACACGCTCGACGGGTCGATCAAGCAGTTCTCCGACTACCGAGGTGAGCTGGTGCCCGCCAACCTGCCCAACAACACCACTCTCGACATCGCAGTTGTCGACCGCATCATCTCTTCGCTGTTGGCCAAGCCGCTCGACACGCCAGAGCTCACTCGGATCTACGTGGTGGCCAACCTCCTCGCGCTGCGTCAGGGCATCGAGATATCCGGCGACAATCCGCGACATCGATCCGTGGTGCTGGCGATGCCGGATCTCGGTGTGCCGGACCCGAAGGTGATGGGTCCATTGACCGCGCTCATCGCCGAGACTCCCGGACTGTCGTCCTCGACCCTCGACGACATAGCCTTTCGCACGGATCGCCTGCTGATCGATGGCGACGAACACCCCGTCACGCTGCCGTCGATTCCGGGTGACGCCGTCGCCAAACGCGTGTTCAAAGTGGCGACGTTGAACGACGAGATCAACGGGGTCGCCTCGATGCTGCCGGCCGCCGACGAGCGGCCACAGGACTGGCACGATCTGGCGGCCCTACTGCCGACCAGTGCACTCGACGACTCCGACGCACAGTCGATCATCGCGACTGTGCAGGACGACCTCGCCAAGGTCCGCGACGCAGTCCAGATTCCGGTGGCCTTCACCATCAACCTCGCGGGGCGGCGCAGCACGGTTCGTGTCAGGTTCGTCAACACATCCGATGTACCCCTCAACATTCGGGTGCAGCTCACGTCTCCGTCGGGCAAGCTGGTATTCGACAATGATCCTGACCCGATCCTTTTGCCACCGGGTGTCCCCACGGAGGTAGCTGTCCCGGTCGACGCTCGCTCGAACGGAACCTCGGGCGTGTCGCTCGATGTGTTCACGCCGAACAACGTGCAGCTCGGTGACACGGTGCCGTTGAAGTTCAGGGTCAAGGCGCTGGGGGTCGGCAACGTGTTGACGATCGCGCTGTTCGGTCTGGTCGTGCTGTGGTGGCTCGCACACATGCGATCATCACGACGGAAGCGCCGGCAACTCCGGGCAGCTACCCTGCCTGATTCGTGAGGCCTGTCTCGTGAGCACCAACCGCGTCCGCATCGTCACCGATTCGGCGTGCGACCTTCCGCAGTCGGTCGCCGACGAGTTCGCGATCGAGATCGTGCCTTTGACGATCCGAATCGACGGCAACGAGTACATCGACCGCCGTGATCTCAGTGTCGCCGAGTTCTGGGAGAAGGTCGCGGCCTCGCCGACGCTGCCCGAGACAGCGGCTCCGGCACCGGGTCAGTTCGAGCAGACCTATCGCCAACTCGCTGCCGACGGGGCGAGCAGCGTGATCACCATCTCCCTCAGCGGCGCGCTGTCGGCGACGATGCAATCGGCGGAGCTGGCGGCGCGATCCGTGGCCGACGTCGTCCCCGTCACGGTGATCGACAGCCGATCTGCGACCTTGGGTCTCGGCGCGATCGTCGCGGCGTGTGCGCGGCTGGCAGCAGGCGGCGCGGCGCATGACGAGATAGCACATCACGCCACGGATCTCGCTGGACGAACTCGCGTGTGGGGTGCCCTCGACACCCTCGACAACCTCAAGAAGGGCGGCCGCATCGGCGGCGCCAAAGCACTCCTTGCGTCTGCGCTGGCGATCAAGCCGATCATCGAGGTGCGCGATGGCAAGGTCGAGCAGGGTGGTAAGCAGCGCACTCGAAGCAAGGCCCTCGCGTTCCTGGTCGAAAAGGTGGCCGCGGTCGAGGGGCTCGACAGCCTGTTCGTGCTGCAAGCCGACTGCCACGACGTCGACCAGTTCGTCGAGATGCTGCGCCCACACGTTGGCGGCGAGATCGTCGTCGGCGACATCGGCCCGGTCGTCGGTTCACACGCCGGGCGAGGCACCATCGGCGTCGCTTTCTTCGCCAACGGCTGATCCATTGCCCGGATTCTGTGACGCTGCGCTACTAGCGTTCGGAAGCGGACATGTCAGCAACAATCCCCGGCGCGGCCAGCCCTCCACCGATCTCTGCCTCGATACTCGCCCAGCGATATCAGCTGGAGCGACGTCTCGCGCAAGGGGGGATGGCCGAAGTGTGGCTGGCCACCGATCTGGCGCTGACGCGACAGGTCGCGGTGAAGCTGTTGAAGCCGGCGCTCGCTGCCGATCCGGTCGTCGCCGAACGGTTCCGGCGCGAGGCGATCGCCGTCGCCCAACTCAGTCATCCCAACATCGTCGCCGTGTACGACGCCATCGAGGACACGAGCGGTAGCAGTCGTCGGTTGGCCGTCGTGATGCAACTGGTCAATGGCAAGAGCCTTCGCCAACTGCTCGACGAACAGCGCCGCCTGAGCCCCGACCTGACGATCCACATCGGGTCGTGCGTCGCCGCCGCGCTCGACGCTGCACACCGCGCCGGGCTGGTGCATCGCGACGTGAAGCCGGGCAACATCCTGATCACGCCCGACGGACGAGTGCTGCTGACCGACTTCGGGATCGCCAAGGGTCTCGGCGCAGCAGGCGACGATCTCACGAGCGCGAACGTGATGATGGGCACCGCCAAGTATCTTTCGCCCGAGCAGGTGCGCGGCAAGAAGCTCGATGGTCGCGCCGACCTCTACTCGCTGGGTCTCGTGCTGTACGAGTGCCTTGCCGGGCGCGTGCCGTTCCTCGGCGAGACCGACACCGACACCGCGTTGGCGCGCCTCAACCGCGACCCCACCGACCTCGCCCGCCTTCGGCCGACGCTCCCCTACGGCCTTGCGGAACTGATCCACCGACTGCTTGCCCGCAGACCGATGGACCGGTTCGCGACCGGCGCCGAACTTCGTGTCGCTCTCACACGCATCGCCACTCGGGTCGACGACCCGACCAACTCGTCGACACCACCCGCGGGTGCACCAACGCGGCGAGCAACGATCGAGAATCCTGTCGTCGTCGGCCTGCAGCCCGAGACTGTCGGCGGGTACAAGCCTGTGCCCCGCACCGGGCGCCCCGTCGGCCCGGCGCACCGCAGCGATCGCACGCCGACCAGCCCGACGCGACCCAAGCAGCAACCCAACCGAACCTTCGAACAACGCCGCGGCCCGTCGCTGATCATCGTCGGTGGGTTGTTGACGGCCGCACTCGTGCTCGGTGGTCTGCTGTGGGCGACCTTGCACAACGACACGCCGTCGACCGACTTCGCCGCGCCGCCGACCGTCGTACCGTTGACTACCACGGCCGCGTCAGCGGCTCCTTCGTCGAAGATCGTCAAGGTCACCACGTACGACCCGGAAGGCGACGACGGTCACGAGAACGACGATCTCGTCTCGCTGACCATCGACGGCAATCCGGCCACCGTCTGGTCGACGTTGTGCTACGGATCGAAGACCCTGGGTGGCAAGGGTGGCGTTGGTGTCGTCGCCGACCTCGGCACCGCGGTGATCGGAACCTTCACGGTAGACATCGCCAGCGCCCCCTATCAGATACAGATACTGACGGCGGGCGACGGCACGATCCCCGCCCAGATCGCGGATTGGGGCTCGCCACTGAAGCGAGCCGTCGGTGCCAACGCCGAAGCGGTCACCGTGTCGATCAACAAGCCGACCCGCTACGTACTGGTGTTGTTCAAGCAGCTGGCGAAGACTGCCGAGTGCACCAAGAACCCGTACCGCGGCGACATATCCGAAATGACCTTTGCCGCCACCTGAACACGATGCGGCTTGTAGTCTCGCCGCCATCGCAACACAGCTCGCCGACCACGAGCTGGTGACTGCAGCCCAGGGGGGAGACCGTGGGGCACTCGACCAGCTGCTCCGACGACACTACGACCGCGTGCACGCGGTGTGCCGGCGAATCACCGGCCACGAAGCCGACGCCGCCGACGCCGCACAGGAGGCGATGATCGCGATCGTGCGCAACCTCGATCGTTTCGACGGACGATCGTCGTTCGGTACGTGGGCGTATCGCGTCGCGACCAATGCCAGCCTCGACGAACTTCGGCGACGTAAGCGACGAGCCACACCGACTCCACACGATGTGCACGACGACGACCACGGTCACGCCGAGATCGCCGATCCCGACAGCGGACAACGGATCGATGCCATCGGCGACCACATGGCACTCGACACTGCGCTACGCACGCTCAGCGACGAGTACCGCGTGCCGGTCGTGCTGCGCGACGTTGCCGACCTCGACTACGCCGAGATCGCCGCAGTGCTCGACATCCCGAGCGGCACCGTGAAGAGCCGTATCGCCCGAGGTAGGGCCGCCTTGGCCAAGGCCCTCGAGACACAATCACTCGCCGAAGAGGCCGGGAACCAACACCCCGATCCCGAACGTCCAAGCAGAGCACCATGAACGAAGAAGAACTGCCGATCCACGCCGAACTGGCCAGCGCCTACCTCGACGACGACCTCGATGCGACGCAGCGCGCCTCGGTGGCCGCAGATCCCGAGGTCATGGTCGTGGTGGAGTCGTTTGCCCAGGTCCGGGCGATGCTCGGCGAGGTCGGGCCTGTCGTCGACAGCACTCGCACGGCGGCGGTTGCTGCGGCGCTGGTCGAGTTCGATTCGCTGCGCGGTGCGGCTGCTCGAGCGCCGGCACCACGGCTGACGCCGGTCGCGTCGCTGCAGGCCCGGCGGATGCGGATGTACCGAGTGGTCACGGGGCTCGCTGCCGCTGCGGTCGTCGGCGTCGTCGCCGTCGGGGTGCTCAACTTGTCGGGCAGCGACGCCAAGACATCTTCGGTCGCGCTCGATTCCGGTGCCACCGCCGGCACCGCTGTCGCAGCCGAAGCACCGCAGCCGAACAACAAGATCGCCGCCGACACCGCGGGCGCCGCCGACGCAACCGCGATCGAGAGCGCCGCGGCGGCCCCGGCATTCGCGCTGCCGGCAATCGACACCGACGAGGCGTTGAGCCAGTACGTCCGCGATGTCGGGACCGCAGCAGCTCAGTCGACAGCAGCGCCCGCCGCCACCCGAGCCCCGGCCGAAGCCGCACCAGGCGGCTACGCCCAATTACCGTGCCTCACATCGGATCAGGTCGTGATCGGGTCGATCATGTTCAAAGGCGAGTCGGCAGTGGCGGTCCGTGACACCGCGACGGGTCACATCCTGGCGCTCGACGCGCTCGGCTGCCGGGTGTTGACCGAGATCACCCCGTAGGCCGCTCGTCGGCCCGCTGTGCTCGTAACCGGTGAGCACTAGGCTGACCGCATGCCTGGCAACCCTCTCACCGATCCCAATTGGGCCGCAGACCTCGCCGATACGGTCGATCGCTACGTCGGTAAAGTTCGCACCACGGTCACCGATCGCGCCGTTCTCGCCGTGCGAGCCGTCGTCTTCGGGATCATCATCCTCATCGCCGCGCCGGTCACGTTCGTCCTGCTGATCATCCTCGCCACGAAACTCGTCGAGCGCGTCGTCGCCATCGGTACAGACCACGACTCATCGGTCTGGGTGTCGTACATGATCATCGGCGGCCTGCTCGTCATCGGAGGTTCCCTGATTATGCGCAGACGTTTCGGCGGCGCGGAATCATGAGCCACCACCACGTTGTCATCGTCGGGTCCGGTCCTGCGGGACTGACGGCGGCGATCTACGCGGCACGCGCCAATTTGAATCCCCTCGTGATCGAAGGCGAGCCGTCCAGCACGTCCGACCAACCGGGCGGTCAGTTGATGTTGACGACCGACGTCGAGAACTTCCCGGGCTTTCCCGAAGGCATCATGGGCCCGGAACTGATGTCGAGGTTCCGCGAACAGGCCATTCGATTCGGCTCCGAATTCCTCACCGAAAAGGTCACCGCTGTCGACTTCAGCGAACGACCGTTCAAGCTCACCATTCACAACCGAAACATCACCGCCGACGCGGTGATCGTGTCGACCGGGGCGCAAAGCTTGATGTTGGGTCTCGAGGCCGAGTCCCGCCTGCTGGGCTACGGCTTGTCCACATGTGCAACATGCGACGGGTTCTTCTTCCGAGGTCAGGAGATCGCCGTCGCCGGCGGCGGTGACAGCGCCATCGAGGAAGCCACCTTCCTCACCAAGTTCGCCTCCAAGGTCACGCTGATCCACCGGCGCGACACACTTCGAGCCTCCAAGATCATGCAAGAACGGGCGTTCAACAACCCGAAGATCGAGTTCATGTGGAACACCGTCGTCGAGGACCTGGTGGGCGACACCAAGCTCCAAGGTGCAGTGGTACGCGACGTCCTCACCGACGAGGTGTCGACCCTGCCCGTCACCGGGCTGTTCGTCGCAATCGGCCACCGGCCGAACACCGACCTGTTCAAGGGCATCCTCGATATGGAGGACAACGGGTATCTCGTCACCAAGCCGGGCACATCGTTGACGAACATCGCCGGCGTCTTCGCCTGCGGCGACGTGCAGGATCACACCTACCGCCAGGCCATCACGGCCGCCGGCTCGGGGTGCATGGCCGCCATCGATTGCGAACGTTGGCTGGAGTCACACGCCTGAAACGGCGGATCGGCGCCGTGCCGACGGTCACCACGTGGCCGGGGAATGCATGTCACGGTGCCACCGTTGAGTGCGGATAGCATCACGATTCCAATCGAAAGGACCCCGCCATGACCGCTGGCATCGTCACCCTCACCACTTCCACATTCGACGAGACCGTCGCCGCGGCCGACAAGCCCATGATCGTCGACTTCTGGGCCGAATGGTGCGGCCCGTGCAAGATGATTGCCCCCATCCTCGGCGAAATCGCTGCTGAGCAGGGTGACAACCTGACGATTGCCAAGCTCAACGTCGACGAGAATCCGGAGATCGCCATGCGGTTCAACGTCATGAGCATCCCCACGCTGTTGATCTTCGACGGCGGCGAAGTACGCAAGCGTCTGGTCGGCGCCAAGGGCAAGGGTCAACTGCTTCAGGAGCTCAACGAATTTCTGCCTACTTCCCGCTGACACCCGGTCAGCGCGGCGAGGCAATACGCGATCTGCAGCGCCGCCTCGGTGCCGCCGGCTTCCCAACCGCCGCCGGAGCCGAGGCGGCGGTTTTTTGCCCTGTCACCGAAGCGGCCGTCCGGGCGTTCCAGACCGGCCGCGGCCTGCGCTGTGATGGCTGTTGCGATGAGCAGACCTGGACTGCGCTGGTAGAGGCCAGCTGGAAGCTCGGTGACCGGCTGTTGGTGCTGACGTCCCCGAACACGCGGGGCGACGACGTCGCTGACCTGCAGTCGCGGCTGGGCCGGCTCGGCTTCGACTGCGGTCGGGTCGACGGCATCCTCGGGCCGGGGACGGCTCGGGCCCTCGAGGAGTTCCAATCGAACTGCGGTACGACACCCGACGGCGTTTGCGGACCCGACACCGTGCGCACACTCACGATCATGAGCTCGCAAACGGGTGCAGGGCCTGGTATCGCTGCTGTCCGCGAGCGCGAACGGCTGCGCGCCGGGCTCGGCTCGGTTGCGCAGTGTCGGATCGTTGTCGGCCAGTACGGCGGATTGAGCGCCCTCACCCGCACACTGTCGCGCGAGCTGCGTGTACGTGGCGCGACCGTGATGTCACTCGACGAACCCGATGCAGTAGTCCAGGCGACCGCCGCCAATCACTTCGCAGCCGATGTGTACCTCGGTTTCGAGAGTCACGTCGACTCGGCGGCAACTGTGCAGTTCTATCGGGTTCCGACCTTCGAGTCGGCCGGTGGGCGGTCGCTGGCCGAGCTCATTGCCGATCGATTGCCCGCCATCGAGGATGCCAAGGCCGAAGTGCGCGGCATGAGGCTGCAGATTCTCCGCGAAACTCGAATGCCGGCAGTGCAATGCATCTTTGGGCCTGTGCGGTCGGCCATCGATGCTGGTCCAGCCATTGGCGCATCAATCCTGGAGGCCGTAGAGCACTGGGTCTCACGGTCTACCTGAGCATTTATCCACAACCTTGTCCACTAGGTGTGTGCAACCCTCAACTTGACACTTTGATGACAATTTACGCTTTTAGTGAGCGACCGCCCACGCATAGTGCTATCTAGGCGATCGATTCCGGCGGGTTCGTCATGGCGTGATAGATCCGCTCGAGATCCTCGAGATCGGCGAAGTCGATCACGACCCGGCCGCGCTTGGTGCCCATGGTGACACCGACGCGGGTCTGCAGATGCGCAGCCAACAACTCCTCCAGCTCGAGCAGGCCTGGGGCACGCAATTGGGTCGCCGGGGTCAAACCCGCGCCATCAGGAACCCGAACGGGAAGACGGGTCACGGTCGACGTCGGCTCCCCTCGCTCCCGAACGACGTCCTCGAGCATACGCACCGACCAGTTCTCGGCAGCAGCCTGGCGGGCCAGTTGTTCTTGTAGCGTGCGGTCGGGAGTCCCCAACAGGGCCCGGGCATGGCCCGCGGTGAGCCGCCCATCTGCGAGAAGATGCTGGATGCCGGGCGGCAATGACATGAGCCGAAGCGTGTTGGTGACCGCCGAGCGACTCTTACCGACGCGGTTGGCCACCTGCTCGTGCGTCAGCTCGAAGTCTTCGATCAGCTGTTGATACGCGGCGGCCTCTTCGAGAGGCGTTAGGTCCTGGCGGTGCAGGTTCTCCACCAACGCCCGTTCCACCAGGCCGAGATCGTCGGTGTTGCGAACGATCGCCGGCACGACAGCGAGCCCGGCTCGTCGCGCGGCGCGCCAACGGCGCTCGCCGGCAACCAGTTCGTAGGCGGCGTCACCGATCGGGCGAACGAGCACAGGCTGCAGCACGCCGATCTCGCGAATCGACGCTGCCAGTTCGCCCAGCGATTCTTCATCGAAGTGCACGCGGGGCTGATGTTGGTTTGGGATGATGCTGTCGATCGGCAGATCGACGAGGCGCGGAGCGTCGCCCTCAATCGTTCCGACCTCAGAGGGGATGAGTGCGCCGAGTCCCTTACCCAGACCGCCGAGTCGAGCCATGACTGACCTCCTTTGCCACACTGCGGTACGCCGCCGCGCCCCGAGACGTTGAGTCGAACGTGATGATGGGTTGGCCGAACGAGGGCGCCTCCGACAGCCGAACCGTTCTCGGCACCACCGTGCGGCACACCTTGTCACCGAAGTGTTCTCGAACTTCCTTGACGACCTGATCCGCGAGTTTGGTGCGGGCGTCGTGCATCACGCAGACGATGGTGCTGACCTCGAGTGTCGGATTGAGGTTGCGCTTGACGAGGTCGACGTTGCGCAGCAACTGGCCGAGACCCTCCAACGCGTAGTACTC
>JBDTYA010000027.1:0-6698 GCA_040005915.1 Ilumatobacteraceae bacterium
CCGACGACGACGATCGTCGGCACGCCGATGAGTTCGGCATCGTTGAACTTGATGCCGGGAGACACGCCGACGCGGTCGTCCAACAGCACGCGCAGCCCCGCCGCTTCGCAGCCGGCCGCCAGACGCTCGGCCGCGGGGAGCTGAGGATCGCCGGCCTTGCCGGTGGCCACGATGTGCACGTCGGCGGGTGCAACCTCGAGCGGCCACACGAGGCCCTTCTCGTCGCAGTTCATCTCGGCGATCGCGGCCACGGCGCGTGACACGCCTATGCCGTACGAGCCCATCGTGACGACCTGCTGCTTGCCGTTCTGGTCGAGCACGTTGAGGCCGAGGGCGGTCGCGTACTTGCGGCCGAGCTGGAAGATGTGACCGATCTCGATGCCGCGGGCGATCTCGAGAGGGGAGTTGCACAGAGGGCACGGATCCCCCGCGAGCACCTCGGCGGCCTCGACCGTGCCGTCCGCGGTGAAGTCGCGCCCGGCGGTGAGGTAGAGGACATGCCGGCCCGGCTGGTCGGCGCCTGTGACCCATTGCGTGCCGTCGACGACCCGCGGGTCGACGAGGTAGCGGATTCCGGCGGGCTTGTCGGCGCCGAGAGCACCGGGCCCGATGTAGCCCTTGATCAAGTACTTGTTCTTGGCGAAGTCGTCCTCGGTGAATGCATCGATCTCGGCGGGGCCCATCTGGGCCTCGAGCCGCTTCATGTCGACTTCGCGGTCTCCGGGCAGACCGACGGCGAGCGGCTCGGTGCGGCCATCCGGATGACGGAGCTTGACGATGACGTTCTTCAACGTGTCGGCAGCGGTCCACTGGCGATCCGCTCGGCGCAGGTCGTCGCGGCTGTTGAGGAGATCGACGAGGGTCTGGATGGTCGGGGTCGCCGGGGTGTCGGCGACGAGCGCAGGTAAGGCCGAGTCGTACGGGACAGCGACAGGGACGGCGACCTGAACCGCCTCGGTGTTGGCGGCGTAGTCGCAGTTGGTGCAGCGCACGTACGAGTCCTCGCCGGCCTCCATCGGGGCCAGGAACTCCTCGCTGGCCGAGCCGCCCATCGCCCCACTCATCGCCGACACGATCACGTACGGCAGGCCGAGCCGTTCGAACGTGCGTTGATACGCGACTCGATGGCGCTGGTAGCTGACTTCCAGGCCTTCGTCGGTGAGGTCGAAGCTGTACGAGTCCTTCATCACGAACTCGCGGGTTCGAAGCAGGCCGGCGCGTGGTCGGGCCTCGTCGCGGAACTTGGTCTGGATCTGGTAGATCACGAGCGGCAGATCCTTGTAGCTGCTGTAGAGGTCCTTGACCAGCAACGTGAACAGTTCTTCATGTGTCGGAGCCAGTATGAAGTCGGCGCCCTTGCGGTCCTTCACCCGGAAGACGTTGTCGCCGTAGTCCGTCCAGCGACCGGAGAGTTCGTACGGTTCCCTGGGCAACAGCGCCGGGAAATGCACCTCTTGGAATCCGGCGCGATTCATCTCCTCGCGGACCACCCGTTCGACATTCTGATACACGATCCAACCGAGCGGGAGCCAGGTGAAGCCGCCCGGCGCGGCGCGGCGGATGTATCCGGCACGGACGAGCAACCGGTGACTCGCGATCTCGGCGTCGGCAGGGTCCTCGCGTAGCGTACGCAGGAACATCGTCGACATTCGGAGCACAGCGGGTACCTCGTTCGGTGGGTCGGCCGGGGTTGGACGGCGATCGGGCGGTTGTTCTGGACGGCCGGGGCGCGGTTGCGGACAGCGGCGAAACACTACCCGCCAGCCGATATACTCGATCGGTCCTTTGAAGTTCGATGAACCGAAGGCGTGGGCTCCTCGGGGTCCACGCCTTCTTTACTGATAGGCCCGATGTCGGGTCCTACGAAGCCTACGAGAGAGACAGGAAAGGAGAGATGAGATGACCGATACGAGCACGTTGAAGAAAGTCGAGCGCCTCATCACCCCCATCGTCTCCGACCTGCAGCTCGATCTGTACGACCTCGAGTTCCGCGGCGGCACCCTGCGCGTCACCATCGACCGTCCCGAAGGTGTCGAGGAGGGCCTCGACATGGAGGCCATCGCACTCGCCTCGCGACTCATCGGCCGCGAGCTCGACCACGACGATCCCATGGGCGGGCACTACACGCTCGAGGTCACGAGCCCCGGGCTCGAGCGCAGCCTTCGGGTGCCGGCCCACTTCCAGAAATCGATCGGTAAGACGGTGGCACTGCGCCTGCGCGACATCGTCACCGCCGAGGGCGAACGCAGCGAGCGCCGTCTGCAGGGCGTGCTGATCGCCGCCGACGACCAGTCCGTCACGATCCAGCTCAACGATGCGGCGGCGACCGAGCGGGTCGTGCCATACGACAAGATCGACCGAGCGAGAACAGTGTTCGAGTGGGGCCCGGCGCCCAAGCCCGGCAAGGCGCCGACCGGGAAGAAGAAGGTGCCGGAGACGAGTCGCGAGCGGCGCGCCGAAAGGCGCAGCGGCATGCAAGCAGGAGGAGGTTCGAAATGAGTGGTCTCGACATGTCGGAAGCAGTGCGAATGTTGGCGAACGAGAAGAACATCTCGGTCGACACGTTGCTGCACGTCCTCGTCGATGCCTTGGCAACGGCCTACAAGCGGCGGCCGACGGCTGCTGAAGAGGTGATGGTCGAGGTCAACCCCGACACGATGGAGTTCACCTTCACCGCGTACGACGTCGACGAGGACGGCAACTGGGTCAACGAGCGCGACGACACGCCGAAGAAGGAAGAGATGGGCCGGATCGCCGCCCAGACGTTCCGTCAGGTGATGAGCCAGCGCATCCGCGAGGCCGAGCGCGATCGCAAGTTCGAGGAGTACGCGAACCGCGAGGGCGACATCGTCACCGGCATCATCCAGCAGACCGACCAGCGCTACACGCTGCTGGACCTCGGTCGTGTGGAGTCGTTGTTGCCACAAGCCGAGCAGGTGCCGTTCGAGCGACCCGTTCCCGGCGACCGCGTCAAGGCGTACATCGTCGAGGTTCGCAAGACGGCCAAGGGGCCGCAGATCGTCGTCAGTCGCACGCACCCGGGTCTCATCAAGCGGCTGTTCGAGCTCGAGGTCCCAGAGATCGCCGACGGCATCGTCGAGATCAAGGCCTGCGCCCGGGAGCCAGGGCACCGCACCAAGATCGCGGTGTGGAGCAACGACCACAACGTGGACCCGGTCGGCGCCTGCGTCGGTGCTCGTGGCGGCCGTGTACGCATGGTCGTCAACGAACTGCGCGGTGAGAAGATCGACATCGTCCCCTTCAGCGAGGACTTCGCCGACTACGTCGCCAAGGCCTTGTCGCCGGCGAAGGTCAAAGAGGTCATCATCAGCGAGGACGGCACCCAGGCCGACGTGATCGTTCCCGATCATCAGCTCAGCCTGGCCATCGGCAAAGAGGGGCAGAACGCCCGTCTCGCCGCCCGCCTCACCGGTGTGCGCATCGACATCCGCGGCGAGACGCAGGTGCCCGAGGGCGAGTATGCCGACGCCGACTACGAAGAGGGTGAGTGGGTCGCCAACGCCGAGACCGGCGAGATGGAATGGCACGCCGCCGACGGCAGTGTCATGACGCAGGATCAATGGAACGCTCAGGCCGCTGGCGATGCCCCGGCACCGGAAGCGACCGAAGCAGAGGCAGCCGAAGCAGAACCGATCGAGGCAGCCGCTGCCGATCCGGTCCCGGCCGAGGTTCCCGCAACACAAGGAGACGGTGACAACGCTGCAGAATGATCAACGGAGGGCTCCCGTCCGGATGTGCATCGGATGTCGAAGCCATCGTCCCCAACACCAGCTCGTCCGCTGCACGTTGGGTACCGATGGACCGGCAGTCGGCCGCACGGCACCGGGCCGTGGCGCTTGGTTGTGCTCGATCGATTGTTTCGACACAGCCGTGCGACGCCGGGCGTTCACACGGGCCTGGAGATGCGATGTGCCGAGTTCCACACTCGACACGTTGCGGATCCCATTCGAAAGCGTTATCACCAACGTGAAAGACTTATCGGCCGTCGGAACAAACTCCGGCACGCCGATGCCAACGAAAGGCTGAACTGGTTTTGGCGAAAAACATGCGAGTGCACGAGCTCGCCAAGAAGCTCGGAATGACAAACGCCGAAATGATGGCGCTGTGCGACGTGATGGGTGTCGGTGTGAAGACCCACTCGAGCACCCTGATCGAAGCACAGGCCGATCGGCTGGAGCGTCGCGCCATTCGTGATGGTTTGACCCGCGAGGAACAACCCGAGGAAGTCAAGGCGGTCAAGAAGTCGGCCGCCAAGAAGGCTGCTGCCGGCAAGGCCGCCGCCCCGGCGGAAGTGACCGAGCAGGCTGCCGCCGTCTCGACAGAGCCGGTCAAGACCGCCGTGAAGAAGGCTGCCGCGGCAGCCGTCGAAGTCGAGCCGAAGCCTGCACCTGCAGCAGCCGCTCCGGCCGTCGTCGCCGAACCGGTCGTCGAGCCCAAGCCCGCACCTGTCCCGGCGGCGCCGGCCGCCGCTCCGGCCCCTCCGCCGGCCCGGGTTCAAGAACCGGCCCCGGTCGAGGCACCCGCACCCGCACCCGCACCCGCACCGGCGCCGGTGGCCGAGCCCGTCGTCCACGACGACGACGAGCCGCGGCGCATCACCAGCACGCGTCCGTCGCCCGGCGAGAGCCGCCCGATCGCCCCTGCCGCTGCTGTTGCAACGCCCGTTGCCCCGGCGGCGGTCGCACCGGTCGCTGCCCGCCCGCTGCCCACCGATGGTCGCCCGGCAGCGCGTCCGGCTGCTCCAGCCGCGGCGGCACCTGCTGCGACCCGTCCTGCAGGCGCGCCCCCTGGCGGCCGTCCGCCGTCGGCCACGGGTCGTTCGATCCCTCCGCCTCCCGGCGGTGGCCGCCCGATGTCCTCGTCGGGCCGGCCCATTCCTCCGCCCCCCGGCGGCCTGCGTCCCAATGCTCCTACCGGTGCTCGCGCCGGGGGGCTCAGCGGACCGCGCCCTGGTGGTGGGTTCAGTGCTCGTCCCGGTGGGCCAGGCGGCCCGCGCACCGGCACCGGCGGGCCTCGGCCTGCAGGCCCCGGCGGCGCCCGCCCGGCATTCGGTGCACAGCGTCCCGGTGGGGGCTTCGGCGGCCCACGCCCCGGCCCCGGTGGCCCTGGTGGCGGTCCCGGTGGCGGCCCCGGCGGTCCTCGCCCGGGTGGTGGCGGCCCGCGGCCCAACGGTCAGCGACGTGCCCCCCGCAAGAAGAGTCGTGCTCGTCGTCGTCGTGACTTCGACGACATGCAGCCGTCGTACAACTCCAACTACACAGCGACCAACGCCCCGGTCCCAGAGGGCACCATCATCGTCGAGCGCGGCGTGTCGGCTCAGGAGTTCGCTCCCAAGCTCAACCGCACCGCCGCCGACGTCATTCGCTTCCTGTTGCAGAACGGCGAGATGGTCACCGCCACCATGACGTTGACCGACGAGCAGATGGAGCTCTTCGCCCTCGAAGTCGGCGCCGAGGTGTTGCTCGTCGAGCCCGGTCAGCAAGAAGAGCTCGAGCTGCAGGCGATGTTCGACGACAGCGACGACGACGACGAGACGTTGCAGTCGCCGCGTGCCCCGGTCATCACCGTCATGGGCCACGTCGACCACGGCAAGACCACCCTGCTCGACCGCATCCGCCACGCCAACGTGGTGGCCGGCGAGGCCGGTGGAATCACCCAGCACATCGGCGCGTACATGGTCGACCGCGGCGAGGCCGGCAAGGTCACCTTCATCGACACACCTGGCCACGCCGCGTTCACGAAGATGCGTGCCCGTGGCGCCCAGGTCACCGACATCGTCGTGTTGGTCGTCGCTGCCGACGACGGCGTCATGCCACAGACGATCGAGGCGATCAACCACGCCAAGGCGGCAGATGTGCCGATCGTGGTGGCCGTCAACAAGATCGACAAGGACAACGCCGACCCTGGTCGCGTGTTGACCCAACTCGCCGAGTACGAGCTCGTCCCCGAGTCGTGGGGTGGGGACACCATCGTCGTCGAGATGTCGGCGCAGCAGAACGTCGGTGTCGACGAACTGCTCGATCAACTGCTGGCCGTGGCCGAGCTCGAAGAGCTCACTGCCAATCCCGCTGGCCGCGCCAAGGGCATCGTGCTCGAGGCCAACCTCGACACGGGTCGTGGACCCGTCGCGACGGTGCTGGTCGACAAGGGCACCCTGAAGGTGGGCGACCCCATCGTCGCCGGTGGCGCTTGGGGTCGGGTGCGGGCCATGATCGACGACAAGGGCAATCAGGTCAAGGAAGCCGGTCCGTCCATGCCGGTGCAGGTGCTCGGTCTGCAGAGTGTCCCCAACGCAGGCGACGAGTTCCGCGCTGCCGACAACGAGAAGACCGCCAAGACCGTTGGCGAGGCCCGCGAGCAGCGTCAGCGCCTCAAGGCCCAGCGCGGCGATGCGCGCGTGCAGAAGGGCGTCAAGCTCGAAGACATCTTCAGCCAGATCCAGGCCGGCGAAGTCGCCACGCTCAACATCGTGCTGAAGGCCGACGTGCAAGGCTCGCTCGAAGCCGTCACCGAATCACTGCGTCGCCTCGAGCGCGACGAAGTGAAGTTGGCCTTCGTGCACCGCGCCGTCGGCGGTATCACCGAGAACGACATCAGTCTGGCGTCCACCACCAACGCGACGCTGATCGGCTTCAACGTTCGTCCCGACCGCAAGGCCCGCGACATGGCCGAGGCCG
>JBDTYA010000028.1:0-8992 GCA_040005915.1 Ilumatobacteraceae bacterium
GGTCGTCGACAGCGCTTCGCAGGCCCGCATCGAGACCACGATCGATCTGCTCGATACGACGATCAAAGAACTTCGCAAGGCGATATTCTCGCTCCGCTGAAGGCCGCTGATCCTGGCTGTTCATGCTCCGTTCACGTTCGTTACCAGGATAAATGGCCCTTTCCAGCGGTAGAGTGGCGGTTCTCCGGAAGATTCGGCTCGTTCGGGCAGCCGCAGCAGCGCTGCCGCCCGGCACTCCCAGCGCGTCTCGACCGCATATTCCGTCTCACCCCCCCCCATCGAGGATGGACCCAATGCCTGGCCGACTGCCATTTCCAATTGCGGCGTTGCCGCTCCCCAGCACGCGACCGTCGACCGGACGGCGAATCGGGATGCTCAGCACGTATCCGCCGAAGCTGTGCGGGCTCGCAACGTTCGCGGCCGCGCTCGAGAACGAGTTGCGCCGGGCCGGCAACCAGGTCGACATGATCCGCGTCGATGACGGTGATCATCTCTGTTCACCGGACCGACCGGTCGTCGCCGAGCTCCTCAACGGGAGTGCGTCGTCCGTGCGGAACGCTGCGGCCGTGCTGTCGCGGTGCGACGTGGCGATCATCCAACACGAGTACGGCATCTACGGCGGCGCCGACGGCGACGAGATCATCGATCTGCTGACCGCCCTACGGTCGCCGGCCATCGTCGTGCTGCACACCGTGCCGTTGCACCCCAGCGAGCACCAACGCTCGGTGCTCGAGTCGGTGTGCGAGCTCGCCGCACAGGTCGTCGTGATGGCCGAGATGGCACGCACTCGTCTGATCTCGCTCTACACGGTTGACGCGTCGAAGGTCGTCACGATCCCGCACGGAGCATCCACACCCACGATCGATCCGCCTGGTACGGATCCGCGAGTGGTCGACCCGGATGCCGGGGTTCAGCCGCCCCAGCTGCTGACGTGGGGCCTGCTCGGACCCGGCAAGGGGATCGAGCACACCATCAACGCGTTGGCGATGCTCCGCGACGTGGTGCCGGCGCCGCGTTACACCGTGGCAGGCGTCACCCATCCCAAGGTCTTCGCATCGCAGGGCGACCAGTACCGTCGCTCGCTGGTTCAGCGCGCGACGTCGCTGGGGATCGGTGATTCGGTGTCGTTCGACGACAAGTACCGCGATGTCGCCCAACTGACGCGGTTCGTCGCCTCGGCCACCGCAGTGGTCCTGCCCTACGAATCCCGCGATCAGGTGACGTCGGGCGTGCTGGTCGATGCGCTGGCCGCCGGCCGGCCGGTGATCGCCACAGCATTTCCGCACGCAGTCGAATTGTTGGGCAGTGGAGCCGGGATCGTCGTACCGCACGGCGACCCGCTGGCCATGGCCGACGCCATCCGGCTGACCCTGACCGACGACGACGCCATCGACTCGATGGCGACCGAGGCGCGGCGCCTCGCTCCGTCGTTCAGTTGGTCGGCTGTGGCTGCGCAATACCTCGGATTGGCCGACGATTTGGTGCAGACTGCAGCATCGATCGCCATATGAATGCCCCAAACACGAGCCGTTTCGACCATGTCGAACGACTGTCCGACCACCGCGGCATGTTCGAACATGCGGCGGGCCTGATCCGACGCGAAGAGCACGGTTACTGCACCGACGACAACGCACGCCTGCTCGTCGTTGTGGCGCGCGAGCCCGATACCGGCGCAGCACACCGTCTCGGCCGGCTCGCACTGCGCTTCGTCGTCGATGCCCAGCATCCCGACGGCCGTACTCGCAATCGAATGGACTGCGACGGCCGATGGACCGACGATTTCGGCACCGAGGACTGCTGGGGCCGAGGCGTGTGGGGCCTCGGGGCGATGGCCGCCAACCACGACAGCCCTTCGATCCGGCGCACCGCATTGCGCGCCTTCGACCGCGCCGCCCGGCAACGTTCGCGGTATTCACGGGCGATGGCGTTTGCCTCGCTCGGCGCGGCCGAGGTGCTGTCACGCGAGCCCGGCCACCGGCGGGCCTCGGCACTCCTCGTCGACATGCTGCAGATGGTCGCACCTGTTTCGGCGGGCGCGTGGGCTTGGCCCGAGCCGCGGCTGACCTACGCCAACGCAACACTCGCCGAGGCGGTGATCGTCGCCGGACACGCGCTCGGCATGCCCGACGACGTCTATCGTGGGTTGGCGATGCTGGAATGGCTTCTAGAACAGGAAACATCCCGTGGTCACCTGTCGGTGGTCGGAGTCGGCGGGCGTGGTCCCGACGACGACGGGCCGATGTACGACCAACAACCGATCGAGGTCGCCGCAATGGCCGACGCCTGTTGGCGCGCCGCTGCCGTCACCGGCGATCGGTCTTGGCTGCGCGGCGTCGCCGCCGCGGCGCGCTGGTTCGCCGGCGCGAACGACACGGGCCTGCCGATGTTCGACGACAGCTCCGGCGGCGGGTTCGACGGCCTGCAGCCCGACAGCGTCAACCTCAATCAGGGCGCTGAATCGACGCTCGCCCTCATCTCGACGATGCAGCGCGCCCGCTTGCTCGTTCTGACGCCGTGACACTCGACGTCCACCAATCGCCGATCGTTCTCAAGCCGGATCCGAGCCGGGTCATCGCCCGGCTCTTCGTCGCCGGCCGCGAGGACGTGGGCCCCGGCGACTCGCGGGCGACCGAGGTGATCGGTCGCATACTCGCGCTCAGCGACGAGGCGGTCGACGTGGCGATGCGTGATCTCGACGACCGCTTCGAGACCAGACATCGCGACCTTCACGACACGTTCCGCAGCAACGCCGACCTCATCAGGCCGCGACGCAACGGCCAGCCGGCGATCTCCGACGCCCGGCAACTGCTGATCGGCGCCGCATTCACGCACGAGTACGCAATCGAGGGCGCCGCTCTGTGCAACCCCTCGGCTGTCCTGCATCCGCAACAGGACACGACCGGCGACGTCCGGTTCGTCATGAGTGTGCGTGGCATCGGTGAAGGACACCGGTCGTCGATCGGCTTCCGTACGGGCACGCTCGCCCCGGACGGCACGGTGTCCATCGACGAGCCCGGCCGCTTCCCCACCACCGCGCTCGCCGGGTCCGCGTCGAACCATCGATCCGTCTTCAACGCCAAGCTCAGCGACCTCGACGACCGCGAGATCGCCGCGTACATCCTCGAGGCGCTGCCGGCGAAGTTCGAGAATCACGAGCTCGACCTGCGCATCGAGGCTCTCGCCACGCAGGTCGCAACCCGGCGCCACGCCTCGTCGACCATCGGTCACCTCCGTCGCATCGCTCGCTCGTCATACCTCGCCGAATTTGCGGACACCACTGACCTGTCCGAGCGTGTCCTGTGGCCACTGTCGCCGGCCGAGGCCCACGGCATGGAGGACGCCCGCTTCGTCCGCTTCGTCGACGACGACGGGGGGGTCACGTATTACGCGACATACACCGCGTTCGACGGCACCAACATCGCCCAACACCTGCTCGAGACGGTCGACTTCCAGCAGTTCGTCGCCTCTCCCGTCGGTGGCGACGCCGCGGTCGGCAAGGGACTGGCGTTGTTCCCTCGCAAAGTCGGAGGCCGTTTCGTTGCATTGTCACGCTCGGATCGCGAGACAAACGCCATAGCGTTCTCCGAAGACCTCCACTGCTGGAACGCTGCCGACACGATTCAGGTCCCCGACCGCACGTGGGAGATCCTGCAACTCGGCAACTGCGGTTCGCCGATCGAGACCGAGGCGGGTTGGCTCGTGCTGACACACGGCGTCGGGCCGATGCGCACCTACTCGCTCGGCGCCATCCTGCTCGACCTCGACGAACCGCATCGCGTGATCGCCGGGTCCGAGCACCCCATCGTCACACCCATCGACGGCCGTCGCGACGGCTATGTTCCCAACGTCGTCTACTCGTGCGGCGGCTTCGCCCACAACGACACACTGGTCATCCCCTACGGGATCGCCGACCAGAACATCTCGTTCGCCACGTTGTCGATCAGCGAACTGCTCGGCACGTTGAAGCCCGGCCCCTGACCCGACCATCGGGTTCTGCGTGAGCGGGCAGAAGCGCGGAACATCCGTGAGGTCACGCAGAACCTCGAGCAACGTGGTGGCGCGTACTGCAGGTCATGGAGAGTCGACGGTGAGGTCGAGCGAGGTCACGTAGAGCTCATCCCCACTGATCACGATCGTCTCGATCGAGCCGCACGCCGCGCACCGGAAGATCGGGTCGTCGAGCTGCGTGCGAACACCACAGATGCGGCACTCGATGATCGCCGGCACCTCGCGAACCTCCAGCGGCACGCTGTCGAGCGGAGTCCCGAACACCACCATCTCCCAGCTGTGACGAAGCGTGTCGGGCACGACCTGGCGCAGGTGGCCGATGTCGACGCGCACGCATTCGACCGGCCGCCCTGCGGCGGCCTGATGGGCGATCTTGGCGATCGCCGTGCAGAGAGACAGTTCGTGCACATCGCGAGCCTATGTACTCCAGCGATGCCGCGCACACAGATTCGTCTCCTTGACAACCGGGTACACGGACTATAGGAAGGGTTCGCTGGAGCCGGATGAGGGGGCAGCATGATCGAGCACGATGCGGCCGCAGTCGGCTCGCAGGCGAACCGTCATTCCAGGTTCGAGGTCGCCGCTCCGCGCCACTTCCTGCTGCCGGCTCTCCTCCTGCTGCTCGCCGAAGAGCCTCGCCACGGGTACAGCCTGGCCAAGGGCGTGCATGCGCTGCAGCTCGGCCGTGTCGACCGGCCGAGCGTCTACCGGGCGCTCGCCCAACTCGAGTCCGACGGGCTCATCGGCTCCTCACCCGACGCACTCCGCGACGGTCAGAGCCGCCGGGTGTACAGCCTCACCGAACAAGGCGAACACGCGCTGCGCCATTGGATGGGCGTGATCAAGCAGGAGCGGGACGGTCTCGACCGAGTGCTGCGCCGCTACGTTGCGACAGGCACGGTCGATGCGGTGCTCGCTGAGGTCGAGGGGGGTTGGCATTCGGTCACAGCGGCCCCGTGGTCGGCCGTTTCCTCCAGCTCGCGGATCGAACGCGGCCACGGCTCGATGTTCGCCGCGGCGACCTCCGCTGCGGAGAAATCGCCACCTGAACTTCCGGAGCAGGACGCTTCGGTCACTCACGGTCCGACCACCGCCGCCCGGTTCCGCGTCATCCCCGAACGATCCGTCGTGATGATCGACGCACGATCGTCGGTCGGCCCCATCACGTTCGGAGCCATTGGGGTCACCGGCGTCATCGACGCGGCAGTGAAGTGTCGCGAGGTCTTCGACGATCCGTCCCCGACCGCTCACCTCGAGATCGCCGTCGACCAACTGCGCTCCGGCAACAACCTCTACGACGCCGAGCTCCTGCGCCGCATCGACGCCCGCCGCCACCCGACGGTCTCTCTCGATCTGCGGGCGTGCTCGGCGTTGGGATCGAGCGGTCGATACCAGTTGCACGGCGAGGTCACTTTTCACGGCGTCAGCCGCCCGCTCGACGGCACGGTGTCTGTGACGATGGTGTCGGATCGCGCGCTGGTCGTGCGCGGCGAGCAGGTTGTCGACATCCGCGACTTCGGTGTTGCCTCGCCGACGGTGCTGATGCTGCGCATCTATCCCGATGTCGTGGTCAGCTTGCAGGTCGAAGCAGAGCTCGAAAGGCCCGGCCAACCCGCCGGCGCATGACGAAGCCATTTCACAACACGAGGAGGACGCCATGGGAGTGCTATTGGTTTTCGCGGCCGGGTATGTGATGGGCGCGCGCGCCGGTGGCGAGAGCCTCGACGAGGTGATCGACGCAATGCAGGCCATTCGGGAGTCCGACGAGTTCAACGACTTCGTGAAGGCGTTACGAACCCACGCTGCTCATTCGCTGCGCAACGTGGCGACGATGCTTGAGAAGGGTCCCGGGACGAGCGCCGTGCGGGCCACCCCCACCGACCTGCTCGATCGGGTGAAGGTCATCGTGGGAATGCGCTGATCGCGACGGCCTGGCTGACGCCACGCACGCCGACCACATCGCCCGACGACCCGATCGCCGGCTCGGCGCGGGTCGCAAACCAGCGCGTCGCGTCGCCATCACCGATGCGGTACTCGTCCGCGAATGGCTGACCGCTCGACACCGCGGCCTGCATCAGGGAATGGACGCGGTCGCGATCATCCGGATGCACGACCGCGAGGTGGCCGTCCAGCGTGCCGTCGAACTCCATCGGATCCACGCCGTGCATTCGGTGCAGTTCGTCGCTCCACTGAACGGCATCGGTACCGACATCCCACAACCAGCGGCCAACATGAGCGAGCGCTTCCCATTCACCGATCCGATGCTCGACCTCGGCCAGCGCGGCCTGCGCCAGGCGACTCTCGGTCAGTTCCTGGGCCACGCCGACCGCGCCCACGATCGCCCCCGATCGCTCCACGACTGGCGAGACCGAGAGCGCGATCGGCACCCGCATGCCGTCCTTGCGTTGTATCTCCGTGAAGATTCGATCCACGCGTTCACCTGTGGCGACGCGTTGCCTGACGGACTCGAGATCGGCGCGGAGATGGGCCGGCGCCAACGATGGCAGCATGCCTCCGACGATCTCGTCCTCCGAGTGGCCGAAGATTCGTTCGGCGCCGCGATTCCACCTGACGATCCGGCCGTCGGCATCCTGACTGAAGAGAGCAAGCGCCGAGAGGTCGGCGAACAGGTCCAGCACGTCGGCATTCCCGACGTCGCCGGTCGACTGTTGACCGCGCTGGTCGACGAGCCCGATCGTGCGCCCGATCAGCTCCGCCGGAGTCACTCCGAGAATGGCGGCTGCGGCCGCGTTTGCACCGACCACCACTGCTCCGTCGGCCAGTTCGACGACCGCGGCAGGCGAGATCTTGCGGCGCTCCCCCATCGAGCGCGAACCATACCGCGGCCTGCAACCGCATGGGGCCCGGGCCGGCTCCGCTCGACGTCGCCTTGCCGCCACCGGTCGAAGGGCGTACTGTCGCCAGCCATGGCCGCCAGGCGCGGCAACGAAGGTGGCAGGCATGGCGTCGATCGCACATGATCTTCAAGACGGCAACACTGCCGCGATGTGTGCCCCGGACGCTGTGGGCGACGCCCTCTCGATCGCCTCGCTGTCGCTGGCCCGCCGGTTCGCCGATGGCGCGACGATGTGGTGCACGTCTCCCGAATGGCCGGAGCACAGCCGCCATGTTGCGGTGGAGTTCGTGCACCCCGTGGTCGTCGGCAAACGAGCGCTCCCTGCTGTCAGTGTCGACTCGGTCGACCCGGTCGGTTCTTTGCGGTCGCTCGTCCGGGCCGGCGACATCGTATTGGTCATCAGTCGTAGCGACGCAGTGCCGGCCATCGACGTGATGCGCCGTAGTCGCGCGTGGGGCGCGACAACCGTGTGGATGGGTGTCGGTCCGCGGCCGCCAGATCGGGCTGCCGATCACATCGTCTGGGCCGCCGATTCCGATGGCGGCGACAGCCCGGCGCTGTACGACGGGCGGCTCGTCCTGCTCTACCACGTGCTGTGGGAGTTGACCCACGTCTGCTTCGAGCATCCGGGCCTTTTGAGCCCCGATCCACAGGATTGCGATGAAGAGGTGTGCATCACCTGTAGCGACGAGGGACGGCTCGGCGAGGTGGTCACGACACACGAACGGGGCCTCACGACAGTGCGCACTGCACGCGGCCTCGAGACCATCGACACGACGATGGTTGCCGGAGTCGGCCCGGGCGATCTTGTGTTGATCCACGCCGGCGCTGCGATCGCCGAGGTGCCGTGACGGACACCACCGGCTTCCTGTACCCCTTCATCGAATCCGACGAGCGTGACGTCGACTCGTTGCTGCTCGATCTTGCGATGTCTGCGCAGTCGAAGGTATCGGCCAGTGCCGAACTTCGCCGGATCACGCTGGAACGATCGTCAGCCGGGATCGACGACGCTGCCCGGGCGATGACACAACGGTTCGTGCGCGGCGGTCGGCTGTTCGCTTTCGGCAACGGGGGCAGCTCGACCGATGCGGCGTCGCTCGCGGCACTGTTCATCCATCCGCCATCGGGGTCTCCATTGCCGGCCCGCAACCTGGTCGACGACTCTGCGATCCTGACCGCCCTCGGCAACGACGTCGGCTTCGATCTCGTCTTCTCGCGACAACTCATCGCCCATGCGACCGCCGACGACATTGCCGTCGGCCTGTCGACGAGTGGCAACTCGCGCAACCTGCTGCAGGCGTTCGCCGAAGCGGCTGGATTGGGGATGCTGACGATCGGCGTCGCCGGATACTCGGGCGGCGAGATGTCGGTGTCTCCGCATGTGCACCACTGCTTGGTGGTCGACGCTGACAGCGTGCACCGGATCCAAGAGACGCAAGCGGCGCTCGGCTTCGCGTTGTGGAAGGCCGTGCAGGCGTTCCTGCCCTCCATGACGATCGGCGATGGTGGGCCGCGATGACTGCAGTCGGCGATCGTGAGGCCGAGGTCCTCGACCGCATCGAGGCGTTCAGGCGTCGGCGGCCGCGGTTGACCGATGAGATGGTCACGCTCGCTCACGGCGCCGGCGGCAAGGCGTCGGCAGCGTTGGTCGACGCAGTATTCGTCGAGGCTTTCGGCACCGGCGACCGCACCCCCCTCGCCGATGCAGCAACGCTGACGTTGCCCAGCGGTGAGCGGCTGGCGTTCACCACCGATTCGTTCGTCGTGCAGCCCCGCCACTTCCCGGGCGGATCCATCGGTCACCTGGCCGTGCACGGGACGGTCAACGATCTCGCGGTGTCGGGTGCACGACCGATGTGGCTGTCGTCCGCGTTCGTGATCGAGGAGGGATTCCCGATCGCAGAGTTGCACGAGATCGCCGCGCACATGGCAGCGGCCGCGGCGATAGCCGGTGTCACGTTGGTCACGGGCGACACGAAGGTCGTGGGCAAGGGTGCCGCCGACGGGCTGTACATCACGACTGCCGGCGTGGGGGTCGTGCCACCAAATCTCCATCTCGGCCCGGAGCACGTTCGCGCCGGCGACGTGGTGCTGCTGTCGGGGACGATGGCCGACCACGGAATGGCC
>JBDTYA010000029.1:0-8146 GCA_040005915.1 Ilumatobacteraceae bacterium
CACGGGGTACAACATCCCCTGAGTGAGCACCACCGCGTCGAACGATGTGGCGGCGACAGATCGAAAGCGAGTCCAATGTCTACTTCCCTGAAGAGTGTCGTCGAGTCGGGCATGAGTGCCGTCGAGTCGGGAGCCCACACCTTGTCCGACACGCTGTCGGATCTCGTCGACGAGGCACGGTCGCGCATCGAGGATCTGCCGCCGTTGGCCGGCCCACGCCGTCGGCGCACGCGCAAGAAGTGGGGCATGATCGCGGTGCTCGCTGTCGTAGCCGTGCTGCTGTTGGCCATGGCCAACAAGCGCCGTCAGGAAGCGGCCGATCCCGTCGATCAGACGAGCGTCCGCCGCCGCTGATCGGTCATCGATCTCCTCAGTTGCGCCGGATCACCAACACGGCGATGTCGTCCTCGGACTCGTGGCCGTCCGTCAGCTGTTCGAGCAGCGCCGAGCACATCGCCTGCGGATCGAGCCCACGATTCCTCTCGATCGCCTCGAGCAATCGATCGAGGCCGTCGTCGATGGTCTCGCCGCGACGCTCGACGAGGCCGTCGGTGAACATGACGACGATGTCGTCCTTGCCGAATTCGAAATCGGCGGTGCGGTCGTGCTCCTGAGATGTGCGGAAGCCGAGCAACGGTCGACGGCCACCTTCCAAGAGCGCGCAGGGTTTGTTGGCAGGCACCAGGACGACAGGCACATGGCCGGCACTGGCATAGCGGGCGGGGCCGGCAGGATCGAACAGCACATAGGCCAGCGAGGCTCCTATCGTGTCGGCGCCCTGGACGGCGAACAGGTCAACCGCTGCCATCGCGTGATTCGGCTCGGCGTCGTTCGCAACCGCTGTAGCAATCGAAGCCCGCAACTGCCCCATGGCTGCGGCAGCAACGAGCCCGTGACCGACTGCGTCGCCGACGACCGCCGCCACCCCCCCGCCGTCGACATCGAGGACCTGGTACCAGTCGCCACCGATCGCCAGCCCTGAGGCCGGTTGATAGCACGCGGCGATCGCGATCCATTCGGGGACGATCGGCAGGGCCGGCATCAAGCGGCGTTGGAACGTCAGAGCGATGTCTCGGTCGCGCTCGTACAGCGACGCCCGCTCCAGCGCGCCCGCACAGCGCGATCCCAACGTCACCAGCATCGAGAGCTCCTCCGGCGAGAAGTCGCGGTAGTCCATGAAGGTGAACACGAGCGTGCCGACCGTGCGGTTCATGATGCGCAGCGGAACACCGACCGTCGCCTTGGCGGTACCGGACGACGGCTCGACCACCACGACCGATCCCTCCTGCAACGCCTGGTTCGCGACGGCGAGTTCGATGGCCCGCGTCTGTTCGTCGACCACAGCCGTTTCCTCCATCACGGCCAACTGGTGAGCGGAGTCGACGAGGAACATCACCGCCGCATCGGCACCGATCCCTGCCGACCCATATGTCAACGCCGCATTGATGATCTTGTCGGTGGTCGCGAAGGAGGCGATGCGACCATTGACCTGTTGCAACGTGTCGAGCGCGGCACGACCGCGGCTCTGACGATTGAACAGCACTGCACTGTTCAACGCGCCACCCGCGCGGGCCGCCAGTTCCTCGATCAACTCCAGGTCGGCCTGCTCGAACGCCGCACGGCCGTCGCGGCGAACCACCTGCATTGCGCCGATCGTGCCCAGCGCGCCGATCAGAGGCACAGTGATGACCGAGCGCAATCCGAGATCCGCCAACACGTCACCACCCAGAAGTTCGAACACCGCCGGATCGACAACAGGGATGAACTCACTGCGACCGGTGCGGATGACACCGGCTGCGCCCCACGCCACGTCGGGGTCGTACGGGAAGTCGCGTTGGAACTGCTCGGCCCAGGCAACGCGCTGCGGGTCCTGGTGAGCGACCGTGATGGAAGGTCGATCACGCCGCCGGTCGACCGAGATGACGATCGAGCACCAGTCGGCAAGCTCCGGGACGACCGAGTGGGTGACACGTTGCACGATCTCGTCCTGGTCGAGGGAATAGGCCAGGACATCGTTGACTCGGGCCAAGTACTCGGCGCGCTCACGCTGACGTCGCTCGAGCTCGAGCAGCCGCGTGTGTTCCTCGACCTCTCGATGACGCTCGTCGACATCGATCGCCAAGCCGAACGCGCCGATGACCTCGTCGGTGATTCCGGAGACGAGTACGTCGCCGATCCCCTCGATCCAGTGCACGCTCCCATCCGACCAGATGCAGCGATGGTCGAACCTGAACGGCTCGCGTTTCGCCACCCCATCGGCGACAGCCGCCTGGACCATCGCTCGGTCACGTTCGTCGATGTTTCCGATCCATTCGTCGAACGTGCCACCGAACTGTGCATCGCCGAGCCCGAAGAGCGTCGCCACGTTCGAATCCCAGGTGACGGCTCCGGTTGCTCGATCCCACGACCACTCGCCCATTCGGCCGGTGGCGAGCGCGGCTTTCAACCGATCGGCGCGTCGCATGATGGGCAACGAGTCGGCGAACTCGCGATCGCGGGCAGCACGGGCGCCGGCGACGATCACCACGATGCCTCCGCCGAGCAGGGTGGTGACGATACCGGCCAGGTGCTGGCGGCTGCCGCCGATGCCATCGATCCAACCGAGTGGCAGGGACATGGCCGCCGAGACGACCGCAACGAACAGCGTGCCGCGGTACGACCCGCCGGCGGCGATCAGTGGGGCGAGCACCAAGAGCGGGATGAGGACGACCGAATCGTTGACCGCATCCGTGACGGCCAGCACCGCGCACGCTGCCAATCCAGCCGCTACATAAGCACGCCCGAGGTCACGATGTATCGAGCCTTCGCGGAGCACGGGCCAATGATGACACCCGATCGCCAACACCTGGGTACGGACCGTGCAAGCCCGGCGTGTGGCACCCCGTCAGCACGATGAAGGCGATGCTGGTTACTGGCCTGAAGCCTCGGCCGCCGACACCACATTGGTCTCCTTCAGCATCTTTTCGACGACACGCTCCTCGATCGGGTTCTTCTGGAGCTCCTGCGCCTCGGCCATCTGCTCGACCTCCACGCGCGATGCCTGCCACGCGGACCAGTGCCCCGACACCAGCGCCCACAACGACAGCGCCGACACGTACTGCACGCTGCTGAGCAAGCCGAGAAAGATCGAGGCAGGGATCATCAGTATCCAGAAGATCGTCAGCCACCCGTTGACCCTGCGCATGAAGACAGGGTCACCCTGGATCGAGGCCCACAAGGACTTCATCACGATCACAGCCACTCCAAATCCAGCGTCATGTCGAGGGCCATACCCCGAAGGTGGCGCCGACAAACACGCGTTTTGGCGTTCACCGGAGGGCCGAGTTCCGGTGTCAGCCGTACATCAGAGACCCGGGCGTCGTCAGCACTTCCCCGGTCTCCAACCACGTCTTGAGGCCGGAGAGGATCATCGGCCAGCCGCCGTTGAACTGCTCGTTGGCTCCGTCGCGCAGCTGGTCGTGGGTGACCAGCAACCGGCACGAATCGCCGACCGGCTCGATCTCCCATGTGACCCGCGATGTGCCCTCGATCCTCACGTCATCGCCCCACAGCGCCACCATCGTCTGCACCAGTCGGCGCGGTGGGTCGACCTCGATGTGCTCCCCCTCGCCGAGCACCATCCCCGGCGCGCCGGGATTGGTCATCTCGAAGTGGCCACCGGGCGCCCAATCCGCTGTACTCGTGTTGCCGAACTGGAACTTGCCGCGGATCTCCGGATCGGTGATCGCGTGCCAGGCCGATGACGGCGGCAGCCATCGCCCGGCTCGTCACCGAGTCACATCGCTGGCAGGTCGACTGAGGCGCGCTGGTCAGACCTTCACGCGCGCTGTTGTAGACGGGTCAGGAATCGAAGGGCGCCTTGCGACGACTCGACGCGCCACAGGTCGACCACGTCGACGACCCTGTCGTCGTCGGCCTGCTCGGCGATGGCGCCGGCCACCTCCTCGAGATGGGCCCGCTGCAGCCGCAACATCGATGAGACATCGATGGCGCAGCGCTCGGCGATGAGCAACTTCAGGAGCAGCTCACTGCGAATGTCGCGCAGGTGCAGAACCGGCGTGTTGAGCCACCGGCGGAGCTGGGCACGGCCTGTACGCGTCACCGACAGGATCGTGCGGTTGCCGCCGGCGATCCCCGGCTCCTCGCCGACCACTTGGATGTAGCCACGAGCGGTCAGCTGTTCGAGCGAGCGGTAGGTCAACGCCCGCGACAACGACCAGACCCGGCCGATGTCGCCGTTGGGTTTCAGCTCGGCGGCGATCGCAAAGCCGTGCCTCGGCGCGGGATACAGGATGCCGAGGCAAGCCCACTCGCCGAGCAGAAGTTGTTGTTCGCTCGTCCTGGCCACTGTTGCGGTCAGCTGTCGCCGGCGTCGACAACCAGGTCGAGCGCGAGGCTGTTCATGCAGAAGCGTTGACCGGTGGGTGCCGGACCGTCGGGAAACAGGTGTCCGAGGTGCGAGTCGCATCGCCGGCACCGGACCTCGGTACGGACCATGCCATGACCCCTGTCCTGGATCAGCTCGACGGCTCCCGCCGCCTTGGTCTCGTAGAAGCTCGGCCAACCACTGCCCGACTCGTACTTCGCCGTCGAATCGAAGAGCTCCGCACCACACGCCGCGCAGTGATAGGTGCCGTCGGCGTGCTCGTCGACGTACTTCCCACTCCAGGCGCGCTCGGTGCCCGCCCGGCGCAGCACGTCGTACTGCTCGGGGCTCAGTGTCGTCCGCCAGTCGTCGTCGGTCCGTTCGATCTCCGGCATCACGATTCCTCCGTTGTTCGGTGTGGGCTGGCTCCGGAGCCTCCGCGACTTCGGCCTTGCACGCGTTCACGATACCGAGGTGCCGGTCGCCCGTCAGTGTCAGCTCCCTGAACAAGCCAACGACAGTCGGTCAAAATGCTTACACAGACGGTCGGGTAGCTCGCGCTACCTCTCGCCGGCAGCGACGTACGCCCGCGTCGAGCGTTCCTCCTGATGGAATCGCTGTGTTGAGCGTGTTGGCGACGACAACTATCGTGCCTCCATGACGCTGATGACCGACGTAGATGTGCAAGCCGCTACCGCGATGCCGGGACGTCACTACATCGCCGGCGAGTTCTGCGACTCGGTGTCCGGCGAGACGTTGCCAGTCGTCAATCCGGCTACCGAACGACAGTTCAGCACCTCTGCGCGGGGGCAGGAGGCGGACATCGGCAAGGCGGTCGCCGCCGCAAAGGCGACGTTCGACAGCGGGGTCTGGTCTCGGGCCAAGCCGTCGTTCAGGCGCGAAGTCCTGATGCGCGTCGCCGACCTGCTCGACGCGCGACAGGACGAGATCAACCACGTCGAGTCGCTCGAGATGGGCCATCCCCTCGGGCCGTCGCCGAAGCCCGGTGCGCCTCGTGCGGCAACCCGTGCGGCATGGAACTTCCGCTTCTTCGCGATGGAGCAGGAGCTCGCCGGCGACCACGCGTTCAACCGCGACGACACATTGTTGACGTACACGGTCGCCGACCCTGCCGGGGTGTTCGGGTTGATCACACCCTGGAACGCGCCGATCATGCTGTCGACCTGGAAGATGGCACCGTGCCTCGCCTACGGCAACTCGTGCGTGCACAAGCCGTCGGAGAACTCGCCGTTGTCCATCCGCATCCTCGCCGAGATCTTCGACGAGGCCGGCCTGCCCGCCGGGGTGTACAACATGGTGCTCGGCCTCGGCCGCGAGGCCGGAGTCCCGTTGGTGGAACATCCCGATGTCGTCGGCGTGTCGTTCACCGGATCACCGGGCACAGCCCGCGACATCGCGGTTCGCGCCGGCGCGCAGTTGAAGCGCACCTCGTTCGAGCTCGGTGGCAAGTCGGCATGCTTCGTCTTCGACGACGCCAACCTCGACCGTGCCATCCCGGTCGTCGCCGGGATGGTCTTCGGCAACTCCGGCCAGATGTGCATCGCCGGATCACGCATCCTGGTGCAGCGCGGCATCTACGACGAGTTCCTCGAGCGCTTCACCGCCGAGTCGAAGAAGTGGACGGTCGGCGAGCCATCGGACCCGTCGACGCGACTCGGCCCACTTGTGTCCAAGGCGCAGTACGAACGCGTCACCGGCTACCTCGACCTGGCCCGTACCGAGGGCCGCATCCACACCGGCGGAGGTCGACCCGAGGCGCTGGAGAACGGGTTCTACGTCGAACCGACGATCATCGTCGAAGCGCCGCCCTCGGCACGTGTGTGCCAGGAAGAGATCTTCGGCCCTGTGGCAGTCGTATTGCCATTCGACGAGGTGGACGACGGTCTGGCGATCGCCAACAACACCACCTACGGCCTGGCCGGCTACATCTGGACCGAGAGCCAGACAACGGCGCACTACACGGCGATGCGGTTGAAGACCGGCATGATCTGGATCAACGACGGCTTCGATCGCGACCTCCGTCAGCCGTTCGGCGGTATGAAGCAGAGCGGCATGGGCCGCGAGGGCGGCGCCCACAGCCGCGAGTTCTTCACCGAGTCGCGCTTCGTCTCGTTCCCACTCCGGCCGCGCTGAGCGTCCCGCTGGCGGCGGTCACCACGTCACTTCGTCGCATCCATGGTGATCGTCGGGCTCGATCTGCAACGTCGCATGTGTGATGCCGTGCTGATCGGCCAACATCTGCCGGGCCTGATCCAGCACCGCGTGCGAGTCGGTGCCGACCGAGACCATCAGGTGAGCGGTGGCGACCTCCATCTCCGACGTCAATGTCCAGACGTGCACGTCGTGCACGTCGACCACGCCGACGATGCCGGCCAGGTCGCGCTGCAGGGCCGGGATGTCGAGCCGGGCCGGTGCGGCCTGCACCAGCACCAGGAGAGCTTCGTGGCCGAGCCGCCATGCCCGAGGCAGGATGAAGACCCCGATCACTGCGCCGATCACAGGGTCGACCCAGGTCCATCCGGTGATGCCCCAGATCACTGCGGCGATGATGACGCCGACCGAGCCGAGGGTGTCGGACAGCACCTCGAGGTATGCGCCGCGCATGTTGAGGCTGTCCTTCGCCCCGGCTCGCAGCAACAGGAATGCGATCACGTTGACGATCAGGCCGATGGCACCGACGATCAACACCGGGGTCGAGGCGACGTCGCGTGGGTCACCGATGCGGCCGATGGCCTCGAACAACACGTATCCGGCGACGGCGAACAGCAGCACCGCATTGACCAATGCCGCAAGTATCTCGAGGCGGTACAGGCCGAACGTCCGTTGCGGGTGGAACCGCCCGCGAGACGCGGCCTGGATCGCGGCGATCGCCATTCCCAGCCCGAGCGCGTCGGTGGCCATGTGGCCGGCGTCCGACAGCAAGGCCAGCGAACCGGTGACGATCCCGACGACGATCTGCACGCCGAGGAAGGCGACGATCAGGGCGAACGAGATCATCAACGGCTTGATGTGACGCGCCCCTGCGCGCATCGCCGCAGCCCCGTGATCGTGGCTGTGACCAGCGCCGTGACCGGGGGAAGGTCGGTGGCTCATCGCGAGCCGCCGCTATTCGTAGCGCACGCCCTGTCGGTCGAGTTCTTTCTGCACCGCTGAGATCTCGACGGAGCCGAGATCGTCGCCGGTGTGGATCGAGAGTGCTGCGGCGACGCCGGCACCCTGCCCCAGCACTGCACAGCACGACATGTTACGAGTCGAGGCATGCGACACGCGGTCGCCGCCCGACGAGCGACCGGCCACGAGCAGGTTGCGGACACCCTTCGGGACGAGGTTCCGGTACGGGATCTGGAAGTAACGACCGGTCGTCGGGAGGATCAGGATGCCGTAACCGTCGATGAACTCCGGATAGATGCCGATCGAGTCCTCGAAGCGACCCTGATCGCGCACGTCTTGCTCCGTCATGTTGTATTCGGCGTCGATCTTGCGCGTGTCCCGGATCCCCAACGTCATGCCGAAGTTGCGCAGGCGGGCCCCCTCGCAACCGGGCGTGTATCGCCGCAAGGCATCGATCGCGTACATCGCCTGACGACGACCCTCGATCTCACCGCGAGTGAGGTCGTCGGGATCGGTGCCGTCGATGCCGTCCATGTGAACCAAGTTCATGTAGGTGAGTTCGCCGGTGTCATGGATGGCACCCCAGGTCCCGGCGAGCGTCGTCAGGGTCGCGGGCAGCAGACCATCCCTGATGGCCTGCTCGAACGG